>JAMCQY010000017.1:2371-4025 GCA_023381945.1 Deltaproteobacteria bacterium
GCAGAAAATAAGAGCGACAGCGACATTTTTGAGCTTATTTTGGAACTTGCCGGAAGGTCCACGGTGGTGGTGGGCATGGGGAATACCAAGGGGCAGGGGCTAAGTTTGACCCGCTTTTTCCGTCACCGGAGCATCCTGAACGAGGCCCTGAAAAAGGAATTGTGATGATCGAGTTGCTGCCTTTTTCCATCGGCATAGGCCTGGTGGTGAGCATCTTCCTGGCCGAAATATTCGGCCTGGCAGGGGCCGGCCTGGTAGTGCCGGGCTATCTGGCCCTCTATCTCACCCAACCGGTGATAATCGCCACGACCCTGGGTGCTGGTTTAGCCGCCTTTTTAGTGGTTAGAGCCATCGGTTCTTTTGTGATCATCTACGGGAGGCGGCGCACCGTAATGATGATCCTGGCCGGTTACCTGATGGGCATGCTGGCGCGTTATTTCGTTCATCCCAAGGTTAGCGAACTGGAATTTGCCGTAATCGGTTTTATCATCCCGGGACTCATCGCAGTTTGGCTCGACCGGCAGGGAGTCATAGAATCGATCTGTTCCCTGCTCACTGCGGCCGTCATTGTCCGGCTCATCCTCGTCCTCATATTTGGGGAGGCCTTGAATCAATGAAAAAAATTTATTGGCGGCCCCACAGCACTCCTCTGCTCGCCATTATCCTGGTGGCGGTCTTCGCGGTCGGAGGCGGACTGGCGGCTGAACAGTTCCGGATAACTGAGAGAAGCCCTTACTATTCGTCTCAATTGGAGGCGGCTCAATTAGCCTCCAAGGCCATGGCGGCGATCAAGGAGGAGCGGCTAAAACTGGGTGATCCTATTGACCCGGAGGCCGATCCGGCGCAATCGGGGCTTATCGGCACCTTCATCAGCCCGGTCACCAGCAGTTCCGGCAACCTGGAGGCCAAACAGACGTCAATAAACCCAAACTTCGCCGCAGTTATCGTCGATCTGCTGGAGCAGGCCGGCGTCCGTCCGGGCGATCGAATTGCCATCAGTGTCACAGGTTCTTTCCCCGCCTTGAATATTGCGCTGTATGCCGCCATTAAAGTTTTGGGCTTGAAACCCACCATAATTTCCTCGGCCTCTTCATCGCAATGGGGCGCTAATGAGCCGGGTTTCCTGTGGATTGACATGGAACATTACCTATACAACCGAGGCCTCTTTCCTTTCCGTTCGGTGGCGGCTTCCATCGGGGGGAGATACGACAAGGGGAAGGAGATGTCGGAGGAGGGACGGCAGTTCATCATCCAGGCGATAGAAAACAGCGGCCTGGCCCGGATAACGGATAAGACGCTGCATGAGAATGTGGATCAGCGGATGAGTCTCTATTACCAGGAAGGCCGCCCCCAGGCTTATATCAATGTGGGCGGGGGGATTGCCGCGGTGGGCGCCGAGCGCCGGAGGCGAGAATTTCTTAGGACAGGCTTGCAGCCGCAAGATCACTTCTTAAAAAAGGGAAACTTCGTCGTCTACCGATTCCTCCGAGAAGGGACTCCAGTCATCCACCTGGAAAACATCAAAGAACTGGCGGCGCGCTACGGGCTGCCCGTGGCCCCTTCCAGATTGCCCGAGGTTGGGGAAGGAGGCGTTTACTCCCGGACGCGGTATAACAAGTGGCTGGCCGGCGCGGTTCTTGGGGGGATTTTTTGC
>JAMCQY010000024.1 GCA_023381945.1 Deltaproteobacteria bacterium
CAGCCCAACACCCGGCTGGCCAGCAAGGTTCCCTGGCCGCCCACGCCGGTAAAGAAGATGCGCAGATTTTCGGTTTTCGCTTTTCGCTTTTCAGTGGCGGTCATGGTTCCTGATCCATTTTTCTGCACAGGAGAGACGCTTTGACACCATTCTTGCTGCTTACTGCTCACTTCTTCTTCACCGGCCTGATGCACTCGCACCATTGGACGCAGAAGGCGCAGCCGGTGCAGATATCTTCGTCGATAAGCATTTGGGCGCCTTTGGCTCCCGGTTTCAGATACATGGCCGGGCAGCCGAAGTAATCCAGGCAATCGCGGCATTCCTGGCATTCGCCGGTGACCTGGAACCGGGCCTGGCGCTTCTTCCCGGTAATACGGGATTCATAAAGGTAACAAGGGGCTTGGGAGATAAGCACCCGCACCCCGGAAGAATTCAGGGCCTCCTTGGTGGCCGCCAGGGCCTCTTTATAATGAAAAGGATTGATGGTCCAGAGTTTTTCCACCCCCAAAGCCCGCACTATTCCGGCGATATCAATGGGTTTGCCGGGATAGCCGGGGGGCGTCAGGGTCACGCCGGGATGAGGTTGGGAGCCGGTCATGGCCGTGGTGCCGTTATCCAGGATGACCAGCAGGAAATCGTGGCCGTTATGCACCGCGTTGGCCAAACCCTGGAGCCCGGAATGAAAAAAGGTGGAATCCCCGATGAAGGCCACCACTTTTTGCTTGGTGGCCCGGGAGATGCCCGCGGCGGTATTGATGCTGGAGCCCATGCAGATGAGAAAATCGGCCATGGACAGCGGCGGCAACAGTCCCAGGGTGTAGCAGCCGATGTCGGTGGGGAAGACGCCTTCCAGATCCAGGTCCCGCAGGGCGATTTTCACCGAATAGTACATGGCGCGATGGGGGCAGCCGGGGCAGAGGTTGGGCGGCCGGTCCGGCAAAGCCTGGCCCAGGACCTGCTCCGGGACCGTGACGGCTGCGGGTTTCTGCAATTCTCCGAAACAGCGGGCGATCATTTGCCGCACCAGCCCCGGGTGATATTCATAGAGCCGGGAAAAGAAGCCCGGGCCTTTGCCCCGGATGGGCACGGTGAGGCCGCGGTCCTGGGCAATGGCCTTGACGGCTTCTTCCAAGAAGGGCTCCAGTTCCTCCACGATCAGAACCTTCTCCAGGCCCTGCAAAAAATTGCCGATGAGATCGTCGGGAAGGGGGTGGGTGAAGCCGAGTTCCAAAAATTTGATCTCTTTGGCCAGCCCCAATTCCTGAACGGCATCGGCCACGTAGGTCCGGCTGACGCCGCTGGCGATGATGCCCCAGGGACCTTCACCGCTGACCCGGTTGAAAGGGCTCGCTTCCGCCAGGCCCCGGGCCCGGGACAAATTCTCCAGCAGCCGGGCGTGGGCTAACCGCGCCACTGCCGGGACCATGACCTTTTGGAAAGGGTTTTTCTCGAAGCGCCCCGCGTTCGGCCGGGGTGCAAGCCGGCCCAAGGTCACCGCTCCCCGGGTGTGGTTTACCCGGGTGGTGGTGCGCAGCAACACCGGCACGCCCAGTTCTTCGGACAGCGAAAAGGCCGCCTGCGTCATTTCCTTGGCTTCCCGGGGGCTGTCCGGCTCCAGCATCGCCAGCGCCGCCATCTTGGCGTAATAGCGGTTGTCCTGCTCGTTTTGGCTGGAAAAGAGCGACGGGTCGTCGGCGCTGACAATGACCATGCCGCCCTTGACCCCGGCGTAGGCCAGGGTCATGAGGGTGTCGGCGGCCACGTTCAGGCCCACATGCTTCATGGCGGTAAGCGTCCGCCAGCCGCTGGCCGCCGCACCGGCCGCCACCTCCAGGGCGACCTTCTCATTAACCGAATATTCGAAGGCCAGGTTGGTCTGCCGGGAAATCTCGTAGCTCCGGTCGCCGATTTCCGAGGCCGGGGTGCCGGGATAAGTGGTGACCAGGGCCACTCCCGCCTCCAGGGCGCCCCGGACGATGGCCTCATTGCCCAGAAACAGGCGCCTTTCCCCCGGTTTTCCCTGCAATAGCTCTGACATGGCATTATCTCAAGGCGAATTTTTCTCCAAAACATATATTTATAACATAACTCGAGAATTTTTAGACAAGAAAAATTGCTGAGAGGGTAGAACTAACCATTGGCTGATCAAGTATGGCGGGGTTTTAACAATTGCCAGAAGTTTTTTCTCTAAGGCACATTCCAAATCCCCCAGCCCCAGCAGTGTCCGGCAGAGATTTTGCAAAAGTGCTGGCGATTAAAAACGAAAAAAGCGGGTGGAGAAATTTTATTAGAGCGGACGCAGGCTTGGGCTGGCAACAGAAAAACCCCCTCTCCCCTACAAGGGGAGAGGGCCGGGGTGAGGGGTGGCTTAGTCGACGGATTACTTCCCCCTCAACCTACCCTCTCCCCCATCGGGGGAGAGGGTAAAAGCTTAATAACTCCGTGTGTTATCGGACTTTGGCAGATATGATCGCTTTTCTTGCCGGTTTATTAGGAAAAATCCAGCCCGACATTCCTGGGATTTAGGGGGAATTTAAAAAACCGGCATTCGCAAGAAATTATTGGCAAAAAAACTGGGCTGGCCGGTTGAAGACCGGGCCTGCTCGCCGGCTTTAGGGCTAACTGTCCCATAAGAGCGGCGAATAGTAGTTCTTGCCCCGGCGGATTTCCTGGATGGCAGTATGCAGGGCGGTGTCAGCGTCTTCCTTGAGCACGTAGCCGTCCACGCCGGCCGCCATGGCCTGGAGCAGATACTCTTTGCTGCGGTGCATGCTCAAGATGAGCACCTTAATGGCCGGATAGAGATTCTTCACCCTTCTCGCGGCCTCCAGGCCCCGGAGGCGGGGCATGGCGATATCGACCACTACCAGGTCAGGGTGACTTTTCTCCAGTATTTCAAGGAGTTCCAGGCCATCGGCGGCTTCCGCGATGACCTTCATCCCGGTATCTTCCTCAATAATTTTTTTGATACCCCGACGTACCAAAACATGGTCATCGGCCAAGACAATCTTATAAAAATGATTTGAACCCATGGTTTTCCTTCCAAATCTTCAAGCAATACTTTCGAAGCCGCGCCTCTCTCCCTCATTTTGTACATAGGAGCGCCTGATGCGGCGTAACAAACCACGGCAATGATTGATTTTCGAAATGCGGTCTTCTGCACCTTGGCGGCTGGATGGAGCGAGGTGAAGCTGACCGGTACCCTCCTCCCTATCTCCGCAGGGGTCTACCGGAATCCATTCCGTAAAAAAATAGGTTTTTGCAGAAATATTATCCAACTATGAAAGTTAAATACATCATATTTTAAATATTATTGTATTTACTGGATTAATTTATAAATCCGCCTCTTGCATTAGGCAAATAATAATGTTTGCTGAAGGATTGTCAATAACCGGGCGGAAAATAATGTTGTAATAGGCTCACTTTAGCAGCCATTATTTTATCGGTGATTGAATCGAAAAACAGATAACCTTGATAACTATTTTGATATAATTGGACTGTTAAAGGTTACCCCCTCTTCATAAAACAAATAGTATCACCTAAAAATAATTTTTACTATCCGGTTATTATACCGGCTTATTTCTTCTTTCCCATCCACCAGGGAAGGTCGGAGGGAATCAGCTTCGACCGCAGCCGAGCCAGTTCGGCCTTCAGTTCGGCGACTTCGGCCTTCAGCGGCGCCAGTTCCACCTGCATCCCGGCCAATTCGGTTGGTAATTGGGCGGCTTCGGCCTTGACCCGCTCACTTTCCGCCACCAGGTTTTTGACCCCGGCCACCTCTGCTTGCAATGCGCGGATCCCGGATTCTAACTGCTCCAGCCGTTCTCCGGTTTTGGCGGCCCGGGAGACTGCCTCCGGTCCCGGCACCACAGTGTCCAGAGGATTTTCCGAAACCAGGAAATCCAGGGGGTTTTCCCCGATAGTGCTGCGTTTGGCCATCTCTTTAACTCCCTTCCTGGCTGACGATCTCCTGGGCCAGGGCCCGGTAATCGGCCGCATCAGGCGCTCCTATGTACAAAATGAG
>JAMCQY010000349.1 GCA_023381945.1 Deltaproteobacteria bacterium
CCGTCGCGGATATCGCCCTGGATGAACTTTATGGCCCCGAAAATGCCTTCCAGATTAAAGAGGTTGCCGCCGTAGACCGGCAGCATGGCGTCCAGAATGGTGACCTGGGCTCCGGAATTCACCGCCAGGTGGGCAATGGTGCTGCCGATCATGCCCGCGCCCCCGGTGATCAAGACGCGAGCGCCGTATAAAGATGACGAGTTATTAATGAAATACCTCCAAGTACAACATGCCTCGGAATAGAACAGCGGCCCTGGCAGGGTGCCGGGAAATAATCCCGGCCAGCATTGGATTGCAGCCGCTTGTCAATCCTATCAAAACCGCAGGCCGATCTCAATAAGGTTCTGCGGGAGCGGTTAAAATAGCAGCCATGGCACCACAATTGCAGCGAGATATTACCATTAATATTTTTTTTAATTTAATTGACTTTTGTGTTAATGTTTTTAACCAACTTGTATAAAAAATAAATCATCTGCTTCTTGGCATCATTTCCTCACCGGGTCGCCACATTTACAGGAGGTGGTCTCAGCCGGATTGATCCAGAAAGCATGGACCAAGGATGGTCAAATGAGAGTTTCTATGAAAGATTATCGATTTGCCGACCTCTTGGACATGCGCCTGATTCAAACCCTGGCCGATGCCAATTACCGGGCCACCGGCCTGCCCATGAGCATCATCGACGCCTTTGACAAGTCCTTTCTGGTCAGGGCCGGCTGGACCGATCTCTGCATGAATTTCCATCGCGCCAACCCTTCTTCTACTCAGATCTGCCGTGAAAGCGATGCCAGCGTCAACGGCCATCTGGTGGAAGGGGAGGCTTACCGCTACCGGTGCAAATTCGGCCTCTGGCACGTCGCTATCCCCATCCTGGTGGCTGGGCGTCATCTGGCCACCATGTTCATGACTCAGTTTGGGGTCGAGGGCGATATTCCCGAAAAGGAATTCTTCGTTAAACAAGCGCAGAAATTCGAATACGACGTGGATGGTTACCTGGCGGCTTTGAATCGCCTGCCGGTCTTCAGCCGTGAGAAAGTCGTCTCTATCATGGCCTATGACAAGGCCCTGGTGCACTTCCTCTCGGAACTGGCGGAGCAATCCCTGGAATTGAAAAAATTCCAGGTGGATTTGGAAGATAAGGTCAAAGAGCGTACGGCCGAACTGGCTGAAGCCAATGCCTTTATGTCCAATATCTTCGATAATTCTGTCGACACCATCGGCATTGCCGACCGACACGGCAATTTGATCAACTGGAATAAAGCCGCGGAAGAGATGTATGGCTACACCTTTGCCGAACTGCAGGGTAAAAAGGCATTTGAGCTTTACGCCGATAAAGACGCCCTGGATAAAATGTTGACGCAGTTGCGCCGGGACGGTTTCGTCAAGCACTACGAAATCGACATGAAGAAACGGGACGGCACAATTTTCCCCTGCAGTTTGTCCGTCAAAATTTTGCGCGACCAGAATCAGAAGACCTTGGGCAGTGTCACGGTTTCTCGAGACCTCACCGAAACTAAGAAATTTTTGTCCAACCTGCAAGCCTCCAATGAGCAACTCCAGTCCCTGGTCAGAGAAGCTGAAGAGCGCAACCGCTATATGGCTCTGCTCCAGGAGATGAACGAGTTTTTCCAGTCCTGCCAGACCCCGGAAGAAACCTATGAGGCCATTGCTCATTATACCTCCAAATTCTTCCCGGGCTATGGCGGGGCGCTCTATCTCCTGAATAACTCCGAAAACTTTTTCGAGATTGTCGCTAATTGGGGTGAAACTGCGCCCCTGGAGACGCTGTTCGGTCACAACGAGTGCTGGGCCCTGCGGCGCAGCCGGCTGATCCTGGTCAATGACCCGCCCAACTCGCTGAATTGCCCGCACGTCTCATCCGCCTTGCCTGCCGGTTACCTCTGTGTGCCCCTGATCGCCCAGGGCAAGGAATTGGGGATTCTCCATTTGCAGAGCCCTTCGCCGGAACTGGTGGAACAGATGCAGAGCTTCGAGCCCTATACCAAGCCGGTAGCCGAAGCCATGGCCATGGCCTTAGCCAACCTGAACCTCCGGGAGTCCTTGAAAAACCAGGCCATCCGGGATGGCGTCACCGGCCTGTTCAATCGG
This sequence comes from Deltaproteobacteria bacterium, assembly GCA_023381945.1. The sequence continues at coordinate 2,107 of JAMCQY010000349.1, forward strand.
CGTTATTTAAACGAGACCCTGGAACGGGAACTGAGCCGCGGCAAGCGCCTTGGGGTTAACATGGGCTTCATCATGATGGACCTGGACCACTTCAAGGAATACAACGATATCTATAGTCACGAGGCCGGCGACCAGATGTTGGAGGCCTTGGGCAACCTCATTCGCTGGCAGACCCGCAAAGAAGACATTCCCTGCCGCTATGGCGGGGAAGAGTTCCTCATCGTCATGTCCGGGGCGCCCCTGGAGGTTGTCCTGGAACGGGCTCAGGAGTTGCACCAGCAGGTTAAGCAGCTCCATCTGCAATACCGCCACCTCCACCCGGTGACGACCTCCGTCGGCGTGGCGGTCTATCCCGATCATGGCTCCTCCGCCAAGGAAATTATTCGGGCGGCGGAAAGCGCCTTGCGCCGAGCCAAGACGGAGGGCCGCGACCAGGTGGTGGTGGCGGATTCCGAGGTTTTGGCCAAGAACATTGCCATGTAATAATCGACCGGGGACCGGATTATTTGATTTTTCGAGTGGAATCAGTTGCTGGCACAGGCGTCTCGCCTGTGCCTTAATAATTTTCACCTTATTACCAGCCCCCACGGTTCCCTCTTTTCTTTTTCATAAACGAAAATTCCTCTCCATGGTCAATGAAAAACATTTTCTATTCAAATATAATTGATGCTACTGTGTTTGCTGACCACTAACCACTGACACTGATCACTGCTATGACAAAACTCTCCTGCTTTAAGGCTTACGATGTCCGGGGCCGGGTTCCGGAAGAACTTAATGAGGAACTGGCCTATAAAATCGGCCGGGCTTACGCCACCTTTCTAAAGCCGGCAAAGGTGAGCATCGGCCGGGATATCCGCACTTCCAGCCTGCCCCTGGCCCAGGCTCTGACCGCGGGGCTCATTGACAGCGGCGTCGAGGTCTGGGACCTCGGCCTGTGCGGCACCGAGCAAATCTATTTCTATACCAGCGCCCTGAAGCTCGACGGCGGCATCATGGTAACCGCCAGCCACAACCCGCCGGATTACAATGGCCTGAAACTGGTGCGGCGGGAATCGCGCCCTGTGAGCGGCGATACCGGCCTCCGGGACCTGGAGGCGTTGTCCGCGGCCGGGAAATTTCCACCACTTGCCCAGAACCCCGGTAAGGTGGTGGCCACCGACGCCTTCGAGGGCTACACCGCTCACCTGCTCAGCTACGTGGACACCTCAGTCCTCAAGCCTCTGAAAATAGTGGTCAATGCCGGCAACGGCTGCGCCGGTCCGGTGCTGGAGCGTCTGGAGCGGCACCTGCCCTTCCGCTTTATAAAACTGCACTTTGAGCCGGACCCCGCTTTTCCGCATGGCGTCCCCAATCCGCTCCTCCCCGAGAACCGGGAGGCCACTGCTGCAGCAGTGCGCCGTCATGGCGCTGACGCCGGGCTGGCCTGGGACGGCGACTTCGACCGCTGCTTCTTCTTTGACGAAGAGGGGGGCTTCCTCGAGGGCTACTACATCGTCGGCTTTTTGGCCCAGGCGCTGCTGGCCCGGCACCCCGGAGCCGCCATCATCCATGATCCGCGGCTTACCTGGAATACCATCGAGGTGGTGCAGGCCGCGGGCGGCGTTCCCATCATGAGCAAGACCGGCCACGCCTTCATCAAGGAGCGCATGCGGGCCGAAAACGCCTTGTACGGCGGGGAGATGTCCGGGCACCATTACTTTCGGGATTTTGCCTACTGTGACAGCGGCATGATTCCCTGGCTGCTGGTCCTGCAGGTGATGAGCCAGAGCGGGCGGAAACTCTCGGAACTGGTGGCCGAGCGCATGGCCCGCTTCCCGGTGAGCGGCGAAATCAACCGCAAGCTCCCGGACCCTGAGGCGGCCATGCGGCGGGTGGAAGATTATTTCGGACCCCAGGCGCAAAATTCGGACCGCACCGACGGCCTCAGCCTGGAGTTTCCCGAATGGCGCTTCAACCTGCGCCCCTCCAACACCGAACCGGTGCTGAGATTAAATGTGGAAACACGGGCTGATGGGGCTTTGTTAATAGAAAAGACCGAAGAAATCTTGGGTATGCTTATCTAGGTATTAGAAAACCGTAGGGCGGGCAAGCGAAGCGCATCCCGCCACTAGTATTATTCTATTCTATATAGACTTTGAATGTTATCTCCTGCCATCCATTCAAAGGGATAAATGCCGCGCGCGTTCTACGTATCAGTCGAAAAACTGCAGCGTGATCGTTAAGAACGCGCCGTCAGGAACAAAGGTGCGAATATGTTGCAGCATGAGTTAGGACTGTCCGATTAACCAAAGGCGGGATGCGCTACACTTTCCCGCCCTACGGATTGGAGCAAATCAAAGGGGCCACTTTACTAACCCCTGGCCCCTGACCCCTGACCCCTGAATTTATGCAACCAGCGCCGCCACTTCAAGCTGTCCGGCAGCAGCGGCAACTCCCGCACCATGCGAGACCAGAAGAACAGGGCCAACCCAAGAAACAGGATATTGGAAGTCCAGGGCGCCAGGGCGGCGTCCACCTTGAAGTTGAGCGCCAGCCGCCAAGAGGCGGTGAACACAATATAATAGATCAGAAAAAGCGCCAACCCGACAATCAGGCCCCAGGTACGGCCCTGTTGCCGGTGGCTCAGCCCCAGGGGCATGGCGATCAGGCACAGGATCAAGGCTCCCACCGGCATGGCAAAACGCTGGTTCAATTCCACCATGGCGCGGTTATATAGGTCCGAATTCTTGGCCTCCTTGCCCAGGGTAGCCCATAACTCCCGAAGAGACATCTCGGTTTCCGATTTCCCGCCTTTGGCCGCGAATCCGAAAAGCTGCAAAGGCAGCTGATAGCTTTGGAACTCCAGCATCTGCCAGTGGCTCTGGTTTTTGCCCTCTTTGCCAAAACGAAAGACCCGGCCCTCAGAGAGCTGCATCAACATGGACTCCTGGCTCTCATCAAAGCTCAACTGTCCGCTGTGGGCATAGACCGTATTGGGATTATCCGGGTCCCGGAAGTCGTAAACGAAAATGCCATCCAGCCTACCCTCCCGGGAGGAGACATGATTGACGAACAGCATCAAGCCGCGGAAATCGGTGTTGAAAACCTGTTCCTGAATGCCCAGGTCGGCCCGTTTCTTGGCCACATTCTTCAACAGCTCCCGGGTGGCAGTCTGGCCCCAGGGACTGCCAATGACAGTGAGAAACAGGGTGAGCAGAGCCATAGCCACGGAAAAAGCCAGGATCGGAGGCAATAACTGGGAGAAACTCAACCCCGCAGTCTTTAGCGCCGTCACCTCCTGATCCACGGAAAGACGGGTCAGGGATAGCAAAATTCCCACGGTGGCGGCCATGGGCAAGGTAAACACCAGCAGGTAGGGGAGCAGAAAGAGGCAGGTCTGTAAAACTTCCCAGAGGCCAACGCCCTTCACCACGATCATCTGGGTAATCTTCATCAGCCGCCCCAGAAAGACGATGGAGGTGAAGGCCAACAGACTCACCCCAAAGGGAGGCAAAATTTCCAGGATTAGATAACGGTAAATGATCAAGGGCATGGGTTGGCGGATTCCTGAACTTTTCCTGATAGCTATAAACTATTCTCTCTTATAGGCCAGCAAAAGGCAATCCCCCTGCCGGGCCAGGATCCGGATCTGCCCTGGCAATTCCGGCTTCAGGCTCGGGAGGTCGGTCTCCTTCAGATAAAAGAAGACCGTAGGAAGGGAACGGGCAAATTTGGTCATCTCCCCGACATTGCCAAAATACAGCTCCCGCTGCCGCGTTGGCGCCAACCGGCGCCCGAAATCCAGTTCCGTCCGGCCTTCCATCAGATGAAAGATTTGGCCGCTATAGAAGGACAGACCTTGAGAATAGAGGTAGGCTCCCACCAGGGCGTCACCCGGCTGCCAATGGGAGCGCACCAGGCGGCCCATCTCCCGGGGGGAGCGCTCCAGGCTGAGCCTTTCCAGGCCCGCGGGCAGCAGACTGCTAAGGAGCAGCGCCCCCACCCCCAAGAAAAACAGGCTCAGACGCCGGCCTGCCAGGCTGAGAAGGGGCGTCAGGGCGAAGATTGCGGCCACCAGCAGCACGTATGAGACCCTCAGGTTACCCCGGCTCAAGGCTTTCATCAAGAATACGGGTTGCCAGATCACCAGGGCCACCAGCATCAATCCCGCCAGGGTCCAAACCCACAGGCTGAGCTTTAGGCCGCGGTCCAAGATCCCGATCCTCAGAGAGTCGCTTAAAACCGCCAGGCGCCCGCCCAGCAGCAAGGCCAGGGGCAGCAAGGAGGGCAAAACGTAAGGGGCCAGCTTGCCCCGGGACAGGGAAAAGAAGACCAGCACCACGCCGGCCCAGATCAGCAAAAAATCTTTATCCGGGTCCCGCTCCCGCCACCCGCCCCAGACAGCCCAGGGCAGCAGGAAGGTCCAGGGCAGCAGCAGGCCCAGCAGCACCGGCCCGAAATAGAAGAAGGGTTCGGGATGAATGGCCGGGGTAAGGAAGCGCCCGAAATGTTGCTCCAGAATAAAAAAGCGGAAATATTCCGGAATGCGCCACTGCAAGTAGACAAACCACGGCAATACCAGCACAATCAGGAGCAGCCAGATCCAGGGCTGGATCAGAGAGGTCAGGGATTTCCAATGGCGATGCTGAATTAAAACCCAGCACCCCCAAATCAGGCCCGCCAAAACCAGGGCTGCCGGCCCCTTGGTGAGCACCGCCAGCGCCAATGCCGCGTAAGCCCAGGGCCACAGGCGCGATTGTTGTTGCCGCAACGCCAAATAACCCAGGCCGATGCCGAGATTGACCAGGAAGCTGAAGGTCATGTCCAGGGTGAGGATGCGTCCCAGGGCGACGTAACCTGCGGTGGTGGCCAGAACCGCGGCCCCGAGAAAGGCCGCTCCCGGCCCCCAGATTACCCGGCCCAAGCCGTAGGCCAGGAACAGGCCTCCCAGGGCGCTCACCGCCGATGGCAGCCGCGCGGCCCACTCATTATATCCAAAGAGCTTAAAACCCAAGGCGGTGAGCCAGTAGACCAGGGGGGGCTTTTCCAGGTAGGGGAAAAAATTTAGATGCGGAACCAGCCAATCCTTCAGAACGAAAATTTCCCTGGCAATCTCGGCATAGCGGCCTTCATCAGGGTCCATCAACCCCGGCGCCCCCAGGCGGTAAAAAAAGATCATCGCCCCCATGAGACCCAAGGCGAGGAGATAAGGCCATTCCGAATTTTGCCGTTTATGTTCTGGAGTAGTCAATAGCCTGGAATCTCAAATCTTGTCGCCGCCGGTTTAGGCCAAATGCCGGCAAGAAATTAGCAGATTCTTCAAAACTCCGAGGACACGTGAGCCAAAGCGGTCCACCTTCCGCTCCATCGCGTAAATCAACTCGTCCTTCCCGCCAATCACTTTTTGGTGCTGCCGGCTCAAGGAAAGCGGACACTTTGAGGTTTCGGCAGCTAACCAGCGATGCAATTTTGCTTTAGTGACAAACCGCCCCGGACAAGAACTGCTGCTGCAGTCCCGATGAAATAGAATCTTATCGTCGGCAATCCCGTATTTTTCCTGTAATTGCCGCAGCACATCAATCAAGGCCGCCTGCAGCGCCTCCGGCATCTTATGTGTATCATAATCGCCCACCACGCAGATATGGATGGCATGCAGATTGTAATACATATTTTTGGTGGCAACACTCGGACATGAAGCGGTAGCGGCCGGTGGCTTCCAGGTATCCGAACGGCACTTCGGTGCTGCCGTTGGAAAGGATCAGGTGATAGGCGGCATCGCTCCAGCCGTGCTCCTGGCGCTGGTACGTGCTTATGGACCGGTAATTATCGACCATTGAGGCAGTATGGTGAATGACGATGGCATTAAACCGCCAGTTCTGAGAGAGAGAAAAAAGGGCAAAAAGCGCCACCGAGAAAATTAAAAGAAATCCCAGAAAAATACTTAAGCTTTTTAGCATCCTTACTCCGCAATAACTTCATAGGTTCCTATGATATCATAAAATTTCAAGGATGCCGGTATGATTAAGCTGCAAAAAAAGCCGGCTCCAAAAGGAAGCCGGCTTGATAGAAACGTAGGGGCGGGTTTGAAACCCGCCCCTACTATCAGAGTGCGATCTACTTGGTGAGCAGGGGAACGATCAACAGGGCTACGATGTTGACGACCTTGATCATCGGGTTGATGGCGGGGCCGGCGGTGTCTTTGTAGGGGTCGCCCACGGTGTCACCGGTGACTGCCGCTTTGTGGGCGTCAGAGCCCTTGCCGCCGTAGAGGCCGTCTTCGATGGCCTTCTTGGCGTTATCCCAAGCGCCGCCGCCGGAGGTCATGGCAATGGCCAGGAACAGACCGGTGACGATGGAGCCGATCAGCATGCCGCCCAGGGCAACCGGGCCCAGGCCGGGCACAAAGCCCACGATGACCGGGGACAGAACCGGGATCAGGGCCGGCACCATCATCTGACGCAGAGCCGACTTGGTGACGATGTCCACGCAGGTGCCGTATTCGGGCTTGCCGGTGCCTTCCATGATGCCGGGGATTTCCCGGAACTGGCGCCGCACTTCCTCGACCACGCCGCCGGCCGCTTTACCCACTGCCTCCATGCACAGGGCGCCGAAGTAGTAGGGCAGCAGACCGCCGATGAACAGGCCGGCGATCACGCGGGGATCGGACAACATGAAGGAAATGTTCATGGATTCCGGGAAGGCCCGGGAGTATTCGGCGAAGAGCACCAGGGCGGCCAGGCCGGCGGAACCGATGGCGTAACCCTTGGTCACGGCCTTGGTGGTGTTGCCCACCGCATCCAGAGGATCGGTGATGTTGCGGATATCTTCCGGCAGTTCCGCCATTTCGGCGATGCCGCCGGCGTTGTCGGTAATGGGGCCGTAAGAGTCAATGGCCACCACGATGCCGGTCATGGAGAGCATGGCCACCGCAGTCAGGGCGATAGCATAAAGACCGGTGCCGGGGCTTGCCAACCCGCCGCCCAAAGTGAAGGCTGCCATGATGGCGCCAACAATGACGATAACCGGGGCGCCGGTGGCCTTCATGGAAATGGCCAGACCCTGGATAACGTTGGTGCCGTGGCCAGTGGTGGAAGACAGGGCGATGGACTTCACCGGGGTGAAGCTCTTGGAGGTGAAGTATTCGGTGATGCCCACGATCAAACCGGTGAGCAGCACGCCGATGACCGCCAGCAGGAAGATGTTAAAGGTCGGAATGACATGGCCAGCTCCGGCTTTGGCGGCCTTGGCGGCTACGTTAGCCATGAAGGTGTTGGCCAGGGGATAGAAGGCGATAATGGCCAGGACTGCGGCCACGCCGAGGCCCTTATAGAGGGCGCCCATGACATAGTCGCCTTTTCCCAGTTTGACGAAATAGGTGCCTACCACTGAGGCGATGATGGAGACGCCGCCCACGACCAGCGGGAAGATTACCGCCGGGGAAGTCGGGCCGTAAATGGTAACGGCGAGCAGCATGGCGGCCACCATGGTTACGACGTAGGTCTCATACAGGTCGGCGGCCATGCCGGCGCAGTCGCCCACGTTGTCGCCGACGTTGTCAGCGATAACCGCGGGGTTGCGGGGATCGTCTTCGGGGATGCCGGCTTCCACTTTACCCACCAGGTCGGCGCCCACATCCGCCGCCTTGGTGTAGATGCCGCCGCCCAACCGGGCAAAGACCGACACCAGGGAGCAGCCGAACCCGAGACCGATCAGGGCGTGCGTCGCATGCTCCGGATCCGCGCTCAGCAGGAACTTATAGTAACCGGCCACGCTCAGCAGGGCCAGACCCACCACCAGCATACCGGTGACGGAGCCGCCCCGGAAGGCAACTTTGAGGGCGTGAGCCATGCTGGTGAAGGCCGCCTGAGCAGTGCGCACGTTGCTCCGCACTGAGACGTACATGCCGACGTAGCCGGCCAGGGCCGAACCCGCAGCGCCGATGACAAAGCCGATGGCAGTAAATTTGCCCAGGCCGAACAGGAGCACGAAGACCACCGCGCCCACTATGGCTACGGTTTTATACTGCCGGTTTAAGAAAGCGTTGGCGCCTTCCCGGACCGCCGCAGAGATCTCCTGCATCCGGGGGCTGCCCGCATCCTGTTTCAGGACCCAGGTGGTGGTCATCAGGCCATAGGCGACGCCCACCGCACCACAGATCAAGGCAAAGGTCATAATATCCATACCGTCCGCATCCCTCCTGAAAAATGTAATTAATCCCTTAAATTTAAGGTATTTGCGCAGAGTGTGGTGAAACCCGCCTCACCGCCCCTACCCCCGAACCAGATTCCGCACCGCAATCCGGTACCTGAATGTCAATTCATACCCCAAATTGCCACCCGAAGTAAAGGAAAAATTTCACAAGTCTTGGATTATTGTTGATCGGAATTGGAGGTGGAATCGGGAGATTCCAGTAGAGGCCGGGTCTTGTCGTGCAAATTTTTTTTTGCTTCCGCGTCGCTGAGCAACTCCGGGTGAGCCTTCGGGTCAACGACGACGCATCCGTGGCGTTCCGCCAGCGTCAGGAGATACTGATATTCCATGGCCTTTTTTTGCAGGCGGTAACGCAGAATGAGACGCACCCAAAGATAGAGGAATCCCAAGGCCAGGAAGGCAATGAAAATATACGAACCCACCAGGCCGATGGCCTTGATGCCCAAGGTGATCAGGGCAAAGACGGCTTTTCCTTTCACAAAGAAAACCAGGACTACCATGAAGAGCAGCAGGCCTAGGAGGTACCGCAACCGGCCCGGCCTGGCCTCGGGTCTGCCGGAATCCTCGGGAGGCTTACAAAGAATTTCGAAGCCCTGGATGATAAGGCCGAACAGGAACAGCAGGGCAATGGGGGCCATGAAGCTGGCCAGCAGATATGGCTTCCAGGGGAAGGGCGCGGCGGGCCTGAACTGCGTCCCGAAGATCCCCTCAAAATCGATCTGCCAGATGAGGGTGAAGACCAGAATGAGGATCTCCACCAGGGCCACCACTACCAGAAAGCTATTAAAAATGTAACGCTTTTCCAGGGGGTCGTAAAAATTAAAAAACCTTGCCATTATTATGTTATTTTCGATTTTTCAGTCTTCTGCAAGGATATAATTTGCGGCGCTATCTTTGACCAATTGCACCTCCCAATAATACAGCCCCGCAGTCCACAGCAACAGGAAGGCATCCTCCAGAATCGAGGCCGGGCCTACCTGGCGCTGAAAAAACAGGCCGCAGCCGCAGTCGATCTTCAGCCCGCGGATAGCCGTAATCGACATGACCACCAAAAACACCGCACCCAATGAACCCAGTATAAGCAGGCAACTGCGCCGCTTCAAGCCCAACACCAGGAGCAAGCCGGCCGCCGCCTCGAGCCAGGGGATCACCGCGGCCGCCGGCCCGGCCAATGCTACCGGAAGCAGTCGGTAAGCCAGCACTGCTGAAGCAAAATCATAGGGATGGAGCAATTTGAGGCAGCCGGCATAAATAAACAGCGCCCCTAAGATTATCTCAAACAGGCGCAAAAACCGCGATTTCATTGCGATTCCCAATTCCTAACCTTTTATATAGGCCTCTATATAGGCCTCGGGCGAAAAGGCGAAGAGGTAGAAGAAAAAAAAATATTCCTTTTCACCTTTCGTCTTTCCTTCGCCTTTCCTTCGCCTTTCGCCCTTCCCTTTTCACCCTCATTTACTGGTGTCTGCCGGGTAGCCGGCATCATCCCAGGCCCGGAAGCCTCCCATGAAGACCTGTACCTGGCTGTATCCCAGGGACTGAAGTTTCTCTGCGGCTTTCAGCGCCGCATCACAGCTGCTCATGCTGCAGTATACCACCAGCAAGCGGTCTGATGGAATTCCGGCCACGGCCTTCGACCCTTCCCGATCCAGACGTTCCCGATCAAGATTAACCGCCCCAGGAATATGCAATTCAGCATACTCCTCGGCCTCTCTAGCATCGATGAACAGAGCTTCCCCTTTCTGGAAAATTTCATAAGTCTGGGCCAGATTCAGGGTTTTGACCCCCTGAAATTCCTTCTGGAGCCGTTGCTCCCGCTGGGCTTCGAGATAGGCCGGCAGCCCGCCGGTCCAGGAAAGCCGCACCATTTGCCATTGCAGCCCTAGTCCCAGAGCTGCGGCCAAAAATAAAATCAACCCGGCCCCAGCCAGGTCCTGCTTTACAAGTCTCCGAATCATACCTAATTCACTTCGGTTCCCTGGCCAGGTTCGCGCTCTCCCACCTCAGAGGCGCATTGATACTGTTTACCATCGTAGAGCATGGTCAAAGGCAGGAACCCATCTACTTCCTTGGAACCCTGTAAAACGTGAGAATACCGCCAGACCCGGCCTTCCTGGAGGTCCACCAGGAAAACCTGTTTGCCGTCGTTCAGCATCTGGAAGCGGGAGCCTTTAATTTGGAGATCAGCCGCCTCCTTCAGATTTAGACCCCCTTTTCCAGCCTCCGCCGCCCGGGGGTCAGCCACGAATCCCTTGAGGAAGGGAAAATAGAGCCACAACATGCTGGCTCCCAGAACTCCCACCAAAAAGCTGAAAAACAGACTGCCTCCTCGTCTGCGCGCCATCGGCCACCTCCCTGCGGCTGGCTCAGCCAATAAAAAGTTGTTCTGCTAATCCTTCGAGCCTCTTGCAAAATGTAGCCGCAGGCTTCAGCCTGCGCTTGCACAGGCTAAAAAGCCTGTGCCACCAGGGAATTATCCGGCAGTTCTTCCTTCTCTAAATGAATTTTGCAAGAGGCTCCTTCGAATCGCCTTTTCCTTAGACCAGACTCATGTAAATATTATTAAATAGTTATCTCTATCACTCAATAAATGTTTTTGCCATTATTACTTTTTAAGCTATAAAATTTTGTCTATGAGCACCCGTGCCCTGCCCTTCTCCGCCATTGCCTTCGACCTGGGAGGCGTTCTGGTCAACGTAGACCACCAGAACTTCTGCCGCCGGCTGGCCGCCGCGGCAGGCCGGATGCCCCAAGAGGTCTATGCGGCAGTATTTCAAACCCCTCTGGAACAGGATTACGACACCGGCCGGATATCCTCCGAGGAATTTCACCGCCGGGTGCTGAACCACTTCCGCCTAAAAATGCCTTTCTCTCTGTTTGGGCAAATGTGGGCCGAAGTCTTCGATTCGCTGCAAGACATGGAGACAGTGGTGGCGCATCTATCCCGGCGCTATCCCCTCTATCTGCTCTCCAACACCAACGAGCTGCACTTCCTGTATATTCAGGAAAACTTTCCGTCCCTGCTCAGCCACTTCCGGTCTTTTATTTTGTCCTACCGGGTGGGCAGCCGCAAGCCCGAGCCCCTGATCTACCAGGCCCTGATTCGGGAGAGCGGCCTGCCGCCGGAGCAAATCCTTTACACTGACGACAGAGAGGACTTTGTGGCTGCGGCCCGCTCCCAGGGTCTGGCGGCCTGGCATTTTACTTCGCCGGGGAATTTCAAAGAGCAGCTCAGCTTGAACGGCCTGTGGTAAATTTATTCATCTGATTTGTCATCCTGAGCGAAGCGAAGGATCTCGATTCTTCGCCCGCTACGCTCCCTCAGCATGACAGGCAAGCAAACTTTTGGCAACCGGCCCATCTGTCTTCAAATGAAAACCGAAAACTTTCTTCAATACGATTTGCCGATGGCCTTGTCCAGTTGGGCCTCGTAGACCCGGTAATTATATAGCGCCTGGACAAAGTTAAGGTCCGCCTGGGAAAACTGCACCTGGGCGTCGGTGAACTCGATGATAGTGCCGATGCCCGCCTGATAGCGGCCCCAGGCCAGGCGCAGGTTCTCCCGGGCGGCCTCCAGGGCCTTTTTGGTAGCCCGGATGAGCTCCCAGCCGGATTTGACGTTGAGATAGGCCTGGTTCACTTCCTTGGTGACGTTCTGGCGCAGCACCTCGTAGTTCTCTTCCGCGGCCCGCAGTTGCGCCTTATTCTGGCTTACCGAGTATTTGGTGGCCAGGCCGTTGAACAATGGGAAGTTCACGGCCGCGCCTACGTACCAGTTGGTGGGCAAATTTTCAAATGCCGACTTGGTCCCCTGCCAGCCGTAGGCCGCAATGGAATTGAGGGTCGGAAAATAGCCGGACCTGGCCACTTTAATGGCCGCCAGGTTGAATTCCTGCTGATAACGAACTTTTTGCAGGTCCGGCCGCCGCTCAGCGGCCTGGGTCAGTAACTCCTGCAGGGGCCTGGGCTGGGGGCTCACTTCCAGGACGTCTTCCACGTCTTTGTAGGGCCAGGTCTTGATCCCCAGAGCGTTCATCAGGTTGACCCGGGCCAGCTCCACGTTGTTCTTGGCCTGGATGAGGTTGGCCTCCGCCTGGTAGAGGTTGGCCTCGGCCTTGGTGACGTCGATCTTGGCTTTCAGGCCCACCTGAAAAAATCCCTGGGCCTGCTTGGTCAGTTCCTGGTTTTGTCTAACCGTCTCTTCCTGGACCTTCAAGGCCCGCCGGGCTGCCAGGTAGCCAAAATAGGCGGTGCGCAGGTCAAGGACCACCTGCTGGCGGGTGCCGAAGTAATCCTGCTCGCTGCCCTTGAAGTTGGCCCGGGATTCGGCCACCGTCCCCGGCGTCTTGCCGAAGTCGTAGAGCAACTGGTTCGCCTGAAACTGATAAAAATAGAAATTACCAGCCGCGGCCCCGCCAAAACTGCTAATGGCCCCGCCGGTCACCGCGGTCAGGGCGGTGCGGCCCTGCGACGAAAAGGCGTTGCCGTAATAATAATTGGCCACAAACTTGGTCTGGGGGAAATAGTTGGCCTTGGCCACCCCGATGGCCTCCCGGGAGGCCGCCAGATTCTCCCGGAACTGCTTCACCGCGGGGTGTTTCTGCAGGGCGGTGCCGATGGCCTGGTCCAGGGTGAGGTTGCCACCCTCCCCTTCTCCGGCCGCCCGGTCTGGCATCCCCGCCAGCAGCAGCGTCACCACAACCAGGGCCATAGCCCTGCCTTGCCAATACTTCCGCCTCATTCTTCCAACAGGTTCCATTTTTAAAAAACGGGCTTACGCAAGTGAAAGTCCGTGGCCTGCTCGAAGGCGTAGGCCGCCTGCAAAATTTCTGCTTCGCCGAAAGGCGGCCCCAGGAGCTGCAAGCCGATGGGCAGCCCTTTGGTGCTGAAGCCGCAGGGCACCGAGATGCCGGGGATGCCGGCCAGGTTGGCTGAGATGGTGAAAATGTCCGACAGATACATGGTCAGGGGATCGGCCAGCTTTTCCCCCAAACGGAAGGCCGGAGTGGGCGACACCGGGCAGGCAATCAGGGCGCAGTCTTTAAAGGCCTTCTCAAAATCCCCCCGGATCAAGGCCCGCACCTGGGAGCCTTTCTTGTAATAGGCGTCATAATAACCGGCGGACAGCGTATAAGTGCCCAGCATTATGCGGCGGCGGACCTCGGCCCCGAACCCCCGGGTGCGGGTGTTGAGGTAGGTCTCCAGGAGATTCTTGCCTTCAGCCCGGAAACCGTATTTCACCCCGTCATAGCGGGCCAGGTTAGAGGACGCCTCGGCCACCGCCACCACGTAATAAGTAGCCACGGCGTATTCGGTGTGCGGCAGGCTCACGTCGAGCAAATCCGCTCCCAGGCCCTCCAGGGTCTTCAGGGCCGCCAGGATGGCCGCCTCCACTTCCGGGTCCAGGCCGTGGCCGAAATACTCTTTCGGCACGCCGATCTTCAGGCCCTTAATCTCCCGTCCCAGGGCCGCGGCATAGTCCGGTACTGCCTGCGGCACCGAAGTGGAGTCCTTCGGGTCATGCCCGGCGATGGCCTGGAGCAGCAGGGCCGCGTCCCGCACCTCTTTAGTGAGGGGGCCGATCTGGTCCAGGGAGGAGGCGTAGGCCACCAGGCCGTAGCGCGACACCCGGCCGTAAGTGGGCTTGAGCCCCACCACCCCGCAATGGCTGGCGGGCTGCCGGATAGAGCCGCCGGTGTCCGACCCCAGCGAGCCGATACATAAATCCGCGGCCACTGCGGCGGCCGAACCGCCGGAGGAGCCCCCGGGGATGTAATCCCGGTTCCAGGGGTTCTGGGTGGGGCCGAAGGCCGAATTTTCGGTGGAGGAGCCCATGGCGAATTCGTCCATATTGACCTTGCCCAGAACCACCGCGCCCTCACGCCGGAGGCGGGCCACCGCGGTGGCGTCGAAGGGCGGCACAAAGTTCTCCAGAATCCGGGAGGCGCAGGTGGTCCGGAGTCCCCTGGTGGTCATGACGTCCTTCAAGGCCAGCGGGATGCCGGTAAGGGGGGCCCCGTCGCCCTGTTCCAGGCGCGCCTCGGCGGCCTTGGCCTGCTCCAGGGCCCCGGTTTCATCCACGGTCAAATAGGCGTTAAGCTCCCCGTTCCGGTCTTTAATCCGTTCCAGCAGCGCGGCCGTCACTTCCACCGGCGAGACCTCGCGCCTCTTAAGCAGAGGCGCCAGCCGGCTGATGCTCAGGCTATATAAAGGTTCTGTCATTAAGATAGCCTTATGCTTTTACGGTTAAAATCAAATCCCCCTAAATCCCCCTTTTCCAAAAGGGGGACTTTAAAACCCCCCTTTGATAAAGGGGGGTAGGGGGGATTTTTATTTCCTCGTAGTCAATCGATACTCCCAATTACGTTTAGCGGCAATTCTGCGACTATGCGAACATCCTTTTGTCTTTTCACTGGCCACTGACTACTGGCTACAGCTACTGACTACTGCCTTTAAATCACCCTGGGCACCAAAAAGCTGCCCCCCTCCCGGGCCGGAGCGTTTTCCAGCGCCTCTTCCAAGGACAGGCATTCCTCAACCTCATCCTCCCGGAAGGCGTTAAACACCGGGATCACGTGGGCCAGGGGCACAACATTGCTGGTGTCCAGTTCCTGCAACTTCTCCACATATGCCAGGATGTCGTTGAGCTGCCGGGTGAAGAGCTCAACCTCCTCGGGTCTGAGGCTCAGGCGGGCCAGTTCGGCTACGTGCAAAACTTCTTCACGGCTCAGGGCCATTTTATCTCCCCTCCGGTGGCATCGCCGGAATTTTTTTCCAAAGCCTATTATATACCCTGGACCCAGCGGGGAAGAAAGGATAAATCCGTGTTGACGCCGGTTCCAGGGCCCCGATCTCCGCTATTTCAAATCGCCGGCGGGTCCGCGCTCCGTGGCCCAATCAAAGTACCGCTTGAACCACAAGAGCTGCTCCCGTCTTTCTCCATACAGATGGGGGATTTCCTCCTGCAAGTGCTGCGCAATATGGTCTCTTAAGGCCAGGATATGACTCAGCGGCTCCTTCTCAAATGACATGGCCATGCGCAAGACCCTGAGAATATTCACATAATAGAAGCCGTCAATTTCATCCTGACGCACGAAACCTTTGATAATCGCATCTATAGGTGGGGCCGCTTTCATTCCAAACTGTATTACTTCATGTTTCAAGACGACCCGTGGATACCTGGCCACATTCTTGGCGAGATTATAGGCTTCATCCAGGCCCGGCCCCAGGATCACCTGGCCGCCGTGGTAAACCAGGCCCTTGGTAATGCCGCCCCGGCAAAAAACCGGCGGGGTGAGCCCAATCAGCCGGAAACCGATTTTCGCCACGTGCCGCAACAGGTGCACCAGCCCCGCTGCGGTGGGATCAACCGTGATGGCAATCCGATTGGCAAAGACGTTCATCCGGTGCCCGGATTCGGCAATGTCGCCGATCTTGCCGATCACCAGCGGCGTCGATTCCCCGGGCTTGGGAACTTCCAAGGCTTCGATGATTTCCTCCGGCCGCACCGAAGGGCTCGGCTCGGCCGAGCGCCCCAGCAGTTCCTCGAATCCCAAAATTTTGATATTGGCAACGAATCGCTCCCGATAATCCGTCATATAATTCCTCACATTTCGGTTTGGGACATTTTGCCTTATACTTATAATGAATTGCCGGCTCCGGGGTCAATTTTTGCATTCATCAAGGAAGATTTTTTCTCTGCCTGGTTAATTTCCACCCCGCTTATTAACTTATTAAATTTCAACCTGCATAGAAAATATTTTTGCCAAACGGGTTCAGTTGTGATTTATCTATATCCGGCTGCTTCGAAATTTCCGAGTCGCCCGGGATCATAGGCTCGCTGATCCTTATCTCCTTTGATGATCATGAAAACTTAAAAGTAATGAAAAATCAAGTAGCTGTAGCTCCGGTTAACTCCGCCCCAGACCCCGCCCGGCTCAAGGAAATCGCCCGGCAAGTGCGCCTGGATATCGTTGACATGCTTTATCGTTCCGGCTCCGGGCATCTCGGCGGGTCCCTGTCGGCCGCCGACATCCTGGTGGCCCTGTTCTTCGCCGAAATGCGGCTCAAGCCGGGTGAGCCCTGCTGGCCCGGGCGGGACCGCTTCATCCTCTCCAAAGGCCACGGCGCCCCGGCCCTCTATGCCATCCTTTCCCGACTGGGCTATTTCCCCCGGGAGGAGCTTGGCACCCTGCGGCAGTTTGGCAGCATCCTGCAAGGCCACCCCGATTCCGGCTGCACTCCAGGCGTGGAGATTCCCACCGGTTCCCTGGGCCAGGGCCTGTCCATCGCCAACGGCCTGGCCCTGGCTACCCGCCTGAATGCCAGCGACCGCCGGATTTACATCCTCATGGGCGACGGCGAAATCCAGGAAGGCCAAATCTGGGAAGCGGCCATGAGCGCCCCCCACTATAAACTGGATAACCTCACGGCCATCGTCGACCGCAACCGCCTGCAGATTGACGGCCGCACTGCCGATGTCATGAGCCTGGAACCTTTGGCCGAGAAATGGCGGGCCTTTGGCTGGCACACTTTGGAGGTGGACGGCCATAATATACCTCAGCTTTTGGAGGCCCTCCAGACCTGCCGCGGCGTCGCCGGCCGGCCCAGCGTCATCATCGCCCACACCGTCAAAGGCAAAGGCGTCTCCGTTTTTGAGGATAAGGCCAAATACCACGGCGTCGCGCCCAATGATGAGGAATACCGCCAGGCCTTGACAGAGTTGGATGGATAATCTCATGGTAGGGCGGGCGTCCCCGCCCGCCATAAGTAGGGCAGGCGCGGAGGCCTGCCCCACCAATACCTGATAGAGAGAAACTGTGTCCAAAGAAAGCACCCGCGTCGAATACGGCAAGACCCTGGCCAAGCTGGGGGAAGAGAACCCCGACATCGTGGTCCTGGACGCCGACCTGTCCGGCTCCACCCAGACCAAGCACTTTGCCCAGGTCTTTAAAGACCGCTTTTTCAACATGGGCATCGCCGAACAGGACCTCATGGGCACCGCCGCCGGCCTGGCCCTGGGCGGCAAGATCCCCTTTGCCAGCACCTTCGCCATGTTTGCCACCGGCCGGGCCTGGGAGCAGATCCGCC
>JAMCQY010000124.1 GCA_023381945.1 Deltaproteobacteria bacterium
TCTGACTAATCTCCTTATCGAGGTCCACTGCCTCAAGGACTACATCCAGCCTGTAACCCGTCTACCCCATCAGCTTTTGGCCGATAGGGTATCACCGCCGAAGAAACTCATTCATACCATCTCCTTATTTCAATTTTAAGCTGTTTGATTCGAAATGCAACTGGAAGGTAGCTGACTGGCAGGGCAAGAGCCCCTAGGAATTTTGAAAACCGCCCTGCTTATCGAGAAGGATAACCTGGTGAATGGTGTGAATAAAACTCTGCGTCCTTTGCGTCTTTGTGAGAAATTTTTTTGTCTCACAGAGGCGCAAAGATCGTCTAAGGAAAAGATAATCCTGCCCGGCCTTGATTAACCCGGCCGGGACTTTTATTTTATGAATACAGGTTGATGGCGAAAAAGCACTAAACGGCGCCATCTTTAAGCAGGGCGGACACGC
Organism: Deltaproteobacteria bacterium; assembly: GCA_023381945.1. The sequence goes on from JAMCQY010000124.1 coordinate 437, forward strand.
GGGTCCGCCCCTACAAAAGGTTGGCGATGGAGGTGATCATGGAGCCGAGAAAGACCATGGTTTGCAAATGTGAGAACTGTGGCAACGAAGCCGAGATGACCGTGAAATGCGAGGAGGTGGTGGCGGGACCCCTCAAGCCCCCGGCCATCCCGCGGCAGGTGGAGCAGGTCAAGCGCACCGTGGTCTGCAGCCGCTGCGGCAATGAGGCCGACATGATCGTGGATTATGCGGCGTTGACCTAAATCCGAATTTAGGCGCACGACTATGAGGAGAATGAGATGGCACTGATCTACGTCCAGCCCATTGTGGCTCTGATTGCGGGCATCCTGATTCTGCTCATCCCGCGGCTGCTCAATTACATCGTGGCGATTTATCTCATCATTGCCGGCATTGTGGGCCTGATGCACCAATAGCCGGGGAAGCCTGGCTCAAGGTCCGGCAACCAGCTCCCGGGCCAGGGCGGCAGCCTGGTCCAATAGATGGATAATGGATAGTGAAAAGCTTATCCTAATGAGCCTCTTGCAAAATCTAGCCGCAGGCTTCAGCCTGCGCTTGCACAGGCTAGAAAGCCTGTGCCACCAGTGAATTATCCGGCAATTAAGAAGATTCTTCGTTCTCTAAATGAATTTTGCAAGAGGCTCTAATTTAACTTATCAAAGACTTTGGACAAGTGCTCCTCCGCAGTTCTCTTGACCTTGTAACCTAATCAAACCTTTTGGCAAAATCAAAGACTGTGATAATTTATCAGCATGAAAAATAAAAAGGCCCTAATCTGCATGGGCATCCTGGCATTATGGCTAGTGGGCCTGGTCTTTCCGACTGCCTTGCCCGCCAATGAAAAGCTCGGGGAAATGTCGGAATACGGCAACCCTTTCACCTGGGTGACCGTGGGGAAGGTCAAGGTGAAGGCGGAGGTGGTTGGCACGCCGGAGAAATTGTACCTGGGACTGGGTAAGCGGCCGTCCTTGCCCGAAGGGCAAGGCATGCTGTTTGTCATGCCGCAGCGCCAGATTCAGGTTTTTTGCATGCGGGACATGCGCTTTGCCCTGGACTTCATCTGGCTGGCGCCCGGGCGGGTGGCGGGCCTGACCAGGAATGTCTCCCCCCGGGACCAGGAAGCTTGTTACCGGTCACCGGAGCCGGTGAACTACGTCCTGGAGGTGCCGGCCGGTTTCTGTGACCGCCACGGCATCAAAGTGGGCGATAAGGCTGCCTGGAAATAAGAGGGCGGGCGGCCCAGCCTGTGTCCATACGAGCTTGCCAAGTACAAGGAATCCCTATATATAAACTAAGATTATGTTAAGCGATTTGGAAAAACGGGTGATTCTTTCCCTGCAACGGGACCTGGAGGTGGAACCGCAGCCCTTCAAGGAACTGGCGGACCTGCTGGGGCTGGAGGAAGAGGTGGTGCTGGCGGCTATCCGGAGCCTGATGGAGAAAGGTTATATCCGGCGCTTCGGCGCAACCCTGCGGCACCAGAAGTCGGGTTTCGAGGCCAACGCCCTGGTGGCCTGGAAGGTGCCGGAGACGGACCTGAAACGGGCCGGTCAGGAATTGGCGGCGCAGCGGGTGGTTAGCCACTGCTACTCCCGGCGGCCGGCGCCGGCCTGGCCCTATAACCTCTATACCATGATCCATGGCCGCACCAAAGACGAGTGTCTCAAGACCGCGGCGCGCATGGCCAGGGAGACCGGCCTCAGCGATTATCAGGTGCTCTTCAGCGAAAGCGAATTGAAAAAAACCACCATGCGCTACTTCCGAGAAGAAGCAACAAGCAGATAACAATTGGCAAAACTTCTTAGTGGCCGCTGGCTTCCGGCCAATGGCCGTCCTTCATCTGGGAGTTCAGGATAATGGCAAATCTGGTGGAATCCCAGCGCCTGTTTGAGCAGGCGTTGGCGTTGATGCCCGGCGGGGTGAACAGTCCGGTGCGGGCCTGGAATGCTGTGGGCCTGACGCCGCCGCGGCTGCTGACCCGGGGCGAGGGCTCCCGGGTCTATGACGTGGACGGCAATGCCTATCTCGACTATGTCTGCTCTTGGGGACCCCTGATCTTGGGTCATGCCAACCCGGAAGTGGTGGCCGCAGTCCGGGCCGCCGCGGCCCGGGGCATCAGTTTCGGGGCCTCCACCGCCGGTGAGGTGGAACTGGCCCGGCTGCTGGTGAGTGCTGTGCCTTCCCTGGAGATGGTGCGCCTGGTCACCTCCGGCACCGAGGCCTGCATGAGCGCCCTGCGCCTGGCCCGGGGCGCCACCGGGCGATCGCGGGTGCTTAAGTTTGACGGCTGTTACCACGGCCACGCCGATTCCTTTCTGGTGGCGGCCGGCAGCGGCGTACTCACCCAGGCGATTCCCGGCAGCCCCGGGGTGCCGCCGGAAATCGCCGCCCTGACCCTGTCGGCGCCCTACAACGACCTGGAGGCGGTGAAGGCGGCGGTGCGGCGGCATTCCGGCGAAATCGCCGCCATCATCGTGGAGCCGATCGCCGGCAACATGGGGGTGGTCCTGCCGAAACCGGGGTTCCTGGAAGGTTTGCGGCACCTGTGCCACCAGGAAGACATCATTTTGATCTTTGATGAAGTCATTTCCGGCTTTCGGGCCGCCTGGGGAGGAGCCCAGGCCCTTTACGGCGTTACCCCGGACCTCACCTGTCTGGGCAAGATCATCGGCGGCGGGCTGCCGGTGGGGGCCTACGGCGGACGCAAAGATCTGATGTCCCAGGTGGCGCCCTCCGGGCCCATCTATCAAGCCGGGACCCTGTCCGGCAATCCGGTGGCGGTGGCTGCCGGACTGGCTACCCTGAAGGCCTTGCAGAGAGACGGAAGTTACGAGCAACTGGAAGAAAAGGGAGCCTGGCTGGAAGGCGAGCTGGTCCGGGCCGCGGCGAAAGAAAGAGCGGAGATCACCGTCAACCGGGCCGGATCGTTGCTCACCGTGTTCTGCACGGGTCGCCCGGTGCACGACCTGGAGGACGCCAAGCAGGTCACCCTGAAGCAATTTATGCAAATTTTCCAGGGGATGCTGGCCCGCGGGATTTATCTGCCGCCGTCGCAGTTCGAGGCCTGGTTTATCTCCATGGCCCACAATTCCGAAGATCTGGAGAAGACCGCGGCCGCGGCCCGGGAGGTGTTCAGCCGGTTGTAGATTTTTATCGGGTATTAGAGGTCTTCGGGTTCTACCAAGACATTTTTATTCCCGGGTGACGCCATAGACCAGGACCCCAGGAAGCTCTAAAACCTCGGCAATCCAGCGGCCATCCTCTTCTTGCTCATATTCGACGGTGAACGTCATAGCAACCACTCCTCCTGCCAATATACCAAATCTATAATCACTAGACCCTCTTGCAAAATTCATTTAGAGAAGGAAGAAGGAAGAATCTTCTTAATTGCCGGATAATTCCCTGGTGGCACAGGCTTTCTAGCCTGTGCAAGCGCAGGCTGAAGCCTGCGGCTACATTTTGCAAGAGGCTCTATAATCACTACAAAAAATAAAAAAACCCGCCTCTTTCCAGGAGGCGGATTTTTGCCATTGAAACCAAATCCGGCGGTGTCCTACTCTGCCATGCATTTAAACATAATACAATAGGCCACAAATGAGAGGTCTGGGCTTCAAAAATGGGGTGAAGCACCCCCTGGGTTGGGGAGAAAATCCCGAAACCGGCGCAAGGCCGGGGTGAAAGCATTAGAATAGCGGCTTTGAGAAAATTTTCATTAAGTCAATGATTTAAGGTATTTTCGTTGACGGGGGAAATATTTCATGGCATTTATATGTTTGGCAAGACCCTTGCACTTATAGCTTCGATCAATATTTTCACGAAAAAGGAGGTGGTGCGTCCAAATCGCTGTAATAAGAAGGGCCATTCATTTTACTGTTAGGAAGCAGGCTTTTTTCTAAGTCATTATTTCAGGAGGGAGCAGATGGCGGACAAAGTTCCAGGAAAGGCGTGGGTCGTAGTATTCTGCGGCACCGCAGTAAACCTCTGTTTGGGCATTTTGTATGCATGGAGCGTTTGGGCCGGAGCCTTGGTTCCCAAAGATTTAAAGATGGCCGGCACAGTGATGACCGGACTGAACGAAGGCTGGGTCTATTTAACCAACGCCGAAGCGGCTACCCCGTTTTCCCTATGCGTCATCATCTTTGCTTTATTGATGATTCCCGGCGGCCGCATTCAGGATAAAATCAGCCCCAGGTTCGGCGCCATCGTCGGCGGCTTGTTCCTGGCGGTGGGCTGCATCATCGCCGGCGTAGCCAAAAGCTATGCAGGCCTGATCATCGGTTTCGGCATCTTCGGCGGCATCGGCATGGGCATCGGTTATGCGGCGCCCACTCCGGCTGCTCTTACTTGGTTCGGCCCCCACAAACGCGGCTTGATCGCCGGTCTGGTGGTAGGTGGTTATGGCGGCGCCGCTCTGTACGTGTCTCCGCTGGGAGCCTGGCTGCTGGCCAACGGTGGCATCACTTACAGCTTTGTCGTGCTGGGCATCCTGTTCGGCATAGTCACCGTTATTGCCGGTTCTCAGCTGGCCAAGGCGCCTCCGGGCTATGTCCCCCCGGCGGCCCCGGTAAAAGCCGGCGCCGCGCCGGCCAAGGCCGCTGGAACCCTGGTGGACTGGGCCCCGACGGATATGATGAAGACCTGGCAGTTCTTTGCTTTGGTTTTTATGTTCATCGGCACCACTCAATCGGGTCTGCTGGTCATTGCCAACGCCGCCGGTCTGCTGGCCACCACGGCCAAGGCCATTCCCTTCTTTGCGGCTAATGCCTGGATCCTGGCCTCTTACGGCGGACTGGTGAACGCGGCCGGCCGGGTGGGCACGGGCATGTACTCCGACAAGATCGGCCGGGGCAACGCTTATGCCCTGAACTGCATCATTTCGGCCATTTGCCTGTTCCTGATGCCCTCCATCATCGGGGCCAAGAGCGTCTTTTTCTTGTTCATCGCCGTAGGTATCGCCTTCTGGCAGTACGGCGGCGGGCTGGCGCTGATGCCCTCTTTCACCGCCGACTTCTTTGGCCCCAAAAACCTGGGCATGAACTATGGCTTGGTGTTCATCGGTTGGGGTTTGGGCTTCTTCATGGCTCGGCTGGGCGGCAGCATCAAAGACTGGACCGGCAAGCTGGACTACGCCTTCTATCTGTCGGCCATGGTGCTGATCATCGCGGTCATCCTCTCCTGGGTGACAAAGCGGCCCTTGTTGGAACACGAGAAATAATCATTGGCTGACAGCTACCCTAAGGTTGGGGTTAGCTTTCGGCCACCAATTACGCTAAACTGGGAAGGCAGGGATTCGTCCCTGCCTTCTTTATGTTGTGCCGGTATAGTCAAAACCGCAGGCGCAGGCGTCTTGCCTGTGTGGACCCAGGATAAATTTAAAGGCTGCCAATAGAAGCAATGGTTAAAAGCCATCTTGTCATCCTGAGCCCACGAAGGATCTCGCACTTTCCGTTTAGCATTACGAGATTCTTCGGTCGCTTCGCTCCCTCAGAATGACAGTCGGAGAGAGTTTTGCAAGTGGCTAGAGATCCTTTTCTGCCATTCGCGGCTAACTACTAACTGCTAACTGCTCGCTCCATCAGGTAGACGCTCATGAACTCGACTTTTTGGCCTGTCCCTTTTTTTATCGATCCCCAGCATCTGGCCGTGGATGCCGTGACCTCCTTTATCGCGTCGATATTGGTGGCCATCACCATCAATGCCGAGGCCCAGGCCTTCGCGGCCACCTTTCTGGGAGACGCCCGGTCCGGAGATGAAAGGCGATTCAATTTTAATTTCATGTTGCATCTCAGCATCCTTGGGACGATTTGCTATTTGGTGGCCGGCTTCGGCTGGCCCCGCCGGGTGGATATCGACCCAGCCAAATTCAAATACCCCCGGGCTTATACCGTGATCACCCGTCTGACCGGACCCGCCGCCAACCTGCTTTTGGCCGGCATTGTGGGCAGTATTGTGATGATCATGAAGGCAGTGAATGCCAATCCGATAGTTTTCCTGATGCTGATCGGGGTGAACGTCACTACGGCCATTTACAACCTGATCCCCCTGCCGCCCTTGGCCGCCGGCGTCCTGTTGCAGGAAATCCTGCCGGCCGCCACTCTCAGACAATTATTCCGGCAGGCCGGTCCTTTTCTCATCCTGGCTTTGGCCCTGCTGGAACGTCTGACTCCCGGCGGGATCATTGGCCCTTATCTGAATCCTCTGGTTCGGCAGGTCTTTGACTATATCCGGGGTTAGCGGCGGCAGCAAACGGGAGATTGCGGAATTGAGCCTGAAGAAATTCTTTTCATGGGAGCCTCTTACAAAGTCTCCGTTCTTGTCTTTCTGAGGGAGCCGGTAGGCGACCGAAGAATCTAGTCTTTTCAAATTCATAGACCCTTCGCTTCGCTCAGGGTGACAGAAAAACGCAATTTTGCAAGAGCCTCTTATGATCGGATTTAAAGCCCTGCGCCCGGTAGAGTAATCTCCTTCCTCAGGAGCGATTCAGCCGTATTCTTCTATCTCTTTGAGATATTCCGCCGGGGGATAGAATCCTGAAAAGCGGTGCAGTTCCTTGCCGTCAGGCGATAAAATGAGGGTGGTGGGCGCCCCGGTTACATTAAATTCTTTCACTAAATCCATGTGGGCGCGCCCTTCCAGGCGCACTGGAATAAATCGGGTATTTAGGGTTTTGGCAACCTCCTGATCGGCGTGGGTCTGCTGATGCAATTTTAAACAATGGGGGCAGCTTTCCATATAGAACTCCAATACGAGGGGGCGGTTGGCCTTTTTCGCCTCATCCTTGGCTCCATTCCAGCTATCGCGCCAATAGACCGTTGCTTCTGCCATAATTCTCTCCTGTAAATTTATGATGACCTTAAAGATAAGATGCTCGTTGTCTGAGGCAAGTCAGGCAGCCTCTGAACCGCTGTTTTTCCCGGCATCATCTGTTCTTTTTGTAGCATCGTGATATTATTACTATATTAAGGTCTCTGCGAAAATCATGAAGAACCAGCCGGTCCCGGTATATTGCAGGCGAGGGCGCCTGCTCTCATCATGTTGTATTTAATGAGACCCTCTGGCTTGTTGGGGGGGCAAGTCTCGGCTTTGCCGAGATAAAGAGTGAGATTCGATCACCCTGTCGTCATCTGGACATTCATGGGAACTCCGGCTTTGCTAATGCTCCTGCTCCTGATTGCTGCCTGGGGCTACCAGCTCCTGGCGCTGGTATCCCTGTGGCGTTTTTTCAAGCCTGCCCCCGCTGAGCTAACCCCGTCTAAGCTTCCCGGCATCACCATCTTCAAACCCCTGAAGGGCCTGGAGGCTAACACCCGGGAATGTCTGGAGAGTTTTTTGTCTCAGGCTTATCAGCCTTATCAAGTAATTTTCGGGGTCCGCAACCCGGAAGACCCGGTGGTGGCGTTGCTCCGGGAACTGCAGGAAACCCGTGAGGGTCCGGATATCGAGATTGTCTTTTGTCCCGAAAACCTGGGACTGAACCCCAAGATCAGCAGTCTACGTCAAATGGAGGCGCAGGCCCGCTTCGAGCTGCTGGTCATTGCCGATGCCGACGTCAAGGTGGCTCCGGACTTCCTCTCCCGGGTGACTGCGGCTTTGCAGGAACCGGGGATGGGCCTGGTGAGCTGTCCCTATCGTTTCGGCCCGGCCCCGACCATCGGGGCCAAACTGGAGGCCCTGACCATAGCCGCGGACTTCATTCCCTCGGTGGCTACGGCGCATTACGTTGAGGGCATCCGCTTCGCCCTGGGCGCGGCCATGGCTATAAACCGCAGGGCTTTGCAAGCCATCGGCGGCTTTGCGCCCCTGGCCGACTTTCTGGCGGATGACTACCAGTTGGGCTGGCGGGTGGCGGAGGCCGGTTGGGGAGTGAAGATTCTCCCTTATGTGGTGGAAACCCAAAACCCCGACCTGAGCTTGAAGGATTACCTGGTGCACCAAACGCGTTGGGCGCGCACTTACCGGGTCTGCCGCCCCAAGGGCTTCCTGGCCTACGGCATTACCCACGCTTTAGTTTACAGCCTGGCGCTGTGCTTAGCCACCGGGGCGGCTCCCTGGGCCCTGGGCTGGGCTCTCGCCACCCTGAGCCTGCGTTGGACCCTGTCCGGCCTGTCGGAGTGGACCTGCCTGCGGGGCCAACTCGCCAGGAACGACTTTTGGCTCCTGCCTGTAAAGGACCTGCTGTCTTTCGGGCTTTGGGCTCTGAGCTTTCTGGGTGATCGGGTCACCTGGGGTGGAAAAACTTATCGGGTCACCCCGGAAGGAAAGCTGGCGGCAATATAACGGTTTTGAAGGATTGTCCATGGATATCAAGGTATTAGAACAGTTGCTGGGTGAAGTTAAGGATGGGCATCTCTCCGTACCCCAGGCCATTGATCGTCTCCGTACCCTGCCTTTCGAAGACCTGGGATTCGCCCGGGTGGATCACCATCGGCAGCTGCGCCAGGGTTTTCCGGAGGTGGTCTTTGCCGAGGGCAAGAGCCTGGAACAGATTCGGGGAATCTTGCAGGCCCTGGCGCCCCGGGCCGACCACGTCCTGGTAACCCGCCTGGACGCCGACAAGGCAGCGGTGCTGCTGCCCGAATTCGGCCACGCTCAATATCACCCCGACTCAAAGGTGCTGACCCTCGGCCGCGGCGAGGCGCCGGAACGGGGCCGGGGGGTGATCATGGTGCTTTCGGCCGGCACTTCAGATATACCGGTGGCCGAAGAGGCGCTGCTCACGGCCCGCATCATGGGACACCGGGCCGAACCGGTCTATGACGTGGGGGTGGCCGGGCTGCACCGGCTACTGGCCCACCAGGAGCTGTTGAATCAAGCCACCGTCTTCGTGGTGGTGGCGGGCATGGAAGGCGCCCTGCCCAGCGTGGTGGGCGGCCTGGTGGACCGCCCGGTGATCGCCGTGCCCACCTCCGTGGGCTACGGCGCCTCCTTTGGGGGCCTGGCGGCCCTGTTGGCCATGCTCAACTCCTGCGCCACCGGAGTGGCGGTGGTCAACATCGACAACGGCTTCGGGGCCGGGTTCCTGGCGGCCTTGATCAATCGGAAGGATTGAATTGAACTCAAAGAGAGCAACTAAATCACGGCAGCCCGCCGGCGGCCTTTTCGGCCGGGCCGGTGGTGACATTTCTCATTGAAACATCTATATTGTATATTTAGAATACCAACTAACCTGCCTTAAACAGCCGGGAGGTGTTTTCTTTGAGAATCCCTGGCCAGCTTTCTGCTGTCAGCCAAGGATTGGCGCCGGAAGGTTTGACTAAGTCAATGTGCTTCTTGGTGTTAGCTACTTGCCCGCAGGGTTCGCCAGGAGATGCGCACTTTCATGAGAATTTTACTGGTTCAGCCCACTACTAAATATCCGAATCGCCGGGTGCTGCGCAGCCGTACCCGCTGGCTGCTGGGAATAACCTTACCTTACCTGGCGGGGCTTACCCCCCGCGGCATCCAGGTGGACCTCTTGGATGACCGCCTGGTGGACATCCCTTACCACCGGCAGTATGATCTGGTGGGGATCACCGCCACCTGCGCCACGGCCGAGCGGGCCTATGAAATCGCCGCCGAGTTTCAAAGGCGCGGCGTGCCGGTGGTCATGGGTGGGTTCCACGTCACCCTGCACCCGGAGGACGCCCTGGAGCACTGCGACGCCGTGGTGGTGGGCGAGGCCGAATCCGTCTGGGAGCAGGTCTTGGAAGACGCCCGGGTCAAACGCCTGAAGGGACGCTATCAAGCCGTCGATTTTCACGACCTGGCAAAGCTGCCTCGGCCGCGCCTGGAACTGGTGGATTACCGGCGTTACCGGGTCAAGATCCTGCCCACTCAGACCAGCCGGGGCTGTCCGTACCATTGCGCCTTCTGCGAGGTGCCCATTGTCTACGGCCACACCTATCGCCGCCGGCCTCTGGATGAAGTGATTGAAGAAATCAAGGCCAATGTGCGCATTACCGGCCTAAGGAATATCTATTTCATCGATGACAATCTCACCGGCCACCGGGATTATGCCAAGGAGTTGTTCCAGGCCCTGATGCCCTTAAATATCCGCTGGAGCTGCCTGTGGACCATCAACACCTCCCGGGACGAAGACCTGCTGGACCTGGCCAAACGTTCCGGCTGCAGCCACGTCAACATCGGCATCGAAAACGTCTGTTCCGAGTCCATCGATTCCATTGAGAAGGTCCAGAACCCGGTGGCGGAATACGAATGGCTCCTGAACCGCCTGCGGCAAAAGGGGATTTTTTATTCGCTAAATTTCATGTTCGGATTGGACGGCGATCACCAGATCCTTTTCGACGAGACCCTGGCCTTCCTGGAGAGGATCAAGGCGCCCATGGCCTTCTTCAATGTGGCCACACCCCGCCGGGGCACGCCCATGTGGGACCAGCTTGATCAGGAAGGGCGGGTGCACAACCCCGACGCCGAAAAGTACCTGGGGATGGTCTGCAACTTCTTTCCCAAACATATGACCCCCGAGGAGTGCGAGGCCGGCGTCTGGCGGTGCTTTCAGAAATTTTACTCCTTCCGCTCCATCTGTCGCCGGCTGCTGCTGCCGCCCACTGGCTATATCTTTCAGGGACTGCCCAGCAACCTCTTTTTCCATTGGTCGGCGAAGCGGAAGATCGATCCGGTGGATTTTTATTGAGCCAAGCGGGGAAAGGCGCTGCTCAACCCCTGGATGATGAATTGCACCGCCAGGGCAGTGAGGATCAGGCCCATGATGCGAGTCAGCACCCGGAGGCTGGCTTCCTTGATCAGGGCGACGATCCTGTCGGCATAAATAAAACAGAAATAGGTAACGAACAGGATTATAATGATCGCCACTAAGATAGAGAGATTTTCCCCCAGGCTCTTAGCCCGGCTGGTGAGGACCAAGACGGTGGTGATGGAGCCGGGGCCGGCCATGAGCGGCATGGCCAGCGGGGCCAAGGCGATATCTCCATATTCTTCGGGCCTCAGGCTGGAGGAGGTGTCCATCCGGTTGAAGTGGCCCCGGCCGTGCAGCATATCAAAGGAGATGACGAACAGGATGAGGCCGCCGGCAATTTGAAAGGCGGCCAGGCTAATGCCGAAGAAGGCGATGACGTACCGGCCCGCCAGGGCAAAGGCCGTCAAGATGAAAAAGGAATAGAAGCAGGCGTGGGCGGCCACTTTCGCATTGGCTTTGGACGGACCTCGCTCCGTCAGGGCCAGAAAGGGAAAGACATTACCCAACGGGTCCATGATAACGAAAAAAGATACCAGGCTGGTACTGAAGAAGGGCCAGATGGGATCCAGCATGATATAGTAAAGCATAGAAGGAGGCCCCGGGTAGATTATGTCTAATTATCAAGTGAACAAGACCTATCAAGAAATTAATGACAAAATCAGAAAAGGTCAAGCGGTCGTAGTCACGGCCGAGGAGATGATCGGCATCGTCCGCAGCAAGGGCGAAGCCGCCGCGGCCCGTACTGTGGATGTAGTCACCACCGGCACCTTCTCCCCCATGTGTTCCTCCGGGGCCTTCCTCAATTTCGGTCACAGCAAGCCGCCCACCAAGGCCGCCAAGGTGTGGATTAATAACGTGCGGGCCTATGCCGGGCTGGCTGCGGTTGACATCTATGTCGGGGCCACCGAGCCCACCGTCGATGATCCCCTGAACAAGGTCTATCCTGGTGAATTCAAATACGGCGGCGGTCACGTAATCCAAGACCTGGTAGCGGGCAAGGCCGTGCACCTGGAGGCCGAAGCCTACGGCACCGACTGTTACCCCAATAAGCGTCTGGATCGGGAGATCACCCTGAAGCAGATGGTCAACGCCATCCTCTGCAATCCCCGTAATTGTTACCAAAACTACAACGTGGCGGTGAACCTGTCCAAGCGCACCATTTACACCTATATGGGACCGCTGAGGCCCAAGGCGGGCAACGCCAATTTCTGCACCTCGGGCGCCTTGAGCCCTCTGTTCAACGACCCGTATTACCGCACCATCGGGATCGGCACCCGCATCTTTCTGGGGGGAGGGGTGGGTTATGTCGTCTTTCCCGGCACGCAACACAATCCCGCTAAGCCGCGCTCCGAATTCGGCGTGCCCCTGGGTCCGGCCGGCACCCTGTTCACCATGGGCGACCTGAAGGGCATGAGCCCCCGCTACCTGGTGGGGGTGAGCCTTTTAGGCTACGGCTGCTCCCTGAGTGTGGGCTTAGGGGTCCCCATCCCCATGCTGAATGAGGAGATCGCCCATTTTTGCGGGTTATCCGATGAAGAGCTCCTGGCCCCCATCGTGGACTATGGCAGCGATTACCCCGCCGGCACCGGCCGCATTCTGGGGCAGGTGAGTTATGCCCAACTTAAGTCGGGCCACCTCATCCTGGAGGGCCAGGAAGTGCCAACCGTGCCTCTGTCCAGTATGGTGCGGGCTAGGGAGGTCGCCAACCTCTTAAAAGAATGGATCAACGCCGGCCAGTTCCTCTTAGGCGAACCGGTGGAACTGCTGCCGGGGAGCGATCAGATTCACTGTGTCCGCACCGCCAGCCGGGATAGCTGAGTTTGGAGTTTCGAGGTGCCATAGACCCGGGTTTGCCGATTTGCGGCGGCCACAGGCCGCCCTATAATTCTGAATCGCCAAGAAAAGGTGCGGCGGGCGTCTATCCCGCCATGATTCAGCGGTAGCACAGGCTTTCCAGCCTGTGCGTTCAGGGTTTGGTGGGGCAGGCCTCCGTGCCTGCCTTTGCATCAGGCCCGGCCCATTGCAAACCATTTTTTCACAATTTTCTGGACGGGGCGCGGCGTGCCGTGCCCTTTTTCATTTTTGCCTATTGTGTCATAATCATCATTATGCAATTTGGTCATTCGGATAACGCCTTGAGCCGCCTGGAGGAATACCTCCGGCGGCACCGCCGGGCCGCGCTGCTGTTTTCCGGCGGCCTGGACTCCAGCCTGCTGCTGGCCGCCGCGGTCCGGACTTTGGGATCCGGCATCTGTGCCATTACCATGGCCGGCCCCCATATTGTGCCGGGGGAGCTGGCCGCGGCCTGGGCCCTGGCCCGGCGCTTCAGGGTTAAGCACCTGGTGCAGGAAGTCGATCCTCTGGCTGTCCCGGATTTTCGGGAGAATAGCCGGCAGCGTTGCTATGCCTGTAAACGGGCCATTATTTCGCAGGCTTGGAAAATTGCCCGGAAACACGGAGCCGAGGTTCTGTGGGACGGCACCAACCTGGATGACCTGGGGGATTTTCGCCCCGGCCTCCAGGCGGCCCGGGAACTTGGGGTAGCCAGCCCCTTGCTGGCCGCGGGCCTCGATAAAGCGGCCATCCGCTCGTTAAGCCGCACCCTCGGCCTCCCTTGGCAAAAACCGCCCCAGAGCTGCCTGGCCACTCGCTTCCCTTACGGCACGTCTTTAACCAGGGAGGACCTGGGCAGGGTAGGGCAGGGCGAGGCCTGGCTTTTACGCCGGGGATTCTCTCACGTACGTCTGCGGGTCCCGGAAGCCGACGCCGCCCGCCTGGAATTGACTCCGGAGGAGTGGCCGGCCTTTCTGGCCCCCCAGGTGCGGCGGCCGTTCACGGCGCATTTGCTCCGCCTGGGTTTTAGCCGCTTTACTTTGGCCTCGCATAAATAAAGGTTCGATTTACTAACAAACTCGAAACTCGAAAACTCATGCTAAAAGTCCTGTTTCTTTGCACCGAAAACTCTTGCCGCAGCCAGATGGCTGAGGGCCTGGTGAACCATTACCTGGCCGGGCAGGTGCAGGCCTTCTCGGCCGGAGTGGCGCCTAAATGGGTCAATCTCCGGGCCATGACGGTCATGGCCGAGATTGGCATTGATATCAGCCGCCAGCGGTCCAAATCCGTCGATGATCTGGCGGACGAGCAGTTCGACCTGGTCATCACGGTCTGCGACCGGGCCCAGGAGCAGTGCCCCATTTTTCCGGGGTCCGTCAAGAAACTTCACCTGGGCTTTACCGATCCCGCCCGGGCCACCGGCCGCGAGGACGAGATCATGGCGGTCTTCCGTCAGGTGCGGGATGAGATGCGGGAGAAGCTCATTCCCTTACTGGAACAAGCCGTTGAAGGCAACAAAATGTAGGACAGCCGCCCCCGGCTGTCCTGGACAATGAGGTCGCCTGTCCTACAATATTCTTAACTAGTCATTAAATATGCCAAGAACAATCAAAGCCTTGGGCCTCCTCTCCGGGGGGCTGGACAGCATGTTGGCCGGCGCGGTCCTGCGCGGCCAGGGAATTGAGGTCACCTTCATCTGTTTCGTCACCCCTTTCTACGGGGCCCAGCGGGCCCGGGAGGCCGCGGCTCATCTCGGCCTGCCCCTGAAGGAAGTCGATTTCTTTGAAAAATTCGAGCCCTTGCTCTATGCGCCGCCCCACGGGTTCGGCAAGGGACACAACCCCTGCATCGACTGCCATGCCTTGATGATCAAAGAGGCTGGTTTGGTGATGGCGGCCGAGGGCTTCGACTTCGTCTTCAGCGGTGAGGTCCTGGGGCAGCGGCCCATGAGCCAGAACCGCGGCTCCCTGAACACGGTGGCCAAGGAGTCCGGCCGGGCGGATCTTTTGCTCAGGCCGCTCAGCGCCAAACTGCTCAAGGCCACCCGGCCGGAGCTCGAGGGCTGGGTGGACCGGGAGCGCCTCCTTGATCTCAGCGGCCGGGGGCGCAAGCGCCAGATCAAACTAGCGGCGCAATACGGCATCACCCGCTATCCGTCGCCTGCCGGCGGCTGCCTGCTGACCGACCCGGCTTACAGCCTGCGGATCAAGGAGCTCCTGCGGCACCAGGAACGGCCCGGCCGCCGGGACCTGGAGTTGCTGAAATGGGGCCGGCACTTCCGCCTGCCCGGCAACGCCAAGGCCGCGGTGGGCCGAACACAACGAGAAAATGAGGCCATCGCGGGTCTGAAATTGCCGGCAGATTATTGCCTGAGAGTCGAAGGTGTTCCCGGACCCTTGGTTCTGGTGGTTGGGGCGGTTGCAGAAGGAGACTTGCAGGAGGCCGCTGGCTTGGCCGCGGCTTACAGCGATGCAACTTTGGGGGCGCCGGTCCGGGTGAGTCTCGAGGCCGGCGGCTCCGTTCGAATCCTGGAGCTGACGACGCCGCCCAAGGAGCAATTTAAAGATTGGCTTATTTGAGTTTCTTCATAGTTCAACAATTTTGACAAAAGCGCCCGATTCTAAAATAATTGTTCTCAAACTGAATTAAAGCGTTTGCCAAAAGTTTTTTCCGATAACCCGATGGATTGTAGGGGCGGAACCATGTGTCCGCCCGCAGGAGGGCGCACACGCGGGTGCGCCCCTACAAGAAATTATTTTTGGCAATCGCTATAATTATTCTTTTTGTTTAAGATAAAGGTCATTTCATGCTAAGATGAGTTTCGAAAAGTTGACAAATGCACATAGATATGGATAACGACATTGAGAAATTTAACTCCCGGATTCCCGGGGTGATCTGCCGTCCCCTGGTCCAATATCATGATTCCCGGGGTTGGCTGGCCGAGATCTTCCGCCAGGATGAATTGCTCCAGGATCAGATGCCGGTAATGGCGTACCTTTCAGTGACGCAACCCGGGGTGGGGCGGGGACCCCATGCCCATCACGAACAATCCGATCTTTTCTGTTTTGCAGGCCCTGGAGAATTTCGCCTCACCTTATGGGACCAGCGGCCGGATAGTCCTGCTTACGGGGTGCGCCAGGAATTCGTCCTCGGGGAGAATTGCCCGGGTATCGTCATCATTCCGCCAGGAGTGGTGCATGGATACCGGAATCTCAGTGATCATCCGGGGCTGGTGTGCAATTTCGCCAACCGCCTGTATCGGGGCCCAGGGCGTTCTGAGCCGGCGGATGAGATCAGGTTCGAGAATGACCCCGACTCTCCCTTTCAGTTGTAAGGGCGAATCCGGGGCTGCCCGGGAGTTCCGAAATTTTCCTTAAGACTTTGATACGCCGATAATAATGATACTATGCGAATCTTGATCACCGGCGGCCTCGGACAGTTGGGGCAGGCGCTGCTGAAGGCTGCGGCGAGCCGGGCCTGGGAGGTGGCGACCACCGATGTGGCCCAGATGGATATCACCGATCCCCAGGCGATTGTCTCGCATCTGGCCCGGTATCGGCCGGAAGTGGTGGTGAATGCCGCCGCAGCCACCCGGGTGGACGACTTGGAACACGACGCAGACCTGGCGCTTAAGGTCAATGGGCTGGGGCCGCGCAACCTGGCAGTGGCTTGCCGGCGCCGGGGGGCAAAATTGATCCATATTTCCAGCGACTACGTCTTCGACGGCGCCAAAGACGGCTCTTACCTGGAATGGGACGCCCCCAGACCTTTGTCCGTCTACGGCCAGAGCAAACTCTTGGGGGAGGAGCTGGTCCGGCAGCAGTGCGCCGACCATTTTATTGTACGCACCGCCTGGCTTTACGGCCTGCCAGGGCCCAATTTCGTCACTGCCATCCTGGCCAAGGGGCGCAGTGGCGAAGCCCTGAAGGTGGTGAATGACCAGCGGGGCACCCCGACCAGCGCCCAGGCCCTGGCGCCGCAGCTTATAGATCTGGCCAAGACCGAGGCCTTCGGGACCTATCACGCCACCTGCCAGGGAGAAACCACCTGGTATGGGTTTGCCCGCCTGATTCTGGAGACCGCCGGACTGAAAACGCCGATCGAGCCTTGCAGCACCGCGGAATTCCCGCGGCCGGCACCGCGGCCGGCCAACTCGGTGTTGGAAAACCGGCTCTTGCAACTGCACGGGATGGATTGCATGCCTCGCTGGGAGATCGCCTATCGAGAGTTTTGGGACGCCTGCGGAGACCAGTTATGAGCGTGGTCCTGGTTACTGGCGGAGCAGGGTTTATCGGCGCCAATTTTGTTCATTTCCTGCGGCGCTTTCGCCCGGACTGGCGCATCCTCAATCTGGACCTGCTGACTTATGCCGGTAATCCCGAGAACCTGGCCGAACTTGCAGGCGACCCCCAGCATACCTTAATCCAGGGTGACGTGGCCGATCGGGAACTGGTTGCCAATTTATTCGCCCGGCATCCTATCAGCCGGGTGGTGCACTTTGCCGCCGAAACCCATGTGGACCGCTCCATCCTGGACCCGGGGATCTTCGTGCGCACCAACGTCCTGGGGACCTACAACCTGTTGGAGGCCGCCAGGTCCGCCTGGAGAGATAAGGATGCTGAAGGGTTCAGATTTTTGCACATCAGCACCGATGAGGTATACGGCTCTCTGGGTCCGGATGATCCACCGGTGACGGAGACCTCCGCGTACGCTCCCCGCAGTCCGTACGCCGCCTCCAAGGCAGGGGCCGATCACCTGGCCCGGGCTTATTTTCATACCTATGGGTTGCCGGTGCTGATCACCAATTGTTCCAATAATTATGGCCCCTACCAGTTTCCCGAGAAGCTCATCCCGTTTTGTCTGTGCCAGGCCCTGGAAGGTAAGCCCATACCGATCTATGGCCGGGGAGACAACATCAGGGACTGGCTCTATGTTACGGACCATTGCCGGGCGGTGCTAACGGTGCTGGAGCAGGGGGCGCCGGGAGAGTCTTACAACATCGCGGGAGGCCAGGAGAAACCCAATTTGGAGCTGGTGCGCCTGTTGCTGCGTGTGCTTACGGAAATTAAACCGGAACTCCGGGACCTGGAGCGGCTGATTACTTTGGTGCCCGACCGGCCTGGCCATGATTGGCGCTATGCCCTGGACACCGTCAAGATCGAGACCCAATTGGGCTGGCGCTCGCAGGTCGATCTAGCGGAAGGGCTGCGACGCACGGTAAGCTGGTACCTCAGCCGGGGGGAATGGCTGGATAAGGTGCGCTCCGGGGCCTATCGCTCCTACCTGCGGGATCAGTATGGCGCCCGAATGGGGGGGGGTAACGGTTAACCAAGCAAGTTGCTGACCGCACCCGGATAGGATGGTAAGCCCGCACCGTCGAAAGTACGGAATTTTTAGAAGCAGGAGTTTCAGCCGGAACATCAGAATCCTAAGGATGGGGGAGTGGAGTTATGGGTGAGCAGCCATTAGTTCTGGTGGTGGATGACGAGCCGCTTATTCTAAACCTGGTAAAGGAAATTCTAAGCATAGAAGGTTATCAGGTGGAAACCGCCGGCAATGGCAAGGAAGCCTTGCAGGCCTTGCAAGCCCACCTCTTTGACGTGATCCTCACCGACATGCTGATGCCGGATATGACCGGTATGGAGCTGGTACAGTATTTGCGGCTTCATCATCCCGAAACTCTGACCATTGTCTTCACCGGCTATGCCAATTTCGAGGATGCGGTGGAGGCGGTCAGGCAAGGGGCCTTCGATTACCTCCCCAAGCCGGTGCAGCCGGAAACCTTGCGGCATGCAATCCGGCAGGCCTTGGACTACCAGCGCCTGCTCAGGGCCCAGAAGGATCTGGAGACGGTCTTCCTGGGGGCCGAAGCCCTGGGAGTGCAGGCCCTTGACCTGGTATCCAGCACCAAGGAAGCCACCATTTTAGGGGATTTGCGGGAGCGGGTGTGGACTGCTGACCTCAAGGAAGTGGGGACGCAATTTCTGAAAGTCGCGCACGAACTCTTGCAGGTCACCAACAGCTCGATTTTCCTATATAATCCGGTGCCGGGAGAATTTTACGGTTTGGCGGCGGTGGGCCCCGAGGCGGAAATCAAGGTGGGGCTGCGGGTTGCCGCGGAGCGCATCATGGGTTATGTGGCCAACCACAAAAGGCCCCTGCTGGTGCCGGACTTGAGCCGGGACCGCAATTTTGCCTTGCTGGAGCGGCGGCCGAACTACCGCACCAACAGCTTCATGGTCATCCCCCTTACCGGGAATAGGTTCTGGGGGGTGATCAACCTGGCGGACAGGGGGGACGGCGGGCCTTTCAGTTCCCGGGACCTGTTCATGGGGTGGCTGATGGGCCGTTTGCTGGTTGAACTGCTGGAGGCCCGGGAGCCCGTGGTGGAGACGGCGGAGCTAC
>JAMCQY010000066.1 GCA_023381945.1 Deltaproteobacteria bacterium
TGGTGGAGTAGGCCAGCATCCTCTTGATGTCCCATTGAGCCAGGGCGGCAAAGGAGGCATAGAGCGCGGTGATGGCGCCCACCCCGGCGATAATCAGCATGGCCGCGGGCGAGAGCTTAACCAGCGGGAAGAGCCGCATGAGCAGGTAGGTGCCGGCAGTGACCATGGTGGCGGCGTGAATCAGGGCCGAGACCGGCGTGGGCCCGGCCATGGCGTCCGGCAGCCAAACCGTCAGGGGTAGTTGCGCCGATTTGCCCACTGCGGCCCACAGCAATAGCAGAGCCAAGACCGTGACCATGGTGGGGCTCAGTCCGGCGGCATGATTATTGATGTAATCGATGGAGAAATTGCCGAAATAGACGAAGAACAGTCCCAGGGCCACCCCAAAGGCGATGTCGCCGATGCGGGTGCAGATAAAAGCCTTGCGGCCGGCGTTGGCGTTGGCTTCATCTTTATACCAGAAGCCGATCAGGGCATAGGAGCAGAAGCCTACGCCCTCCCAGCCCAGGTAGACGAAGATCAGGTTGTCCGCGGTGGTGATCACCAGCATGGCGAAGACGAAGAGGTTCAAGTAGCAGAAATAGCGGACGTAATCAGTGTCCTCCCGCATGAAGGCGGTGGAATAGAGGTGGATGATGCTCGCCACAAAGGTGACCATCATGGCCATGACCGCGGCCAGGGGGTCGTAATGGACGTTCATGGCCGTAGCAAAATCCCCGGCCCCGAACCATTGGAAGAAGGTGAGGTCATGGGCCCGGTCGGCGGCCAAGACCAGGCCGATGGTAGCCGTCACCAAGGCACCCAGGACCGCGGCGCAAGCCACCGTCTCCACCACCTTCCGGGGCAGCAAGCGGCCTAAGATGGCGTTGATCACGAAGCCGCCCAGGGGTAAAAGCAGCAGGAGTAACAATACGGTTTCCACATCAACCCTTCATAAGATTGTAGCGGTCGGCGTCCAACGTGCCGGTACGCCGCTGGGAGTAGACGATTAGGGCCAAACCCACGGCCACTTCGGAAGCAGCCACGCACATGATAAAGATCACCAGGGCCTGGCCGTCCAACTGCTGCCAGCGCAGGGAAGCGGCCACCAGGGCGACGCCGGCGGCATTCAACATCACCTCCACGCCGATCAGGATCATCACCAGATTGCGCCGGGCCACGGCACAGGCCGCACCTAGGAAGAACATGGCCCCGGCCAGGACCAGCACATGACTGTAAGGGACGATGGTTGTCATAAAATGGCCCAAATATATTAGGTCGGGCCTCCTTGCCCGCCTTTCAGTATCTTTGTTGCTGTTGTAGGGGCGGGTTTCAAACCCATCCCTATGTCACCTAGCCCTCTTTCCTCCCCAAATAGAGCGCCCCCACCAGGGCCACAAAGAGCAGATAGGAGACAATCTCCACTGAAAACCAGTACCTCTGGAACAAAAACCGTCCGAATTCCAGGGGCGAGGCGGCGGAGAGCGGCAGAGGCAGACTGCGGCCTGACTTAAAGACGAGCAAAACGCCGGCCGCAGCCAGACTCAAGGCGCCCATAACCGCGGCGGGCAGCCATCTGAGCAGATAGGCCCTGACCGGCTCCTCCGGGGACCGGATCTCCAGCATCATCACGATGAACAGAAAGAGCACCATGATGGCCCCGGCGTAAATGATTACCTCCAGAACAGCCAGAAAAGGCGCGCCAAGCAAATAAAAAAGCAACGCCGTGCCAAAAAAGGACAGCACCAGATAGACGATGGCGTGTATCAGGTTGCGGCGGGTGATGGCCAGAGCGGTGCTCGCCAGGATGATAAAGGCCAGGATGTAAAAGATAATGGCGTATAGGTTCATGGCAATTTTAGAGCCTTTGATCGCTCACCTTGGTTTTTACTGACTACTGACCACTGGCTACTGACCACTGATTTCAAGGCAGGTTGCTCTTCAAGTCCACCGGGGCCGCTTCATTGATATGGCTGCCTTTGCCGCCTACCATGGTCACGGCAGCGTAGCGGTAAAAATTATATTCAAGATTTTTGCCGCCGTGATCCACCAGCAGGTCCTGCTTCTCCGCCACCATGTCCATGATGGTGGGCTCGCAAAACTCATAAAAAGGCGTGAGCTGGATGGCCAGGGTGGGACAGGCCTCTTCGCACAGACCGCAGTAAATGCAGCGGGCGAAATTGATGCGGAACCACGGCGCCCAACGGCGGCCGTCGGCCCGTTCCTCGCAAACCATGGAGATGCAACTGGTGGGGCAGACCGCCGAGCACAGGAAGCAGGCGACGCAGCGTTCCTCGCCGTCGGGGTCCCTGGTCAGAATGATCCGGGCCCGGGACCGTTTCGGCAGGAAGCGCTTATAATCGGGGTATTGCTCAGTGACAGCCCGCCGAAATAAGTGCCGGAGCACCATCATCAGTCCCTGCCATAATCCGGCAACGCCCATGGCCACAACTTTCAAAATATTAGGCCGCCCCTGCATGGGGTCTTTTACTTCAGGCATAGTTTTGGCCTTTGTAGGGGCGGGTTTAAAACCCGCCCCTACTTTTTAATGAACAATATCAAATAATTAAATGGTCCAACCCGGGCCGTCCGGGTCTTTTGAAATCCGTAAGGAACGACCAGGGTTTCCACTTCTTGAGGAGTCAGCCGGATTCGCAGGGGCGGCCCCGGCGGGGCTTCGACCTTATCGAATTCGACGATGGCCAGCACGCCGCCGGGCTTCAAAACCCGAGCAGTCTCCTCAAGCGCGCCCTTCTCCATGGCGAATTCCACCAAGTCGTGGAGCACTGTGGCCATCAGGCAGACGTCAACACTGTGATCGCCCAGGGGAATGGTTTTGCTGATGTCTGCCAGTACAGCCCGGATATTCCGCCGGCCGGTGGCCATGGCCCGTTCTTCCAGAGTCTCGATCCCCGGAGGCCACAGGTCCAGGGCCACGACCACCCCATGCGCACCGATGACTTCGGCCACCGCCATGGTATAATTGCCGGCGCCACAGCCCAGGTCCAGAAAGGTGATGCCGGGTTTGAGGGGCAACTCGCTCAGGAGCCTGGCCGGCTCGATGAGATCGAAGCTGCTTTTCCCCGCCCCGGGGGGCCTGGTTTCAGAGACCTCAGGAGTATGGACCATCTCTTTCTCCTTTAAGCCTGAAAGGGTTTGACCCGGAGGTGCAGATTTCAACCTGCCCAAGGCCCAAAACCTCAGCTCCTCACCTCATCGCCAATATGACCCCGCCGGTAATGATGATGTTCAGGAGCGATAAGGGGATTAAAACCTTCCAGCCCAAATCCATCAGCTGGTCGAAGCGCAACCGGGGATAGGTGCCCCGCAGCCAGATGATGATAAACACCACGATGAAGACCTTGATGAAGAACCAGACCAGGGGCGGCAGCCACGGCCCCCGCCAGCCGCCCAGAAAGAATACCGCCACCAGGGCTCCCAGGATCACCATGGTGACATACTCCCCCAAAAAATAGAGCCCGAAGCGCATGCCGCTGTATTCCATGTGATAGCCGGCCACCAACTCGTTTTCCGCCTCCGGGATGTCGAAGGGAATACGCTTCATTTCGGCCACCGCGGCGATGAAAAAGATAAGGAAGGCCAGCGGCTGAAAGATAATGAACGGCGCCTTTGCCTGCGCCTGGACAATGTCTACCAAAGAGAAGGACCGGGCCAGCATCACCACCGGCGCCAGGGACAGGCCCAGCGCCAGCTCGTAGCTGATCATCTGGGCCGCTCCCCGGATGGCCCCCATTAGGGCAAACTTGGAATTGGAGGCCCAGCCTCCCAGCGCTACGCCATAAACCCCGATGCTTGAAAGCGCCAGAACGACCAACAGACCGACATTAAGGTCGCTGACTACCCCGGGGATCTTCTGTCCCCGGAAGGTCCAACCCTGGGCAAAGGGGACTACCGCGAAGATGAGCAAGGCCACGGCCGCCACCACCGCTGGGGCGTAAAGGAAGATGACCCGGTCGGCGCCGGCGGGGATAAAATCCTCCTTGGTCAGCAGCTTCACCGCGTCGGCGATGGGTTGCA
>JAMCQY010000167.1 GCA_023381945.1 Deltaproteobacteria bacterium
TTCGGCCGGAAGATCCGGGAGGCGGTCCTGGCCTACCGGATCGACAATTACCTGAGCAAGGAAGAGATTCTCCACATCTATCTGAATCACATTTTCCTGGGACATGGGGCCTACGGCGTCGAGGCCGCGGCCCAGGAGTACTTTTCCAAGCACGTGGAGAATCTGAATCTGGCCGAAGCCGCCATCCTGGCCGGCATCCCCAAGGCCCCCAGCCGCTACGATCCCTATATAAACCCCAAGCGGGCCAAGGAGCGCCAGGCCTATGTGCTCCGGCGTATGGCCGAGGTAGGCTTCATCAGCCGGGCCGACGAATTGAAGGCCTTGGAGCAACCCATCAAGCTGAAGGCCTACCGCCCGGAGTGGATCAAGGAATGCGGCTATTTTAATGAACATGTGCGGACCCTGCTGGAAACCCGCTTCGGCAAGGAAACGGTCTATAACATGGGCCTCAAGGTTTATACCACTGCCGACGTGGAACTGCACAAAGTGGCTCAAGACGCCATCGATGAGGGGATCGACGGCCTGATCAGCCGCAACGGTTACCGGGGCCCCCTGCGGCATCTGGCCGGCAAGGAATTGAAGGCCTACCAGGCCAGGCAAGTCAAATATTACAACAAATACCCGCCCCGGAAGGGTCTGTCGGTTCCGGCCCTGATAACTTCCTATGACAAGAAACATCAGGGACATTATCTTCGTTTGGGGAACCAATGGGCCTTTTTGCCGCAGGGCTCACGCGGCGCCGGAGGAGACTTGCGTGCCGGCGACCTGGTGCAGGTGCGCCTGCTGAGCCGGGATCGCAAGAGCAAGGTCTGGACTGTCGAAATCATTCAGGCCCCCATGGTACAGGCGGCCTTATTCTCCGAAGAGCTGAAGACCGGCAAGGTCCGGGTGCTCATGGGCGGCAAAGACTTCGGCGACAGCACCTTTAACCGGGCCGTCCAGGCCCGGCGGCAGCCGGGCAGCGCCTTCAAACCCATCCTGTATGCGGCGGCCATCGATAAGGGCTTCCGGCCTGACTCGATCCTGATGGATTCGCCCATCTCTCTGCCCGGCGGCAAACACGGCCAGCTCTGGTGTCCCCAGAATTACGACCACAAATTCTATGGCCCCATCCCCCTGGCCACCGCCATCGCGCACTCCCGCAACGTACCTGCGGTGCGGCTGATGATGTCCATCGGCGTCCCGGCCACCGTGAAGATGGCCAAAAGCTTGGGAATCACTACCCCTATCTTCCCCAACTATGCTTCGGCCCTGGGGGCTTCGGATGTTACCCTGTTTGAGCTCACCCGGGCCTACTCGGTCTTTCCCAACCGCGGGGCTTTGGTGGAGCCGGCTTTCATCGACCGCATCGAAGACCGGGACGGCCGCGTGCTCATGGATTTTCAAACGCAGCGGCGCCAGGTGATTAGTCCAGATACGGCTCAAACTATGGTGCAGCTGATGCAGGGAGTGGTGCAGCGGGGCACCGCCACCCGGGTGCAGGTCCTCGGCCGGCCCGTGGCCGGCAAAACCGGCACCACCAACAAGACCCGGGACGCCTGGTTCATCGGCTACACCCCGTCCTTGATTACCGGCACCTGGGTGGGGATGGACGACGAACGCAGCCTGGGCCCCAAGGAGACCGGTTCCCAAGCCGCGGCGCCGATCTTCATCTATTATATGAAACACGCCTTGGCGGGCCAGCCGGTGGAGAACTTCCAGGGAGATACGACTCCTGCTACCACCCTGGCCAAGAAGGATGCTGAGGCCCAGTCGGCGGACGACGAGGCCGCGGACAGCGATGAGACCTTTTATCCGGAACAAGAGGAGGCCCAGGAAAAGAAACCCAAACGGACCCAGGCGTCCAGCCAGGAATTCTTTAAGGACGATCTGGAAGAATAGGCAGTTTTCGGTTTTCAGTTTTCAGTTTTCCGTATATAAATGTCAAAGAGATGGTGGAGGCGTGAGTCATCACGCCTTTGCCGTTCCTGGACTAATCATAGTTAATTTCGTTTTGTAGGGGCATCTTGCTATGCCCGGGGCACGCAAGCTGTGCCGACGAATCATCAGGAGCGATTGATGCGGCAAATCGAGGTGGCGCGGGTCACCCAAGCGGTTAGAGAAGCGGCTATCGCCGCCAATTATGAACCGGGAGAAGACCTCCTGCGGGCCTTGGCCCGGGGCCTGGCGGAAGAAGAATCGGAAGCCGGCCGGGAAATCTTCCGGCAGTTGCTCGAGAACGCCCGGATCACTCAGCAGGAGCGCGTCCCCATGTGCCAGGACTGCGGACTGGCCGTGGTCTTTGTAGAATTGGGCCAGGACGTTCACCTGGTGGGTGGTTCCTTTGAAATGGCGATCCACGAAGGGGTGCGCCAGGGTTACGGCGAGGGTTATCTCCGGAAATCCTTGTGTGATCCTCTGACCCGGGCCAATACCGGCGACAACACCCCGGCGGTAATCCATACCGAGATCGTGGCGGGTGACAGTCTCAAGCTTACCGTGGTCCCCAAGGGCGGCGGCAGCGAAAATATGAGCCGGGTGCATATGCTGAAACCGGCGGAAGGCTGGGCCGGCATCAAGGAAAAGGTCGTGGCCACGGTGCGGGAAGCCGGTCCCAATCCCTGCCCCCCCATCATTGTCGGAGTGGGAATCGGCGGCACCTTCGAGCGGGCCGCACTGCTTTCCAAGAAGGCCCTGATCCGGGAATTAGGCCTGCCTCATGCCGATCCGGAGCTGGCTAAATTGGAGCGGGAGCTTCTCCTGGCCATCAACGACCTGGGCATCGGCCCACAGGGCCTGGGCGGCCGGATCACCGCCCTGGCGGTGAACCTTTTGATGCAGCCGTGCCATATCGCTTCCCTGCCGGTGGCGGTCAATATCCAGTGCCATGCTTCCCGGCACAAGGAAGTGATCCTGTAGGGGCGGACCCACGTCCGCTCCGCCTTGGGAGTATAAGAGGTTTGAACTCCTGAAAAAATATTGAAACATAAAGCTGAGACGCATTACTATGTCCAAAACCGTGAAACTGACGCCGCCGCTTAACGATAAAGACGTCTTGGACCTGGAGATCGGCGACAAGGTACTGGTCAGCGGGGTGATCTACACCGCCCGGGACGCGGCTCATAAGCGCCTCATCGACCTGCTGGCGGCCGGCAAACCCCTGCCCATGGAGATTAAAGGGCAGATCATCTATTACGTGGGCCCCTCGCCGGCGCGGCCCGGACGGGTCATCGGCGCCGCCGGTCCCACCACCGCCTATCGCATGGATTCCTATGCGCCAACCCTTATCCGCCTGGGTCTGAAGGCGATGATCGGCAAGGGTAAGCGCTCTCCGGAAGTCATCAATGCCATGCGGGAATACCATGCGGTATATCTGGGGGCCACCGGCGGGGCTGGCGCCCTCATTTCCCAATGTATCAAAGACGCCAAGGTCATCGCCTTCCCTGAACTGGGACCGGAGGCCATTCACCGCCTGGAGGTGGAAGACCTGCCCGCCATCGTCATCAACGATTGTCAGGGCCGGGATCTCTATGAAGTCGGGGTAGCCGAATATCGTCGCACCGCATCGCCTTGAGATAATTACGGCTCGAACTTGAGAGGGGCCTCTATCCCCGCGCTGAGGAGTCGGCATGAACGTTCCCATGGATCTGGCAGATGTCGCCGGCCGGGTGAAGGAGAAGTGGCGGAGATTCAGGGAGTATAATTTCGGCACCCTGAAGGACGACGCCTTGATGACCTTCTATGACCTGGCCCAGGAATATGAGACCCTGGAGAACTTCTACCGGGTTTCCGTGTGGGTCGTCAGAGAATTCTTCGGGCTGGGCTGCCGCCTCTATTTATTTTGCTCCGAAGGCACCCTGGAGTTGGTGTGTGACACCGAGCACGGGGTTTACCCCGAAAAGCCCTCGCCGCCCGCCCGGGTCCGCCTGGAGAACGAAGCCTACACCGCCGCCGGGTCCTGGTTTGTACCCATCCGGGGCAACCAGATCCTGGTGAGCCAGCTGCCTTTTTATGCCAAGGATCGGGGCATCGGTCTGCTGGAATTGTATCCCGGCGAGAAAATTTCTCCTGAGGATAAGTTTTTTTTCGAAAAGTACGCCAACCGCCTGGGCTATAACCTGCACATCAAGATCATCGCCTGGCAAAATATCCAGCACATCCGCTTCATCAACAGTCTGGTGGCGGATATCGAACACAATGTCATCGTCCCCAATATCAGCCAGGCTCTCTATCTGAGGCATCTCAGGGAAAAAATCAGGACCTTGAAGGAGATGGAATGCACCTGCACCATGAGAAAGCCGCAATGCC
>JAMCQY010000206.1 GCA_023381945.1 Deltaproteobacteria bacterium
GAATAGTTCCGCCAGATTCTCAGACATGGTCTTGTGAGCCTGAGAGGCAATGGTTCCGGCTGCTCTCACCTGGGGATAACCTGAAGAACCTGGGGAAATCTCGATATATTCGCTACCTATCAGGGTGGGCGCGATAACCTCCGCCACCGAATCGGTGCGGATGAGTTTGGCCTTTTCCTTCAAGACCCTGATGGTGATTTCAACCTGATTCTCATCCTCCTTGCGCTTGAACTCAATATTAGTTACCTTGCCGATTTCCGTGTTGAACATCTTGACCAGAGAGCCTTGCCGGAGGTTATAGCCTTGTTTGAAATAAATGTAATAAGTAGTTTGGGATTGGAACCACCCTTTCCCCTGGGCGATTACCAGTAAAGTTATCTTGATCAGTATGATCATCACCAAAAGGAACAGCCCCACCAGCTTTTCTTTCCTGGTAAATCCCTCTTCCATGGGCTTGACTCCTCGGGATGTCAGATTTCTGTAAATTTCTACGGTTGATGCAGCTAAAATCCAGGGGCCTTTCGGTAGAGGGAGGAAAATATGCTTCCTAAGAGGGCAAGATAATCCCTCCAGGTCCGGCCCGGGCCTCTGCCCTTCCATCCGGCAGCGTAACTTACACCCACTATAAAACAAATAATTTAGAATGCAATCTACCGTGGTGATCATTTAGGCAATTTCATCGCCGCATGAGACGAACGCGGAGGAATCGCTGGCTTTAACCCGGTCTGATGACATCTACCACGGCTGCCGTACCACTCCGGTCAAGTTCCAGCGCCACCAGGGAGCTATGCTCCAGGGCAACTTTAACCATTGCCGCCGGCAAAGCAGGCGCTATGGTGGCCAGGATCACGGCCAAAGGACCTTTGTGAGTTATGATCAGGGTTTCTTTAGAAACCATGGCCACAAAACCGCCATACCATGAAAGTACCCTGTGGCGCATGGCCGCCAGGCTTTCTCCCCCTGGCGGAACCGCGTCCTCTGCTCCTCTCGGGTCACTGAGCCGCAGGTCTCTGAGCCTGGCAGAGGGCTGGCCCTCCAAGACGCCGCAGGCCAGTTCACGTAAGGCGGCCA
The DNA here is from genome assembly GCA_023381945.1 of Deltaproteobacteria bacterium. The sequence goes on from JAMCQY010000206.1 coordinate 1,072, forward strand.
CTTCAACTATTCGGGGAGACGGATTCATCCTCTGGGCAATCAGCTTGGCTGTCCGGACCGCCCGGGATAAGTCACTCGTCATAATCGTCTGAATATTTTGGTGCCGGCCGAGATGATCGCCGAGCACGACTGAGTCCATTTCCCCCTTCGGAGTCAGGCGCGTGTCTGACTGTCCTTGAACAATGGATTCAAGGGCTTGCCGCGTCTCGCCGTGCCGGGTAAGGAATAACATCCGGGTGGTCATTGTGCTCCTATTTTGACCGTATTGGTGCGATTTTTCAAGATCGCCCAGCCCCTGACCTGGAGGGCGGCAGAGATTTTATCCGGTGCGCCCGGGCAGTTTGAAGCCCTACCAGCGGCATCGGGCCAAATCCATCCTGGCTTCCCACGCATCTTCCGACTCCACAGGGGGTTAAGGCTCTAAACCATAACCAAAGATCCGTATGCTCGCTTCAGCATCTTGGTAATGCAGATTTGCCGTAAGTCCCCGAAAAGCAACCTCCCGGATTACTAGGTCGATTTTGATAAGCAACCTCAAATTTGCCTCAGGAAATTTGCTTTGTCAGCCGATAAGTCATGAATAGACCTGGGTTCGCAAATACCGGCAAGGGCAAGCTACCCCATGCCGAGCTAGGGAGGGTTGAGAACTAATCGGGGAGCTGCTGGCCGGAGAAGAAGAAGAGGGACTCGGTCGGGCAAGGTGGTTAACCTCAAAATCAAAAAAATTTTTTGCGAGAAATCATGCTGAGAATAGCTTACCAAAGGACCTTGCTGGCCCTCTTAGTTCTCACCGCTCTGGTGAATTTTTCTGAGCATCAAGCCGGCGCTCAAACTTCAGCGCCTCAGGTGATCATCCTCAACTCCTATCACCCTGGCTTCACCTGGTCCGATGAGGAAGTCTCAGGGGTTGTAGAGCGGCTCCGGCAGCAATATCCGGAAAGCACCCGCTTGTTCACCGAAGGTCTGAAGATCCCCGCTTTTGCCATCAAGGCATTTCGTTTAGGTTACGGCATCGTGGGAGGTGTTTTCCTGGGGGGCAAAGACCAAGGCCTCCGGGTAGGAGATAAGGCATTGCGGGTTTTGGCGGGAGAAGATCCGGAGCAGATACCGGTGGATCTGCAGAACACTGCCGTGCCCGGCTTCGATTACCGGCAACTAAAGCGCTTCCATATTCCTCTGAGCGCTCTCCCGGCAGGCAGCCTGGTCATCAACCGTCCACTATCCTTCAATGATCAGTATAAGCCCCTGGTTTGGGGAACGATATCAGTCATAACCGCCTTAACCACGGTGATACTTCTTTTAAGTATAAATATCATGCGCCGACGGCAGGCCGAGACGGCTCTTCAGGAGAGCGAGGTGCGACTGCACATGGCTCAAGAGGCCGCCGGGGCCGGTTCCTGGGATTGGCGCCCAGGCAGCGGAGAGATGATCTGGTCGCCGGAAAATTACCTTCTCTTGGGCCTAACCCCCAACGAGGGCAAGCCTTCCTTTGACCTGTGGCTGCAATGCCTGCATCCCGACGACCGGGAAAATGCTATCGCCGCCCTAAACCAGGCGCTGAAAGAAAAGGAGGGGGTGAATATCGAGTATCGCGTCTGCCGCGGCGGCACCGACCTCCGCTGGTTGAACGGCAAGGGGCGGATTTATCGTGACGAGACGGGAGCAGTGGTGCGCCTCATCGGCGCCAACATTGACATCACCGAACGGCGGCGGACCGAGGAGGAATTAAGGCTCAAAGAGAAACTGCTGGATGGCGCCAGCGACTCCATCTTTCTGCACGATCAGGAGGGACATTTTCTCTACCTTAATGAGGCAGCCTACAAATCCCGAGGATATGAGAAAGAGGAGTTGATGGACCTCAACGTCCTGGCATTGCCCGCACCGGAGTTTCTCCAGGACCGGCCCAGGCGTTTGCAAGAGTTGCAGACCCAGAGAGAAACGATCTTCGAAACCGCTCATAGGCGAAAAGACGGCTCATTGATGCCAGTGGAGATCCATGCCCGACTGCTTGATCTGGATGATCGCCAATTGATCCTCAGCGTCGCCCGGGACATTACCAAACGCAAGATAGCCGAGAAGGCGCTGGTAGACCGTGAAAAACTATATCACAGCCTGTTTGAGAACATGCTGAATGGTTTTGCTTACTGCCGAATGCTCTACGAACATGATCAGCCGCATGATTTTATCTATCTCGAGGTCAACAAGTCTTTCGAAACCCTGACTGGATTGAAAAATGTAGTGGGGAAAAAAGTGTCCGAAGTCATTCCGGGGATTCGGGAGTCTAATCCCGAATTGTTTGAAACCTACAATAGGGTGGCTCTGACCGGGACCCCCGAGAAGTTTGAGACTTATATCAGCCCATTGGGGATGTGGCTTGCCATCTCGGTATACAGCCCGACAAGTGGATACTTTACGGCCATTTTTGAGGTGATTACCACGCGTAAGCAGGCCGAAGAAGCCTTGCAGAAGGCGGCCCACCAGTGGCGCACCACCTTCGATGCCATCAGTGACGCCGTGTGCCTGCTGGACCGAAACAGCAGGATTATTCAGTCCAACCGGGCCATGGCCGATCTGGCAGGCCAACCTCAATCCGGGATCATCGGGCGCTTCTGCTGGGAAGTTTTGCATGAAACTGGACCGGTGAAATCATGTCCCCTATCCAGTATGTGGCGGAGCCGGCGGCGCCAAACCCTAACCTTGCCCAGAGGCAACCGCTGGCTACATGTCATGGTCGACCCGATCCTGGATGAATCCGCTGAAATCACGGGAGCGGTGCACATCGTCAGCGATATCACCACCCAAAAGCGGTCGCAAGACAAGATCCGAGATTTAAACATCCTGCTCCGGGCCATCAAAAATATTAATGAAGCCTTGCTTCGGGCCAGGAGCGAGTCCGAGCTTTTCCAACAAATCTG
>JAMCQY010000305.1:0-1566 GCA_023381945.1 Deltaproteobacteria bacterium
GAAGCCGTGGGACCTTTCCGGGTTTTCACCTATCTGGTGGCCTGCCCGGAAAGCGGCGAGGCCCTCCTCATCGACCCGGGCGGCCCGGCCCCGGTCTTGGCCAAGCGCCTGGAACAAAAAGGCTGGCAGCTGCGCTGGATCGTCAACACCCACGGCCATGCCGATCATACCGCCGGCAACGATCTTTGGGCCGGTGCCACCGGGGCGGCCATTGTCATTCATCAATTGGACTGGGACTTCTTCAGCCAGCCTGCGATCCAGGCCGAGGCTCGCGCCGAGGGCTTGCCGCCCTTGAGCCGGGCCGGCCTCCTGGTGGCCGATGGTCATCGCCTGCCTTTAGGAGAGCACGAAGCCCTGGTTATCCACACCCCGGGGCACACCCCTGGCTCCATCTGCCTCTATTTTCCCGGCCACCTGTTCACCGGCGACACTCTATTCATTGGTGCTGCGGGCAGGACCGACCTGGCTGGAGGTTCGCTGCCCCAGCTCATCACCTCTCTGGAAGAAAAACTCATGCCCCTGCCGGACGATACCCGGGTCTGGCCGGGCCATGACTATGGCGAAACTCCCACGTCTTTCCTGGGTCAGGAAAAGACTACCAATCCCTACCTCACCGACTTCTTTTAGCCTGGTTTTTTCATTTTTGGTTGCATTTGAGAAAATTAAGCATACTAATTAATTGATGGTTCCCAAGGGGAAAAAAATTAAGCGGCGGCCGCCGCCAGGACTCTTTAGCCGTCTATTGGACAACCTCCGGGACGTCTTCACCCTGGTGCTGGATGAAGAGAGGCGCGTGGTTTACACCAACGCTTCCTTCCTGAACCACTTCGGCCTTGGTTGGGAGGGGATCTATGGTCAGACCTGCTCTAATCTGGGAAACCCCTTCACCGGCAGCGCCGGCGAAGAGACGGGCTTTTGCCCCCTGGAACTCGGCCCCTATTTCCCGGCCCGTCACATCCTGACTCGAGAGGTGGACGGCAAACAACTGGTCTACGAAGGCACCTTCTATCATTTAGGAGAAGGCCATGAGCACACCTGGACCGTATGCGCCTTTCGGGAGATCACCCAGATGTTTAATCTGGAGTCGCAGGTGCGGCGACTGGATGAACTGGAACGCATGTTGGTGCAGGCTTCCATGGACGGCATCATCGTCAATGACATGTTGGGTCAAATCCTCATCTTTAACGAAGGCGCTTCCCGTATCCTGGGCTACCGGCCGGAGGAGGTTATCGGCAGCAAGATGAGGGTTCGAGACTTTTACCCGGGCCAAACGGCCCACGAAATCAAGCAGCTCATTTATTCCCCGAACCATGGTGGAGTCGGCATCCTGGAAAATTATGAAACCCAGGTCCGCCATAAAGATGGAGACCTGGTGCCCATCTGGCTGTCGGCTCGCCTGCTCCGGGCCAACGGCCAGGAAATCGGCATCGTTGGTTATTTTCGGGACCTGCGGGAACGGAAGCGCCTGGAGGAAGAGCTGCTGCGCAATGAGCGCCTGGCTACCCTGGGCAAAATGGTGGCCCATGTGAGCCATGAAATAAAAAATCCTTTGGCCGTTATCGGCGG
>JAMCQY010000305.1:1576-3959 GCA_023381945.1 Deltaproteobacteria bacterium
TATCGGCGGCTTTGCCCAACAATGCGAGCGCCAAAAGGACCTGCCGGAAGAAAACCGGCGCAAGCTGCACATCATTCATCAAGAAGTCCGGCGTCTGGAGAAGTTTTTGGCCGATTTGGCCAGTTTCGGCCGCACCGCCCCTACTCAAAAGGTCCCAAGTGATATCGTGGCCCTCGTTAATGAAGTAGCGGAGTTCATGCAGGGAGACTTCAAAGAAAAGGGGGTAGAATTTATCTTTCGGGCGCCGGAAAAAATTCCGCCGTTTCCCTTCGATCCCGGCCAAATTCGTCAGGTGCTCCTCAATCTCTTGAAAAATTCCCTGGAGGCCATGTCCCGGGGTGGGGTGATCACGGTAAGCGCGGCGGTTCAGGACAATTACCTGGGCCTCATCATTCATGACACCGGCCAGGGGATCCCGCCGGAGCACCTGAAATTCCTGTTCACGCCTTTCTTTTCCACAAAGGAAGGAGGCACTGGTCTGGGCCTCACCATCTGCCGCGGCCTCATCGACCAGCACCGCGGGCAGATCGAATTCACCAGCGAAGTGGAGCGCGGCACCACCTGCACCATCCGCCTGCCCCTTACCGCCGCCTAAATACTTTGCCTGCTCATGGCCGCAATTTTCTAGGGGTGGACCTGGGCGTCCGCCCTGAATATTCCTAATAATCGCCTCAATAGCAGCCGCCGTTTTCTCTCCCAATAATTTCTTAAAGTTTTTCCGACAAATGTCCGATCTTCAAATAAAGTTTCCGAGACTTCCCTGTATTTCGAGGACTCTATCTTGTCCGGCAACGAGCGGATAATAAAAGAAGCGAAAGCGCACCCTCAGGTCGCCCGCGGCGCAGCACGCCCCCTTGGAGCCAAAGGCCAGCCGGCGATCACGCCGCCGGCTATCTGGGAGCGGCTGCCGAAGCCGCCGGGTGTCAAAGATTCCCCGTCTCCCGCGGCTGAGAATATCCTGGAGCGCTGTTTCCATGAGTTGGTCCGCTATTACCGCCACTCCTCCTGCGGTCAGCTCTCCCAGGGCCTCATCCACCAGATGAATTCTCCCATGCAAAACTTGTTCTTCCAATTAGAGCTTCTGGAGCAACGTTCCCGGGAGGAACTCCAGATTCTGCCGGAAGTGGCTAATCCCATCAGAGAGAAATTGCAGAACCTGCACCATTATCGGCAGCAAAAGATCCGCCAGTTTCACCAGGAACTGGAAAATATCCGGGCGCTGGCCCGCAATGTGGTACTGCAAGGGAGTTATGAAGACATTGAAGACTGGATAGAGATCGATTTAAACGAGCTTTATCGCCGGGAACTGGACCTCTATCTGGCCCAGCCCTTTTTTAAACATCGGGTGGAAAAGCGCTTTTATTTCCAGGAAGGTTTGCCGCGCCTTAGGGGGCATTACCTCGATTTCAGCCAAAGTTTCCGCAACCTCCTGGAAAACGCCCTGGAAGCCATGCAAGACTCGGAGCGCTGCTGCCTGACGGTGAGCACGGCCCTGGAGGATGGCCGCCTGATCCTGCACCTGGGCGACACTGGCACGGGTATTTCACCTCAGATCAGGTCCCGCGTCTTCGAGCCTTTCTTTACCACGAAGGGAGATCGGCAGCACCGCCGGGCCGGTTTGGGACTTTTTATGGCCCGCCGTCTGCTGGCTCCCTATGGCGGTGAGATTCGTCTGGACAGCATTCCCGGCGAGACCTGGATGACCGTAACCCTGCCGGTGAATTAGCGCTCAGTCGACATCTATCAGCAAAATCCAAAAAACTAGGTGAAGACCGCAGTTGTTGCCATTTTGCGGACACATCTGGTTCAATGACGCTAACCCTGCTTTTAGCTGAACGCTGACCGCTGGGAGCCTTTTTCATTGCGGGGCTGGCTGGCGATCGATGACCTTGACTTGCAGGAAAACCTGGGCCGCCTGCCCGGCCTCAAAATACCTGGCTACTTTGCGCAGCCTCGTCAACCGCTCCAGCGGCGGAGGGTGGGAATCAAGAAAATAGTTGCCGGCAAACGGATCATGCGATTTAACCGCGGCCAAACGCTCCCAGACCGCCGCGCCTTTTTCCAAATCATAGCCGGCCTGGAAAGCGTACCAGGCCCCATAGATATCCGCCTCCCGTTCGTCATCCTGGGAAAAGGCGCTGGCTACTGCGTCACCGGCCACCTGACGCACATCCGGCGAAACCGTGGAATGCCGCCAGTCCATGAGACGGCTCAGGGACAAGGTGCTGAAGGCGGTCAGGGCGGAGCCGAAAAATTTTCCGAGCTCTCGGTGCGCGGCGCCGCGTACCAGGTGTCCCAGGGCTTGATGAGCCAGTTCATGTCCGATGGCCAGGGCCAATTCGTCATCATTAAGGCAGAAATTTACATAGCGTTGAGTGACGAT
>JAMCQY010000323.1 GCA_023381945.1 Deltaproteobacteria bacterium
TCAGGACTCTAGTCTCAGACTCTAGTCTCAACCTTGACAAGCAGGGGGGATTTGATAGAATTTTTGGGCGCGGGCGATTAGCTCAGGTGGATAGAGCGTTGGTCTCCGGAACCAAAGGTCGGGCGTTCGAGTCGCCCATCGCCCGCCAAAGAATATCAAGGGTCAGGTTATCAGCCTAACTCCTTGTCTTTTTTGCCCCCAACAATATCCCTAACAATCTTTAGGAAATACAGATTGAGCACGGAAAGTTAATTAGCTGGTTCGCAGGCCGAAAAAAGGTAGACCCTCTTCAGACTTTGCCTGAAAGAAGCCCACGAGGGGCAGGCGCCCGCCAAATAATATCTTACAAGTTAAGGCCCCCAGAAGGAGGCCTTTTCTTTCTGGCTGAAAATTGATTCCTTGCGTTATTCCTCCTGGGGTTAGCGGCGACAGGGATAGATGGAAGGATGTTCACTTCTCCCTTCAGATGCTTAAGATAACCCTGGCAAGATAATCCGGCGGCGACCCTCAGACCGGAAGGATTATTTCTTGCAAGTGAGGGTCTTGCAGGAGATGGGGACCGGTTCCGGAGAAAGTGAGGCAGCCTTTTTCCAGAATGTAAGCTTTCTCCGCCACGTTCAGAATCCGTTGGATGAGTTGCCCGGAAATCAGCAAGGTTACGCCGGCTTGCCGCAGGTCCCGGAAGGAGCCACAAAACCGTTGCACCAGTTTGGGACTTAACCCCATGAAAGGTTCGTCGAGCATCAGAAAGCGGGGGGCCGACATGAGACCGCGGGCCAGGGTAACCATGCGCTGCTGGCCGCCGCTCAAAATGCCGGCCTGGGCCTTAAGGCGGTCTTTGAGCTCAGGAAAGATGTGTAAAACCTCATCCAGATTGGCCTTAAGCTGCCGGCGCACCAGGTAAGCCCCCACTTCCAGGTTTTCCAAAACAGTCATGTGGGGAAAGACGCTCATCCCCTCCGGCACATAAATTACCCCCCGGCGTACCATTTCCCAGGCCGGCAAGGCCTCGACGGGTTCGCCCGCAAACAAGATATGGCCAGCCACCGGTCGCTGTAAGCCCCCGAGCGCCTTGAGTAAGGTCGTTTTGCCGGCCCCTTCAATGCGCGAAATTTTCTTAAGGAAGGGGTTAGGGAAACATATAAAAGGCCCCGGGACCTTCTTGAAATAGCCCCAGGGCCTTCTCGTCAATTCGGAACTTCAAAGCCGCACATTTAGTGCAACTTGCTGCACATTCATGGCGGTCGGCAACTTATTTGCTCCACCGCCGCACCATCTTTACATCAGCCCCCTAGAAATGATAGTTCACCCGGACCAGGAAACTATGGGAATAGGCTTGATATCCGAGGCCGGTGCCATTGAACTCATATGTGGGCCGGGCCCAGCGGAAACGGTAGCTGGTATCGATGGTAACATTTTGCAAAGCCACCCACCGGATGCCAGCCTCGGTGAAGAAGGCGAGGCTCGTGGAGCTGGCGTTGCCTTGGTTCAAGTTGCCGGAGTCCAGGTCGCTCCACAGGATGGCGGGGCCCACACCTACATAGGGGTTGACCATGCCATTAAAAAAGGGATAGTGTCCGAGAACTCCAAAGGCGAGGGCGGCCAAGTAGCCATCCAACCTGGACGTGCGGATAGATAAAGGGGCGGCCCCGACGATATTGGCGGTCACGCTCTGTCCCGCGATGGTCAACCGGTTATAGGTGAAATCTGCGACAACGTGGAAGTATTTCATCCAATCGGGATAATTACGACCCCCAAATCCCGAATTGACAAAATCGTAGCCCACGGTCAAACCACCGATGACCGTGGGGTCAACTCTAACGTTTTTGAGTTTGACGGCGCCGAAGTTGACATCAACGTTGCCGATGAAATTGCCCCCAACTTCCGCGCCTACCCACATGGCGGCTTGAGCCGGCGCCGACAGCACCATTATGGCAGCCACCAGAATAACTATTCTCGCCACACCGGAACCCTTAAACATTATTTTCTCCTTTCATGCTAGAGTTGAAACTGCTGATATCAGCAGGCTGTCTCCCCGAAGCCAGGATAAGGGCAGATTATAGGGGAGGAGCCTTGTTTCCAGTATTTAATCCAAATTATGCCGCTAATTTAGCCCTTGCCGTCAAAAAATGGTTTCGGGACTCCATCCCGGTTCAATCCCGAAGGACTCACTTTTTTTGACTATCCCAGGGTGTGGAAGCGAGGGTAGCACAAATTTCCGTCAAAGTGAATTTTTTTCTTAGCGCATAGGCAAACCACCCCCTTTGTCTGAACCGGGTCAGGTGGCGTCCCAAGCTTCTAAACCCCACCGTATTACCCAGGGGCTCGTGGTTTCCACCGGGAGAGCCGCAATCACAGAAAACCAGCATCTGAGGTGATCTTGGCACTCCGGAAATCTATCCCCGTGGCCCGGTTAAAATGGGCCACCTCTTTCTGCCTTGCACCTCGAGCCCCATCGGCGCTCCCGATATGATAATCCGTTTTCCCTTATATCAGATAGTTATATTTATTTCCATCTAGTTATTTATATTTTCCATTTTTTATTGAGGCAAAAAGCCGGGAGCAGTAAAAGTTTCGCCCCTAAACTCCATTCACCAGGAGGGCTAATACTGATATTGAAGCCATTTTTCCGATAAATCACTGATACTTAATTGCTCAGGGTTTCCAGAACTGCCTCAAGAACTGCCTTTTTTAAATAGCTTGATGCCAATCAAAAACCCGTATTTACGAAGCCACAAAAAGATAAATCTTTTTATTATCATGCTCAGAGCGGCATGCCGGCCATCTGGCGTGAATTGCGCCAAATCGAATATGAACACGCTCAAACACAGGACCTTGCTTGAACCATGCTGGGAAAGGGATCTGCCGCTTAGAGCGCCAACGCCCAACCGAGCGATTGGGAAGATCCCGCCCCGCCGCCAGTTACCATCTGGTGGTCGATCTTCAGCTCAAGTTTTAAAAGATGCAGGTGAGTCAGGTGGTGGACAGTTGATTTTGGAGTGGGTAAAAGTTCCCTCTAAGCCTGGTTTAAATGTGGAGGGAATAAAGCAGCGGAGCAATCAGCAGAAAACCGGAATCTCCCATCCCTGGGGAATCCCGGCCGCCCCTCATCCTAAGAGACTGGTAGTTCTTTCCTTAAGCTCCAGCATCTGCCCAAGGGAAAACCGTCTCTTCCATGCCTGCAAATCCCAAGAGTCGGCGTTAAGGCACAAACAGCCACAAAAAACGAGGCCTGGCGCGGCAGTGTTTATTTGCAAACGACGATCACTAAGACGGCCAAGAACACGCCGCCGGATAATATGACCCAATTGTTGGTCAATATTTTGTGGCAGATATCAGTGAAATTCATGAGGTAATCTCCTGATGAATTAATCGGTGAACAAGAGGTCACCGGCCAGATTTCTTTCCTTACCGGATGCCGGACTTCTCCTTTGAGACGTGGCTGGTTTTCGCCCGCTCAAATTGGCTGCGCCAGAGTCACTGCTCAACAAAGTTCGAACTAAATCTAATTACCCATGAATCTGTGGGAAAGCTAGCACAAATACCTAATCTGATTGAGCAGAACTGCTTATCGTTTTAATCACTTAAATCTAGGCAGAGCCTTAATGAACCGACTCTAAGGTCGCTTCGCTTAGCTCGGGGTGACAGAAAAGCCGCTTTTGAAATAGCCTTTGTAACAGGGGGGTATGAACTGAGCGGTCAGGCGTTGACGTCCTGCCAACGCCTGGCAAAATGGAGGAAGGCATACATGGCGATGGCCGCTAAAATGCCGGCAATGGCAAAGGGGGTCCAGACCTGGCTGGGATCATATTTGTCCCATAAGAGCCGGGTCACCTGGGCCGGCGTCTGGCCAAGCTTCTCGGTCAAGATGGCGAAGGCCTGGGAACGGTCCGGCAGCGGCTGAACCTGCAACACCTCGGACAGGTAGCGCAAGGCCAAACCGGCCTTCTCGCCGGAACGTTCATAGATCTTCCCCGCCAGATAAGAGCCGTAGCCCCAACCGATGGCGTAGGGAATGGCGGCGTAGCCCATGTAGAGCGCCTTCTTGTCCGGCGGCGCAATCACTGCCAGGTATTCCCTCATCTTGGGGGAACACAGCATCTCTCCGATGGTGAAAAAAATGATGCCGGCCAGGCAAGTATTAATTGACATGGTAGAACTGACTACATAAACGCCAAGGGTCACCAGGATAAAGCCGAAAAAGATGGAAGTGAGACGCCGCATCACCCGGTTGGCGTACCAGGACAGCGGCGCCACCAGGAATATGATCAACAAGGGGTTGAGGTTGATCACCCATTCCTGGGCGATTTGAGGACCGCGGGAGAGATTCCGGGAGAGCATGAATTCCGGCAAATGTCGGGCCAGGGTATTACTGTCCACCCAGTCCACGATGAAGTTGGGCAGCGTGTCCCAGAGTTGCTCCAGTACCGCCCAGAAAACCGAAATAATCACAATAAAGGCGAGCAGCCGGAGGTTGAGGATTTCCCGGGCCGTGTCAGCCAACACCCGCAGGACCCCGGTGGTTTTAGCGCTTCCGGGATTGACTTCCTGGTAAGTGCAGAGCCAGAAAAGATTCAGATTGACCAGCAGGGCGCAGCCATAAAAGACCGTGGGCCAGGAGTAGCCATAGAGAAAGTGCGCCAGCGGCGGCCCCAGAAAGGCGCCGATGTTGATAATCATATAAAAAAAGCCCCAGCCCACCCCGGAGGTCTTATCCGTCAAGGTCTTGGCAAAGGTGCCCCACACCGGCGGCTTGAAGACCGCGGTGCCTGCAGCCAAGAGCAGGCAGCCCATAAAGAACGGCCAAAAGGCTCGCTGAGTGGCCATCATCAGGTAGCCCATGGTTTTGAGAATAATGGCTGCCACGATCTGCCGCTTGTAGCCGTAGCGGTCGGCGAAGCCGCCCGTAAGCACCGGGAGAGAAGATTGCACGAGGGCCCAACACAGGAAGATGAGGCCCTTGTCGCTTTGGCTGAAGTGGAGCCCGCCGATCTCGTCAGCCTGGGCGATATAGATGGGCATCACGACCCGCACGCCATAATAAGCGAGCCGTTCGATGGTCTCCATGATATTAGCCACCCAGAAAGGCCAGGTCAGTTTTCTGGTCTGCCCCCAGAATGATGCGGTGTCGAATTCGCCCATGCGGTCCTTACCGGCGTTAAAATTTTTTCTATAAGTTCCTGTCCTTGAAGCAAGAATCCTATAATCAACTGCATGGTCAATGATAGCACAAACTTCCTTGAAAAAGCCGCCCGAAATCCGGGCATATAAACCTTCAAACTCGGATACCTCAGTACCTTAAATTTAAAATGAGGAGCCTGGCTTTCCAAGGCCGAAACATGACTTGTAAGTCACCAAAATGAAAACGTTTTTATGTACCGCTTATAAGCACGTGCCCATGCTGGAAAAGAATCCCTGGGAGGCCATATTTAATATACTTGGCAGTCGGGTGATAATGAACCTGGCCGTAAAATTCGGAGTGAAGCGCTTCGTTCTGGTCTCGACGGATAAGCGGTGGAGTTTCGCTTCAAGAAGCCCGGATGGGCAGGCAAATAAAGGGCAGGGTCGAGACCCTGCCCGTCCGACTGCCACCGGGTGCTCAGGTTACTCAAAAGCCAAGCTTATCCTCCAGGTTTGGCAGGCATACCATGAACCCACAAATGGGAAAAAGCCGAATTTTTCATGCAAAGTGGTTCAAAAGGGGGGCATCTCCAGCATTGATCAGTGAGCCGTTCCGGCAGAGATCTATTAGGACGCGAAAATCTCTTCAGCAGGCCCAAATCCCGATAGCAAAAGCCGTCAAGACTCGGAGGCTTACCCTTTTTTAGCTGCTTTACGCCGGAAGGCTCCCAGCCCCTTTTCCACCGCCAATTGCCGGCGCTGCTCCGAGTATTCTTTACAGACGAGGGGATATTTTTTCGGGTCGAGTCCAAATCTCTTAAAGTATTCTTTGGGTATTAAATTGTGGGCCTTGCGGATATGAGTTCTGAGAGTCCGCAATTTTTTCCCACATTCCAAGCACACGACATATTTTTCTTTAACAATGTCCTTTAAAGGGATCGACGGTTTTTTCACTCCTTCAACTTCTTCAACTTTCTCAGGAGCAACGCCCGCGACAACTCCCGTTTCCAAAGAGGCCAACGTAGCATAGACCTCCTTAATCTCCTCAATTAATTGCTGGGGTGATATTTCGGACATGGAGGCATGAGAAACGATGATCTCTGCGGTCAATTTCATGATTTCGGAAGCCATAAGAAATTTCCTTTTTCTTATTGTATTTAGTTACTCGGTCAATTAACTATCTTATTCGTCATTAAATTTAATTTTGTCAAGTATTTTATTTCAATTAATACTGGCCAGATAGGGTGTCTTAAAGAAAAAGAAGCAGGATTAAGCCTGCCTTTAAAAACAGGGGGGAAGGCTAAAACCAGTGGACATTTATAGTGGTTCCTAATGAGGCCCCTTTCTTTACCGCAGAGGGTGATTATCTTTTTTCCAAGGTTGCCATTTCTTCTCAACGGCGGGCATGCACGTGGCCACCAATCCTGATGTTTTGGTGGTCGGCGCCGGTATCCTGGGACTGGCCAGCGCCTACCATATCCTGCGGGTGGATTCAAGGCTGAATCTCTTAGTACTCGACCGCCTCAGGGGCCCCGGCCGGGGCACTACGGCCAGGAGCGCCGCAGCCTACCGGGATATGTTCGCCACCCCAGTGAACCGCCATCTCGCTCAAGGCACCCTCGCTTTCTTTGAGAATCTTCAGGAGTCCGGAGTCCGGCTCGGCCTGCTGCGGATCGGCTATCTCTGGCTCCTCAATGCGACCCAGATGGCTCGCGGCGCTCCGGCCTTGAAGGCCATGTCCGAGGCCGGGGTGGTTTTTGAGACTTTAGAGCCCCAGGAATTAACCCGGCGGCTGCCCGATTTACGAATGGGCGATATCTTTCGGGGGATTCTCGGGAACAGGTGTGGCATCCTCAACCCCAATCACTTGTCCGGCTTTTACGCCAGGGAAATCACCCATCTCGGCGGCCAATTCCACTTCAATGCCGAAGTCACGGGCTTCGTCCGGGATAGTCAGGGGCTCATCTGCGGCGTTAAACTCGGAGACCGGGAAATCATGGTCCGAAAGGTCTTGATCGCTACCGGCCCCTGGCTGACCGCCACCCTGGCCCTGGCCGGACAAATCGTGCCGGTGGTGCCGGTAAAGCGGCAGTTATTCGCCCTCAATGCCAAAACAGGTCTCCTAAACCGCCTGCTTTATACCCCCGGTTTCAATTCCCATGGCCTGTTGCCGTTTACCATCCTGCCCGGCGGAGCTTATCTGCGGCCCGCGCCCGCGGCGAACGCCTTCATCATAGGCTTTGCCAATGAGGATCAACCGCCGGGTCTCGAAGACCGGCCCGCGGCTGAACCGGAATTTTTCAAGGAACGTATCCAGCCGCAATTGGAGCGGTATTTGCCGATATTCCATGGAGCAATGCCGGGCCAGTCTTGGGCCGGCCTCTATGAAGACCACCCACCCGACCGCATCGCTTTCGTAGACCAGATATCCGGCGCTCTGGTTGTGGGTGGCGCCAGCGGCAGCGGCATCATGAAGGCAGATTCCCTGGGCCGGGTTGCCGCCGGGCTCTATTTCGGCCGATCCCAGGTGGAGCTGGGGGATGGAAAGCCATTCGAGGTGGCGGGCCTCAGCCTCCAAGACCGCAATTTGCCTCCTGAGGAATTCGTTATTTGACCTTGCAGGGTTCCGCCGGGCTCATTAACTTTTCCAAAGAAAGTTTTGGTGGCGCCGGCTGGAAAGACCGGACCAACGATGGGAAAAATTTGTGGGTAATGATGAACGCCATGTTGGAACCTTTCAGGAATGAGCCCCTGAGCGATTTTGCCGACCCGGCCCGAGCGGCGGCCTACCGGGACGCCCTGGCCCAGGTGCGCCGGCGCCTGGGTGGTCACTGGCCGATGATCATTGGCGGCCGGAAGATTGGCACAGAAAAGAAGATCGTCAGCCTTAACCCGGCGCGGCCCGCCGAAGTAGTGGGTACTGTGGCCGCAGCCACCTCCTCCCACGTTGATCCAGCCTTGGACGCCGCCTGGCGGGCTTTCCCGGATTGGGCGGGGCTCCGTCCCGAGGCGCGGGTTGCCGCAATCTTGAAACTTGCTGTTGAGCTGCGCCGCCACAAATACGAACTCGCCGCCTGGGAGACCCTGGAGGCCGGAAAGAACTGGCTGGAGGCCGAGGCTGACGTCTGCGAGGCCATCGATTTCTGCGATTATTACGCCCGCGGCGCCCTCGAACTGGCACACCCCCTGCCGTTGCACCCCTATCCGGGAGAAATCAACGAATCGCGGCTCCAGCCTTTGGGGGCCGGGGTGGTCATCCCGCCCTGGAATTTTCCCCTGGCCATCCTGGTGGGCATGACCATCGGCCCGGCGGCAGCCGGCAATACCGTGGTCCTGAAGCCCTCTTCCTATACCCCGGTGGTTGCCGCCAGATTCATGGAGCTGGTGGCCGCCGCCGGCCTGCCGGACGGCGTCATTAACTTTCTACCGGGCCGCGGCAGCGAGGTGGGCGATTATCTGGTGGATCACGTGCGCACCCGCTTCGTCAATTTTACGGGCTCCAAGGAGGTAGGCCTGCAGATCGCCGAACGCGCCGCCAAGGTCCACCCCGGCCAGGTCTGGCTGAAACGGGCCGCGCTGGAGATGGGCGGCAAGGATGCTATCATTGTCGATGAGACCGCTGACCTGGACGAGGCCGTGGCCGCGGTGCTTCCCAGCGCTTTTGGCTACTCGGGCCAGAAATGTTCCGGGGCCTCCCGGCTGATCATCCTCGCTGAGGTTTATGATGAAATGCTGAAGCGGCTGGCGGCTGCCGCCGCAAACCTCCAGATCGGACCGGCGGAAGAAAACTTTGCGGTTGGGCCGGTGATTTCGGAGAGCCAGCACCAGGCCATCCTGGGCGACATCGAGCAAGGACGCTCCCAGGCCAGGCTCGTGCTGGGAGGTAAAGCCGTAGACCTGGATGGCGGTTACTATCTCGAGCCCACCGTCTTTGCCGAGGCGCCTCCCGAGTCCCGGCTGGCGCAGCATGAGATCTTCGGCCCGGTGCTGGCAGTGATGCGAGTCCGGGATTTCGACGAGGCGGTGCAGGTCTTCAACCGCACCATTTACGGCCTCACCGGCGGCCTGATGAGCCGTAGCCGGGAACGCATCGAGCGGGCCAAGAGGGAACTTTACGTGGGCAACCTCTATATCAATCGCAAAATAACCGGAGCCCTGGTGGGGGTGCAGCCTTTCGGCGGCTTCAAACTTTCGGGAACCAACGCCAAGGCCGGCGGCCCCGATTACCTGCGGCTATTCTTAGAGATGAAAACCGTGGCCGAACGGCTGTAACTATAGATTTTGCCGAAAGTTTCTATTGATTGCTGGCTTTTCAAATCCCCCTAAATCCCCCTTTTTCAAAGGGGGACTTTTAAAGGGATTCCACTATGTTACCCCTTTTGGGAAAGGGGGGTAGGGGTGATTTTGAGAAGTTGTGTAAACAGCATTTAGGAAAAAATTTTTGGCAATTGCTATAAAAGGACCTGCATAGAAGAAGGAGGACGGCTGCCCCCGACAGGATAGGACGCCAGTCCTAGATTTTCTCTGGATTTTTCCGCACTCATAAAGAGTATTCCTCCCCCCGGTTTTCTCACGCCAGCACCTGATCCCCGGACCGCTCCACGATCATGAGCAAATCCTCCAGGGTATCGCGGTCCCGCAGGCGGATTTCCAAGACTGCCCCGGAAGCCAGCCGGGCCAGGACGGACTTGCACAAGGCCAGGCTGACCGGAATTACCTCCCTGCAAATATCCAACTGTTGATCGGCATTCATGGGATCAAATCCAGCTTTTCATCCTGAGGACTTTGTGCTATCTTGATGTTAAAACAATTGTTAAAACTAGGTCCCCGGCCATGCACGAAGAAAAGATCAATCAGTATCTGAAAGAAATTCTCAACACCATGAACGATGGCCTCATGGTGGCCAGCCCGGATGGCACCATCCTCATGGTCAATCAGGCCTTTGAACAGATCATGGGCTACCGCCGGGAGGAAATCATCGGCCGCCCCTGTACTATCTTAAAATGCGACATCTGCTCCACGGCCCGCAGCAAAGGCACCGGTTCCTGGTGCGATCTCTTCGAGCAAGGGAAAGCGACTCGCAAGCGCTGTCTCTATATGCGCAAAGATGGCACCTATGTGCCCATCCTCAAAAATGCCGCCATCCTGCGGGACGAGGCCGGACAGGTTTTGGGAGCGGTGGAGACTTTAACCGACATCTCGGAGCTGGCCCGGCGGGATGAGGAGATTCAGCAACTTGCCAAGCTCGTAGATGCTGCCGGCGACTTTCACGGCATGGTGGGCAAATCCCCCCGCATGCAGCAGGTCTTCGACCTCACCCAGAAGGCCGCCCAAAGCGAGGCCCCGGTGATCATCTTTGGTGAAAGCGGCACCGGCAAAGAATTGTTGGCCCACGCCATCCACGCCCTGGGGCGCCGGCGGGAAGGTCCCTTCATCACCTGCAATTGTGCGGCCCTCAACGAATCTCTGCTGGAAAGCGAGCTCTTTGGCCACGTCAAAGGGGCCTTCACCGGGGCCTATACCCATCGCCAGGGCCGCTTCGAGGCGGCTAACCGGGGCGATATCTTCCTGGATGAAGTCGGCGACATCCCTCCAGCCATTCAGGTCAAACTCCTGCGAGTCCTGGAAACCAAACAATTCGAACGGGTGGGGGAATCCCGGTCCATCACCACTGATGTCCGCATCATCACAGCCACACACCGCAATCTGGAAGCCCTGGTTTCTGACGGGAAATTCCGGGGAGACCTGTTTTTCCGCATCAATGTCATTCCCATTCACCTGCCTCCGTTACGGGAGCGCCTGGAAGACGTCCCTTTGCTGGTGGAGCATTTCCTGCAGCGTTTGCGCCGTAAAAGCGGCAAGGAGATCGCCGGCCTCACCAAAGAGACCATGAAAATCTTCCTGGACTACCCCTGGCCCGGCAACATCCGGGAACTCCAGGGCGCTTTGGAATATGCCTTTGTGGTCGCCGAAACCGGTCTCATCGCCCCCGGACATCTGCCTCCCAAACTGAGCAGTATGGAACTGACCAGGAAAACTCCACCTGAGACTCTGACTGTCGGGGCTGGTGATGAAAAAACCGCCCTGGTCAACGCCCTGCGCCAAACAGGCGGCAACCAGTCCCACGCCGCGGCCCTCTTGGGCGTAAGCCGGGTCACCGTCTGGCACCGCATGAAAAAATATGGCATCGACGTGCACAAGCTGATTACCGCTTAGAAATTTGGTAGGCCAGGCTTCCAGCCTATGTTTTGTAATCCTCCGGCCTGCGATGATCACCGGCTGGAAGCCTGCGGTACTATCACAAAGGTTTAATAAACCGCCGTGGATTTGGCGCTGGTCATTTCGACCACCACCCGCCCTGCCTTAATCAGTTCTACGCCCGGGATCAAGTCAGCCTGACTGATCTTGCGATGCTCGAGGCAGGGAATTCAGGCCAGGATTACGCCGCCATTGGCGACGTAGGTCTCGATCAGGCTCTTCAAAGGGGTCATGCCGGGAAAGGAGATATCGTCGGCGTAACCCTTTTTGGCCAGAAACGCGCCGTTGCCTTGCAGCACTACCACGGCCTCCACGTCCATGGCCTGGCTGGCGGTGGCCAGCATGAAGGGAAAGATGGCCCGCTCCGGGTCCTCCCCCGCATGGGTGGCGATTAACACAATCTTTTCCTTTTCTTCCGCCATCTAAACTCCTCCTTAATTTAATTTTTTGACTGTCTTTGGTGACTCCTCAACAATACCGGCTCGCCAGGCTGGCCAGATCCTCCGCAGGCAGGCCCGCCTTGAGCAGGTTTGTCAGGCAAATGGGGCACATCGTGACCACCGGCCGGCCGGTGGCCTGCAACTCCGTGACGCGCCGCTCCAGAATCTCCCGGTTCAGGGCGGGCGACACCGATTCCGCCGGACCGCCGCAGCAGGAAGTAAACTCGCCGCAGTTGCGGACTTCCGCATATTCCAGTCCCAGGCTGCTGAGCACCTGCCGGGGCCCCTCCGAGAGCTTCAGATAGCGGCCATAAAAACAGGGATCATGGATGGTCACCGGTTTACGTCCGTTGCCGTCTCCCTGCTTCTTAAGCCGCAGCAGGCTGAAATAGGGCTGCACCTCGAAGGTCTCGCCGGTGTACTTCGGGTAGAGCTCTTTCAAGGCATAGGTGGTGTGGGGGTCGACGGTGATGAGCTTTTGGACGCCGTGCAGTTTCAGGGTCCGGGCCACCAAACGGGCGTGCGCCTCAAAGCCTTCCTGGTCTCCCAGATCATAAAGCAGGATGCCGCTATAGAAATCCATCTCGGGATGATAGAAAAAGGCAACCTCTGATTCGGTCAGTAGACGGCAAATGGACCGCAGGACGCCATCAAACTTCTGCTTTTCCGCCTTGGAAGTTAAGAAAGACCAGCCTCGGCTCAGGAGGAAGCCGGGGAAGTAACGGCTGAACCCGAGATAATCTGCGAAGCTACTGCCTTCCAGGCGCTCCAGGTATCGGGCGGTGACATTGATATAGGGGATGGCCTGGTACATCAACCCGGTGAAAAGCAGGGCGTCTCCCGGCCGCCGCGGGAAACCGCCCGCCTGCCGCCACCAGGTATTGAGCGAGGAGGCGGGCACTCCGAAGGGATTGCGGCTCTTACGCACATTGGCGGCAATGAGCTCGATGACGTCCCGGGGGTTAAACATTGACTCACTTCCTCCTTGAGTGCGCCACCACAAAACGGCGCAGCCCCAGGATCAGTTCCCCGGGGTTGGCCTGGCGGGGACAGGTCCGGGTGCACAGGCCGCAGTGCAGGCACTTGAAGAGATCCAGTCCATGCTGCAAAATCTTTTCCCTGGCCCCCACCTGGACATAGCGGATCATCTTCCGGGGAAAATGTTCATAGCTCAAGGGACAGATGGCCGCGCAGGTGCCGCAATTGAAGCATTCCAGGGCAGTGTCCACCCCGTAGGGCTTCAGCTCTTCGGCAAAATCGAGGTTTACCAGGGTCATGTAAGATCCTTTCGCCAAAGAGAGTTCCTAATCATCCTGGCCCGCTGCCCCCTCCGCGGCCACCACGCGGCCCAGCCGGTAGCGAAAATAACTGCCGGCCTTGGCTCCTTCCAGAATTTCCCCATACTTTTTCAAAGTGGCCGCGTACCACAGCACCTCGGGGACCGGCAGACCCGTGGCTGCGGCCATCTCCGGCACGGTCAGGTCAGATTCGGCCAGGCACGCCTTGATGGCCTGCACCGCCCGTCGCTGCTCTTTCATCCGGACCGTGGATGCGGCAATTTGCTCTTTGCGGCTTCCCTTAAGCTTCTTGAGGGCCTCATTCCCTGACCCCATTTCCAATGGCGTATCAGGCATCAAAAAACCTCATCATATGTTGATCTGGCGTCCTCACCGGCTTTCGGACTCGGGCGGACACATGGGTCCGCCCCTACGTTTTCCCTCCGAAATCACGCCTCTTCCAGGTACTCGTCCGAAACAATCATGTCCACCATGGCCTCGTATTGCTTTAAGGTCCATCCTTGCACATTGATGGCGTTTTCGGGGCAGACCGCCACGCAGGCGCCGCAGCCGAGGCACAGGGCGGGATTAACCTGAGCCCGCCGCTGTTTTTCACCCGTGACCTCCATGTCAACCAGGACCAGAGCCCCTTCCGCCAGACAGGCCCCAACACAAGCGCCGGCGCCCGTGCACCTGCTGAGATCGACCTCCGCCACAAAGGGGTCCAACTCCACATAACCCCGCGTCAGAATCGCCGCGGCCTTCACCGCTGCCGCCCCAGCCGCAGCAACGGTCTCGCCCACGTCGAAGGGCGCCTGGCAGGCACCTGCCAGCAAAATGCCGGCCACGGAAACTTCCACCGGGCGCAGCTTGGGGTGGACCTCCTGGAGAAAGCGGTCGGCGCCTTTGGCAATTTTTACCTGCTCCACCAGGTCGCCGATATCATTGGGCTCCTGGCCCACCGCCAGCACTACCAGGTCCACCGGCACCTCCAACTCTTCGCCGAAGGTCAGGACATCCTTCACCCGGACCGAGAGCGGCCCCTCATGGTCGGGATTTCTTAAAACCTGCGGCTCTTCGCCGGCCTCAAAGCGGAAAAAGAGTGTGCCGTTTCGAGCTGCCTCAGTGTAAAGCTCCTCCTGCCCCTGGCCATAGGTGCGGATATCCCGGTAAAAATCAAAGATCCGCGTTTGGGGGTATCGCTGCCGAATTTCGTTGGCGGTATAAAGCATGGCGCTGCAGCAGGTGCGGGAGCAGTATTCGTTCAGATAGCCGCCTTCATTTTCCTCATGGATGCCTGGAATCTGGCGGCTGCCCACGCAGTGGATCATAGCCACCCGCCGGATAGGCCGCCCGTTAAGC
Source organism: Deltaproteobacteria bacterium (assembly GCA_023381945.1). Next base: position 14,459 of record JAMCQY010000323.1, read on the forward strand.
ACCAGGGTATCGCAGGCCGGAGCTGTGGCCAGCAAGCGGATGAGCTCCGGCAAGGTGACCACCTCGGGAAATTCCGAGTAGCCGTATTCTCCCTGACGCGGCTGGTAGGGCCGGAAGCCGGTGGCCAGGACAATGACTCCAGCCGCCAGATCGACCTCCTCCCGGTCTGCCGGCAAGGCGGCGGGCATGACCCCCACGAAGGGGACATATTCCCCCAGGCCTCGGCCGGGTTGACTCGCGCTGGCCAGATTCTCAACCGAGGGTAGGGGCGGACCCATGTGTCCGCCCTCTGAGGGCGCGCACGCAAGTGCGCCCCTGCATTCGGCAGGCGTCCTGACGATCTTGAGCTTAAAATTGCCGATATAGCCGGCAAATTCTTCCACCTGGGCGCAGGTGAGCACCGTAATGGCCGGGTGCTGGAGAACCGCGCCGGCCAGCTCGCCGATGACTTCCGCAGCAGTTTCGCCATAAGGCGCCAAGCGCTGCAACTGCGTCACCCGTCCCCCCAGGAAAGGGGTCTTTTCCACCAGGGTCACGGGCAGGCCGCGGCCGGCCAGTTCCAGGGCGCTCTTGAGCCCGGCCACGCCGCCCCCGAGCACCACCGCCCGGCGGGTGACCTCGACCCGGATGGGCTCGAGAGGCTTAAGCATTCGGGCTTTGGCCGCGGCCGCCGCCACCAGCCGGGTCGCCTTTTCCGTAGCTTCCGGGCCATGGTGCACCCAACTTACCTGTTCCCGCAGGTTAGCCTGTTCATAGACGTAGGGATTGGCGCCGGCCCGGACCAGAGCCCGGCGAAAGGTGGTTTCGTGCAGGCTGGGAGAACACGACGCCACCACCACCCGGTCTACCGCGCCGTTCTTCAGATCCTCGATAATCAATTCCTGGCCGGGATCGGAGCACATGAACATATGGTCCCGGGCCACCACCACTCCCGGCACCTTCCGGGCCTGCCGGCAAACCTTGGCCACATCAACGGCATCGGAAATATTGCCGCCGCAATGGCAGATATAAACTCCCACTTTGGGAGTTGGTTTGGCTCTCCTGGACTTCGCCATCAACCTTCTCTTTAGTTCCGAGTTCCGAGTTCCAAGTTTTTGGCTTTTGGTTTTTGGTTTTTGGTTTTATTTTTTTGATTTTGGTTTTTCCTGGCCACTGAAGCGATGATTACTATTCACTATTCACTATCCACTATTCACTGGCCCCTGACCCCTGACCCCTGACTGCTCACTCCTCACTCTTTTTGCAGCCAGATATTTGGAGGCCTCCATGGCCGCGGCCCCTGCCTCAACGATGCTGTCCACGATATCCTTGGGGCCGGCGGCGGCGCCGGCGACAAAAACCCCTTCCAGGTCAGTCTGGGCCGGAGCCAGCCGGGGTTTTACGGTCTTGATGAAATTGTCCGCCCCGGTGGACAGAGTGCATCGCCCCTCCGGCAGCCACCCCGGCAATAGGCCCAGGGACAGCACCACCAGGTCGTGTTCGGCCACCTGCACGCCACCGTCGGCCTCCTGGGACTCAAAGCGCAGCCGCACCGCCCCGGCCTCGCCCGGCTCCACATAAGCCACCTTGCCTTTGACGAAATTAACCCCCATGGCCTGGGCGTTCTGGAAGAACTGCTCGTAGCCCTTGCCGAAGGCCCGAATGTCCATGTAGTAGACCGTCAGGTCCGCCAGGGGCAGCGAACCGGACAGCAGCATAGCCTGCTTAATGGCGTACATGCAACAGACCCGGGAGCAATAAGACACCCCCATGCTCTGATCCCTGGAACCGGCGCACTGAATGAAGGCCACCGAATCCGGCTCCTTGCCGTCGTAGGGCCGGAGGACCCGGTTATAGGGGCCATGGGGCGCCAACAACCTTTCCATTTGCAGGGCCGTAATCACATCGGGAATCTGCCCCTGGCCGTACTGCACCTTGTCTTCCAAAGGCATCATTTCGAAGCCGGTGGCGATCACCATTGCGCCCGCGGTCAGGGCAAAATCCTCCGGCTCCTGGAAATAGTCGACCGCCCCGGTGGGACAGCCCCGGGCGCATTGACCGCACAGGATGCAGTTTTCGGGATCGATCAGGGCCTTTGGCGGAATGGCATTGGAGAAGGGGATATAGATGGCCTTGCGCCCGGCAAAGCCGCCTTGCTCTAAATCGGGGGCAAAAACCGGACACTGATATTCACACTGGCGGCAGCCGATGCACCTCTTTAGGTCCACATAACGCGGCTTTTGCATAACCGCCGCCACCAGGTCACCGCCCCGGCGTTCCAGTGATTGCAGCTCGCAATAGGTGAGGAGGGTGATCTTGGGATGATGGGCCGCGGCCGCCATCTTGGGCGTGGTGATGCAACTGGAGCAATCCAGGGTGGGGAAGACCTTGGAGAGCCGGATCATCTTGCCGCCGATGGAGGCGTCCTTCTCAATGACCGCCACCGAGAAATCCTGCTCCGCCAGATTAAGAGCCGCTTCCAGCCCGGCAATCCCTCCGCCCAGGACCAGGGCGTCGAATTTCAGGTTTTTTCGAGAACGCATGCCCGCTGCCTCTATAAGCCTTCGACTGCCGCCGGCTCCCTTTCGTCCGGCCCCAACTCCAATATTAGATCGTGCATCTGCCGCACTTCGTTCAGGAAGGCCCGGGTGCAAACCGTGCAGATGGCGGTGAGCCTGAGCCGCCGGATATCCAGGCCCCGCTCCTTCATCAGGGGATAGACCCGGTCGATGCGCCGGGCCAGGGCGGCATACGATCCCGGATAGGGTGACTCTACGCCGCAGGACATGATGATGATGCCGGCGATGCCCTTGCTGAAGCAATCCAGGTAAAATTTCTCGGGAAAGAGCACAGGATCCTTGACCCGGAGGATATAGGTATTGGCCGGATAACTCTGGTGCCCCTGCCCCACCGCGTCGGCCCCGGGATAGGCGCAGGCCTCGGTGGCCAGAATCAATATTTTGCCCGCCTCCTTCTCGGCCCCCATGAGGCCTCCTGTAACTGGCAAGTCTTCAAGTTATTTCCGGTAATTCCGGCTCCAAAGGATAACCGGCTCTTTTCCAGGCGCCGCAACCGCCCTTCAAAACCATCACCCGGGGAAACCCCATCTTCATCAGTTCCCGCGCCGCCCGGACGCTGTCACGATCGAGGGGTTAAGAACAGCAGCAGCAATACGGACTGAAGCCGTCCCTCCATGGCCTCTCTTAAACGGCACAAGTTGCAGATGTGGCTTTGCATCCCTTCATTTTCTCCGAACCACAAAGATTCGGTCGTAGCCATCGGCATTTAGCGAACCCAGGAATTCGTGGCCCACTTTCATGGCCCACAGGGGCATATCGTTCTTGGTGCCCGGGTCATTTGAAAGCACCTCCAGAACCTCGCCCACTTTCACCTTCCCAATGGCCTTTTTGGCCTCCAAGAGCGGCCCCGGACAGGCACTGCCGCGGGCATCCACCACCGCCGCGGCCTTAAGAGTCGTAAGATCGGTTGCCATCCTGTTCTCCTCCTGCTGCATAATCCCAATTTCGCAATCTGCACCTTTTTGAATAATTGGAGCAATATCAATGCCAAGATTAGAGAATGCTTCCTTTTAGATTATTATAGTAATTTTCATTAGTTAAATTTTTCATCCCAGACTCTTAAATTAATTTTGATTAACATCTGTTTAAGTTATTTAGCAACTGTTAAGTTATTGACAACTTGTGAAAAATGATTAAATGATTTTCAACTTCTAGCCGATATCCCAAGGAGTCCACATGGATTTGAAACAATATCAGGAGAAGATGGAGGCGCAGATTAAGGAGCTGAGGACACATCTGGAGGCGTTGAAGGCCAAAGCCAATGTGGCCGGTGTCGATGCCAAGATCGAACTGACTAAACAGATAGAGGCCCTGAAACCCAAGCTGGAAGCGGCTCAGCAGAAGCTTAACGACCTAAGCGCCGCCAGTGGTCCGGCTTGGGAAAAACTCAAGGAAGGCTTTGAAAAGGCCATGGCGGAATTGAAGAAGGGCTGGGGGTCCTCCTCCAAATCAGAACGCGATTGATCCCGATACGCGTCCAGCGGCAGCGCCACAAAAACAGGAGCCTGGAGGTGCGGCATGAGAAAGTGGGTAATGGTGATCGTGTTGGCCTTGCTGATCTTAACTACCGGCTGAAATCGGGCCCTAAAACCTGAGTGGGAAGCCGGCGAACTTTCCATTCTCCGTCCAACCCCGCCTTCGGTGAACCGAGAAAAACCATCGCCAATTATCCTGCCGCAGCAGCCGCGGCAAAAAAGCAGGCGGACTTTCAAGTCCGCCCTTTTTTTTCAGTCAATCAGCGCCGCGTCGGGCTGTTCCTAAGTTTTCTCAGTTCAAGCCGGCCAGTCCCGTTTGGCGGCAATGGCGTCGATCTCGATGGAAACACCCCGGGGCAGGCCCGCAACCTGCACGGTGCTGCGCGCCGGGGGATGTCCCGGGAAGAATTCGGCGTAGGCCCGGTTCATTTCCTGGAAATCGGCCAGATCAGTAAGATAGACCGTGGTTTTAACCACGTCTTTCAAACCCAAGCCCGCGGCGCTCAGGATGGCCTTGAGATTGGCAACCACCTGGCAGGTCTGGACCACGATATCCCCCGGCACCACATTACCCTGGGGATCCACGGGAATCTGGCCGGACACAAAGACAAAGGGGCCCA
>JAMCQY010000371.1 GCA_023381945.1 Deltaproteobacteria bacterium
TCAAGGTCCCCAAGCCCAGGTCATAGCCGTCCAGCATAAAATAGACCGCCCAGAGGATGCCCCACAGGAAAAACCAGATAGATTCCAACATTGCTCAACCCTCCACCTTGACGGCCGCCAGGGCCGGCTCGGGCCCCCGCCGGGCATGTTTGCTAATCAGATAGAACGCCACCAGGCCCAGCAGGCCATAAACCCCGATAAAGGCCGCAAAGGAAATCCCCACCTGGGAGGCGGAAATCACCGGCGAGACTGCGTCCGAGGTCTTCATCAGGCCATAAACGATCCAGGGCTGCCGGCCCACCTCGGTGACGATCCAGCCTGCCTGCAGGGCGACATAGGGGAGCGGTATGGCATAAAGCATCACCTTCAACATGCCGGGGCTCGACTCCAACTTGTTTCGTTTCAGCCAGGCCCACACCGTCAGCACCACAAACAGGACTCCCAGAGCCACCATCAGCCGGAAGGCCACGAAGGTTAACGCCACCGGCGGCCGCTCCTCTTGGGGGAAATCCTTCAGACCCTTGACCGTGGCCGAGGGGCTATGGTAGGCGAGGATACTCAGGAGACTGGGGATTCGGACAAACTCCACTGAGTTGCGCTCGTTCTTTTCGTCCGGAATGGCGAACAGCACCTGGGGGGCATAAGACCTGGTCTCCCAAAGGGATTCCATGGCCGCCAGTTTGGTGGGCTGGATCTTGGCCACCTCGCCGGCGTGGTAATGCCCCTGCAGCAGCTCGGCGACGGAGAAGATCAGGGCAAAGGTGAGGCCCAGGCGGAAAGACTTGGTGAAGAAGCCGGTATTTTGCCGCCGCAGCAGATGATAGGCGCTGACCCCCATAACAAAAAACCCGGCCAGGATGTAAGCCCCGCTGACGGTATGGAAAAAGATTTGAAAAGCGAACGGCTGGGTGACTATGGCCAGAAAATTATCCAATTCGGCCCGCCCGTTTCGCAGCACATAGCCCACCGGATGCTGCATCCAGGCATTGGCGATGAGGATCCAGACGGCCGAGAGGTTGGAGGCCAGGGCCACCAGCCAGATGCACACCGCGTGGAATTTGGGAGAAAGCCGGTTCCAACCGAAGATCCACACTGCCAGAAAGGTGGATTCCAAAAAAAAGGCCAGAGTGGCTTCAATGGCCAGCAGAGATCCGAAAATGTCTCCGACATAGCGGGAATAGCGGGACCAGTTGGTGCCGAACTGGAACTCGAGGGTGATCCCGGTCACTACCCCCACGGCAAAGTTGATAATGAAGATTTTCCCCCAGAATTTGGCCATCCGCCGGTATTCCTCGTCTCCAGTCCGGACGTAGATCGTCTCCATAATGGCGACGAGGACGGATAGCCCCAGGGTGAGCGGCACAAAGATAAAATGGAAAAAAGTGGCCGCGGCGAATTGCAGTCGCGAGAGCATCAGGACGTCCATAAGCTATCCTCCGTGTGCATTATGTAAAGTTAGTAACCATGCAAAAATGACTATTCAAGGGTCCAAAAACCTTAACTCCGCCATAGTTGAATAAAATCAGCCCGAACACTAAGAGCTACCCTCCCTGCTCCGGTCGTTTAATCTGTCCCGCCTCGTTTCAAAAGATGGACCTGCTGCTCCGCTTCGACCAGTTGCTTGAGCTTGTACGCCGAATCCCGCAAAATGCCATAAACCACGCCGCAGCCCGGATCATCCCGGACCGCATCGCCGCGGTCGGCCAAATGGAGCATGCGTTCCGCCAGTTGCAGGGTCATTTCCAGACACTGATCAGCCGGGCTCGGCATGTCGTTAATCTCCCGGGAAAAGCAAAAATCCATGAATCGGCCATCAGCCGCGCTTTTGGGTTTTGGAAGATCGCCTTCCCGCCAGGGGGCGAAAGGCTTCGGGGCCAGCCCCACAGCAAGGACAACGACCAAGATTCGTGCCAGGCCGCTGACTTAGTTTGACTAATAACTAATTATAGTAATATCAGCAGGTTGTCTTTTTATGAAATAGTCGGGGAAGATTCGGGCCGCCCAGGGGCCGCGGCTGATGAGACATGCCCGAGGCGAGGGAGCAGATCAAGAAGCTCAGGATTAAGCCAAAGAAATAGTCTGGGCAATGTCTCAGGTTGGCTCGTGAGACGAGGATGTATCTTGAGACATGAGGAAGCGGTAGAGGGTGGCCCGGCCTACGCCCAGGAGCCGGGCTGCCTTGGTCTTATTGCCGGCGCACCGCGTTAGGGCCGCCTGCACCGCGTGCGCCTCGAGCTTGGGCACCGGTCCGGGCTTGGGGGAGCCATGACGGACCTCCGGCGGCAGGTCCGCCGGGCCGATGAGCTCTCCGCCGCCGCGGGCCAGGGCATAATGCACGGCATTCTGCAACTCCCGGACGTTGCCTGGCCAGGCGTATTGGCGCATCAGGCCCAGGGCCGCCGGGGTGAACCGCGCGGTCCTTTGGCCGCGCCTGGCGGCGAGACTGAGAAAGTGCTCCACCAGCAGCGGGATATCCTCCCGGCGCTCCTTGAGCGGCGGCAGTTGTAGGGGCACTACATTGAGGCGGTAGAACAGGTCCTGGCGGAACTTGCCCTTTTCCACCTGCCGTTTTAAGTCCCGGTTGGTGGCGCTGATGACCCGCACGTCCACGGCCACGGTCTTTTCGCCTCCGACCCGCTCAAAGGCGCCGCTTTCCAGGACCCGCAGCAGTTTGACCTGCATGGCCTTGGGCAATTCGGCCACTTCGTCCAGAAAGATCGTGCCGCCATGGGCTAGCTCGAAACGGCCCTTCTTATCCCGGATGGCCCCGGAGAAGGCCCCCTTGACGTGGCCAAAAAGCTCGCTCTCCACCACGCCTTCCGGCAGGGCCCCGCAATTGACCGGCACGAAGGGGCCGCGGCTTCGCCGGCTCTCGCTGTGAATGGCCGCGGCTACCAATTCCTTGCCGGTGCCAGTCTCGCCGGTGATCAGCACGGCGTAATCATTGACGGCCAGCATCTTGATCTGCTTGAAGATTTGCACCATCTTGGGGTCCCGGCCGACGAGGCCGGCGAAACCGGGGAAATCTTCGGTCCAGAGCTTCAACCCCACCAGGCTGGTAATATCCTGAAATGAGGCCAGGACGCCAACGAGACCGCCTTGGGCATCCTTCATGCCCACTACGGACATCTTAAGCTGCCTGGGCTCTCCCGATTTGGTGACGATGTTGATGGGATAGCTGATCCTGGTCCAGGACTGCGGCGGGGCGTCACAGAAGGAGCAGTGTCTGCCGCAGAAGGGGGCGCCGAAGGCCTCGTAGCAGTCCTTGCCCAGGACCTCGGCCTTAGCGTAGCCGGTGATCATTTCGGCGGCGCGGTTGAAGTAGAAAATCTTTCGGCCCCGATCATGGCCGATGATCCCTTCCTGGAGATGGTCCAGGATGTGCTCCAGGTTCTGCCGGGAGGCAGCCAATTGTTCCAGGATGGAAAGCTTCATGGTGAACTCGCAGTCAAGCGGACTACTGAGAAAATATCCCATCCAGAGAAAAATTTCAAATTATCGCTAACTTCCGGCATTTCCTACCCTGTAGGATCAGCTCCCCATCAGTCTGATTTTTTTTTGAGAGGGCGGCCCCAGAGGCAAAAAAGGGCTACGGCCTAAAACCGTAACCCTTTGATTTTCATGGTAGGCACGCCGGGATTTGAACCCGGGACCCCTACCGCGTCAAGGTAGTGCTCTCCCCCTGAGCTACGTGCCTGTTGGGATATTAATTTCATATAACCCGCAGCGCTCCCGGCGTCAAGAGGATTATTGGCAAACCTTCCAGCCTTTCCACTAAGGCAGGGCAATCGCATGTAAAAATTACGTTGTAAGAACTTTGAGCAGATAAGCATGGTCCCAGGCGGCCTTGAGGCGTTTGGTTTGAATGCCCCCCTTTAGGGAGTTTTCCCGTTTAAGCATGTTGGTCGCCAGGTGGCGCAAGATGGCCAAATTTTCCGGGCCATGGTCTTTGC
>JAMCQY010000169.1 GCA_023381945.1 Deltaproteobacteria bacterium
ACCAATCAGTACGATTCTTGGCCAGAGCGGTGCGGTCATCGGCCAGCTCAGTCCTTCTCGTGGAGAGCTCGGTACGGTGTTCCGCCAGACTGGTGCGCCGGTTGGCCAGTTCCGTGCGTTTATTGGCTAATTCAGTACGGCCATTGGCGAGCTCCGTGCGTCTTTCCGCCAAACCGGTGCGGCGGTGGGCCAGGGCGGTTCTCTCCTCCGCTAACTTCGTGCGAAACTGAGCCAGCTTGGTACGGTCCTCGGCGAGATGCTCACGCCGGTCGGCCCACTCTTCCATTGCCTTGATAAGGTCTTCCCCGGCCAGACTCGAGATTTCTTTAGTTTCGTCAACCATGTTTAACTTCCGTTTAAATTCTCCGTGTTAACTTGGCATTCCGGTTTTAGTACAACATTATCAACATGGGAGCCTTCACCTGACTGAGCCACTGGAGGCGGGGGCTGTCTTTTTTAGTGGCCCGCTCCAGGGCCACCACCACCAGGCCGTAATCTTTCATCACTTCCGGGGCCGGGCCGTCGGCAGCCATGGGAAGATCATCCCGCAGCACCACCTGGCAGCCGGCGGCTGAAAGAACGTCCTGGCCTTTCAAAACCTCCTGTTTCACGGCTTCGCCGGCCCTCGGAACCACACAGAAGTGTAGAGGCGTGGCGCAGCCGGCCCAGATTTTTTGCAGGTTCTGTATGGCAGCCCTGGTGCCCGGGGCTTCGAAACAGGGCGCCAGCACCTGGCTGATCTTCCGCAGCAGGCGCAGCCAGATGAGCGGGGTGCGGACCCGCTGGTAGAACTTGGAACTGAGCCGCCGGTGGATATTGACCGGGTTAAAGGGATACGGCGCACCCTCCACATACAGGTCGAAGGGCTCGTGCTCCATGATCTTAAGCAGCTCATATTCGCGGTCCCCATAAATTACCCGGGGTTCTTGCATTTGGGGGCAAGATTCCATCTCGCCGGCCAGCATCTCCTGGATCTCTTCCTTGCCCATCTCGAGGATTTCCCGTTCCCAGGTGTGGCGCACCCAACCGGTGCCGGTGGCGGGCACCTCGGGCGGCGGCTCCTTGACATAGACCGGATGAAGCTCCACGTTAACCAAGCGGCCCAATTGACAGGCATACCGGATGGCCAGGCTGGAGGCCAGATCCACTTCGATGGCTACCAGGGTCTTAATCATAATTTTTATCCTTTCGAATCAGCTTATTTTCTTTAGTGGAGAGCAGGCGCCCTCGCCTGCCCAATTACAATCCTAAGGGCGCTCTGGTTTGCGCCCTTTAATAGGGGACACGCAGGTCCGCCCTTACAAAATCTTCAACTGCGTCTGAGCATTAAGCCGCGGCTCCACGGATCTTGGCAGCAGCGCGATTCACTACTTCCTGGATCTCGGTCAATTTGAAGGGCTTGGCGATGAAATCGAATACCCCCTTCTGGAACGACTGCTTGGCAGTCTCCATAGTGGCGAACCCGGTGATGACAATGACCTCCGTCTGCGGATGGCGTTTTTTGGCCTCGCTCAGAAACTGCATGCCGTCGATCTCTTTCATCTTGAGATCGGTGATGATGATGTCGTAACTGCTTTGCTGGATCTGCAGCATGGCTTCCGGGCTCTGGGTGAAGGTGTCCACTTCATAGCCCAGCTTCTCCAAGGCCGGCTTCAGGCGTTTGCAGACGATCGGCTCATCGTCCAGCACCATAATTCTCAGCTTATCCGGACTCATACTTTCCTCCTGTCTCGGCGGCATCCAGCCTGTCCACCATCTGATGGAAAAAGGCCTCGACAAACTCCGGGATATCTTCATCGTGGCGTAATTGAATGTCTAGTTGCCGGGTGAAACCGATGAGCCTGCCCAGGATCTTGAGACGCTCTTGCATGTCCTCTTTGGGCAGGTGCAGGACCTTGGCCACCACCAGATCACCCTTGGTGTCCACCTTGAAGTGGTACTGGGAGAGAATCTTGGATAGCAGCTGGGCCCGGCGGGACCTGCGGGTCAGGTCCGTGACTCCTCCCACAAACCGGAAATAGATGTGATTGCGATGTTCGTCCGACTCCATGCGGGCATCGATGAGATTGAAGTGGTAGCCCAGGCGCAGGTGCAAATTCATGTAGATCTCGCTGATCACCGCCAGGTTGAAGCCCGAAGCTGTGGAGACGCCCGGGGTCTCGGCCCAGGTCTTGGTAAGGCTGGACATCATGCCTTTAAAATCCACCGGTACCGGTGCGGTGCTCCAGACTCCCGGTTCAGAGAGGCCGGACCAGAGAGCCCGCATGGGTTGCGACCTGATCTGCTCCGGGTGCAGCTTGTTGCCCTCGGCTGAAGGAATGATGCCGCCCCCCAGGTCCAGGACCTTGAGGCCCAGGGGCAGGTCCGAAACCAGGGTCCAGATCTGCACCCCTTTGAAACGTTTGACGAAGCGGGGCAGATCCATCAATTCCTGCACTGCCTTTTCATGAATGAATCTAATCACGTCGTGCGCGGTTTTACAGCCTTCCGGGCTAAAATCCGGGGAAGCCGGATCGATCAGATACAGGGGGGCGATGCGGGCCAGCAGGCGGCGCAGGAGGCGAAATTCCGGGGCATCCTCGAAAGCCATGGTTTGCAGCAGCTCATACTGCAGCAGTTCCTTGACCCGGCCGGCGTAAATGACGCGCGATTTGGTATCCACTGTGACCTTCATGCCTTCTTCCAGGATCTCGGTGGCCCCCTCCACGCCGACGATGGTGGGCACCCGGAACTCCCGGGCGATGGTGGACAGGTGCCCGGCCACGGAGCCCCGCTCGGCGACGATGGCCGCCGCGGCAGGTACGATGCGCGCCAGCCAGGGGGCGGTGTATTTGGTTACCAGCACAGCCCCCTCGGGAAAACGCGTCATGCCGGCGTCCGACTGCACCACACAGACCGTGCCGGCGCCCACCCCGGCGTGGGCCACTACGCCGGTGTTTTGGATGAGCACCGGATATTGGGCGCAGGTTTCGCACAGGCTTTGGCGGAGCGGGCCGGTCTTAGGAATTTGCAGCCCCCGGGATTGCAGCAGCCAGCAGTTGCCCGTTTCGTCAATGGCCCATTCGATCTCTTGGGGGCGCTTAAAATAGCGCTCCAGGCTCAGGGCCCAGCGCACCAGGGTATAAATGGTCTCATCGGCGAAAGTGGGTTTTTCCTGCTCCTCCAGTGGAACCTCCGTCACCTCTTCGCCGCCTCCGGGCACCGTTCGGGTCAAGGTGGTTTTCCGGACGATTTCCTGGCGCCGCAGACGATGGGGGTAGTCCCGCTCCACCACGTAGCGATCCACCGGGCCCCTGCCCTCCACCACGGTGCGCCCCAGGCCCCAGGAGGCGTAGATCACCAGGCAGTCGGGTTCGGCGCCGCTGACTTCAAGGGTATGGATCACGCCACTGACCTTGCTGGCCACCATCTCCTGGACCAGGACCGCCATGGCCGCTTCCTCGCCCAACATCCCCATTCTTTTCCGATATACCAGGGATTCGGGAGAAAAGAGGCTGGCCAGCACTTTTTTAAAGGCCTTGACCAGGCCCTTGGTGGGGACGTTGAGGAAGCTGTCGTGCAGGCCGGCAAAGGTGAGTTCGCCGTCTTCGCCGTAAGCGCTGCTGCGCACTGCCCAAAAACTCTCCTTTTCCGCCTGGCGCCGGATTTCGCCAGCAACTTCCTGAGGCACCACACCCGCCAGGATGCCGTACTGAATCTGCCTGGAGGTCTGGGTCTCGTCCATCTCCCCCGCGGCCCAGGCTTCGAGCAGACCGTGGATACGCTCTTCCAGGTCATTATGTTCCAGAAAACGCCGCCAGGCCCGGGTAGTGATGACGAAACCCGGCGGCACCGGCAGGGAGAGATTTTGCACGATGATGCCCAGGGCGTTGGCCTTGCCGCCGATGAGTTCCGGTTGGTCCGGGGTCGCCTCCTTCAGACTCGCCACAAAAGGCATCTCCCGGGACAGGGTCAGACGTCCTCTTAATTCCGCCTCCAGGGGAATAAAGATGCGATCGATGGTGGAGTAGAGGTCGAGGTAACGGTTGGAGCTGATAAGGTTAAGCCCTTTGACCATGTGCATGATCAGGTTCTGAATCGCTTCGGTGGTGTCGATCAGGTACTTCCGATCGAAAATGTATTCCCCGCCGGATTTCTCTCCCAGGTCGGCAATCAATTCCATGACCCCTTGATGGTCCTGGAGCAGTTCCTGGAAATGGTCAAAGACCTCCGGAAAGGCCACTAAATCCGGCTTTGGCCTTTTGATCTTATTCCAGAAGTCCTTGATAATTTGGAACATTACCTTCTTACCGGACTATAAGTTAGGGTTAAAAAGTTAAACAGGGAAGGGGCGAAACCAGAGAGCGCCTCTTTTTATTAGAATTTTTCGCCTTTCCCTCTTTTGCCTTTTGTCTGTTTTTTAATGTCCACCGCCTCCCTTGAAAAGAAAGCCCATGGCGAAGCCGGTAATAATGGCGATAATCACCGCCAAAATACCATAGGTGGCGCCATGCTCATAAGCCAAAGAAGAAAGCATGGCCGGAAATCCCACCATCTTCACCTGAATCTCCTGACAATTCTTGGCAATCACCTGGCCGTCCTGGACCACCGAAAGGCAAACCTCGTAAGCCCCCGGCTTGACGTTGGTGGGCAACCGGAATTTAGCCTCGATGGGCGTCAGGTCCCCAACGGCCCTGGATTTTTTAATCGGCTCTTTAGAGGAGGCGTAAAGGTCCTCGCTCTCCTTGAGTTTGATGAACTGCTCAAAAAATTCATCCTTTTCCTGGTCCGTAACCATCCCCGACATGGTGGCTCGCCGCTTCAGGGCCGCAAACCCCCAGGGAGCCTCCGGCGGCGCCGCGGACAACAGCTTGGGATTGGTGCTCATGACCATGTAGAGAGACGGGGCATGCTGGAAATCGATTTCGCCGACGTTCATCCACAGGGCGCCGCGGCGGCCCTTGCGCATCAGGTGCTCGTCGGCGGCCTGGCCCATGACCTCAATAACTATTTCGGCCCCTTTAGGGAGCATGGCCGTGGCCGTCACGGTCTGGCCCCTGAACCAGGCGCCGATTTCCACCAGGTTCGGCTTGACTTGCAGTTCCTGAGTAGCTCCCAGGGCCAGGGGGGAAAGGCTCAGAAACACAAATAAGGTTAATATGGTCGCCGCCAGTCTCAGATAACCGTGGCACCGCATCTCAGTGCCCCCCCTTATGCGCCAGCAAAAGATCGGGCGAGATAACCAGGCTGGCCAGCATCTGCACCATGACGATCAGGACGATGGAGGCCAGCAGGATCTTCAACTGGTCGGCCTTCAGCCGGCGGCTGAGGCGCACTCCGAACTGGGCCCCCAGGGTGGAGCCCAGCAGCAGAATGATCGCCAGCACCATATCGACCGTGTGGTTGGTATAGGACTGCATGATGGTGACGTTGATGCAGGTAAAGAGGATTTGCAACAGACTGGTGCCCACCACCACGTGCATGGGCATGCGCAGCATATAGACCATCACCGGCACCATGATAAAACCGCCGCCCACCCCCATGATGGCCGCCAAAATGCCCACGAAAACCCCCAAGATCAGGGGCAGGAGCGGTGACAAGGTAACGCCGGACTTCTCGAAGTACATCTGGTAGGGCAGGGCCTGGATCATGCGGTTATACAGCGAAACCTTGCCGGGCTCGGCCTCCACCCTTCTCGCCTCCACCGGTTTTTTCCGCATGCTCTGGAGGCTTTCAATAAACATGTAGCCGCCGATGACCCCCAGCATGATGACGTAGGTGATCTTGATGACGAAGTCGGCGTTGCCCAGGGCCCGCAAGCCCTTAATCAGGTAAACCCCCATGGTGCCGCCCAGGATGCCGCCGAGGATGAGGATGATTCCCATCTTGAAGTCGACGTTGCCCAGACGGTAATGGGCGTAGCTTCCGGAAGTGGAAGCCGCCACGATTTGATTGGAATCCGAGGCCGCGGCCACCGTGCTGGGGATGCCTGCCATGATCAGCAGGGGGGTCATGAGAAAACCGCCGCCCACGCCGAAGAGGCCGGAGAGGAAACCCACCGCCCCCCCCAGGCCGAAGAGCAGCAAGACGTTGATGCCGTTGCCTGCCAATGGTAGATAAAGGCTCCAAAACATGCTTAATTCTCCCTTCCTCGTTGTTGCCCTGAATTTTCGGTTAAACGCATCACTTTGCCCTGGCCCCGCACCAGCAGGATCTCACCTTCCAACTGCCGGCGCAGGTGTTGTAAGGCAGACGGCGAACACTCCTGACCGCCGGAGTGAACGTCTCCGGGAAATCCCATGATGATGAATTGCAGGGAGCTTTGCGCCTGGGCAAAGCGCAGCACTTCTTGACAGAAAGAGCCGGCGGAGATGAAAATCTCCACCTCTACCCCTTCCTGCTGGCAGCGTTCGCGGATCTTGCCCAGCCAGAGGCGCTGATCCTCTTTGAGTTCGGCCATGGAAACCGCCCGCTTCGCCGCGGCGGCCTGGCGCCGGGGCGGGGCCAGGATGGCCATCAGGATGAGCGACAGTTCGAGCCGCGCCGCCAACTGCACTGCATAAGACGCGGCCCAGGAGGCGGGGGCCTCCAGATCGATGGCTAAAAGCACTCTTTTCTTCATATCTAATGGGCTTTAATGCAGCATCCGGGCCAAGTGCTTTTTCCTTGTAAAATCATAAAGTTATACTTTTAGCCAATAATAAGCTTGTTTCAATTTGAAACAAATCCCACTCTTGGCAAGCAGTAATTAATCTTTGGGTTATCCACTTAAATGCACATGCAGATTCTGCGGCCTTCTTTCGCGGGCGGAGTAATTCACACATATAGCGGTTGCCAAAAGTTTTTTCCGATAACCCGATGGATTGTAGGGGCGGACCCATGTGTCCGCCCGCAGGAGGGCGCACACGCGGGTGCGCCCCTACAAGAAATTATTTTTGGCAATCGCTATAATCATAAGGCGGCTTGAGAAGTTTGTTGGCAGGAGGGCTGAAAATTGACTGCTCTTTGGCGGCAATGGAATATGATAGAATGAACGAAAATTTTAGATTGATAAGCATGGTTTCTGAAAAAAGGAAAGCTCAAACAAGTAAAAAAAATTCTTATTCCCTGGCCTCCGCCATGGGAAAAAGACTGGTCGCAATCTGGGTAACCCTGGGGGTAGCAGTTTTTGCCACCGTTTATTTAGTTACCTTCCAGGAGAAGCTGCGGCTGGATCTGGACCACGTGGCGCATATCCGCGAAACCCTGTCCCTGGTTTACGATCTGGAAAACCAGCTGGCGGTGGCCGAGTCCGCCGCCAGGGGTTATGCCCTTACCAAAGACGAGAACCAGTTAGGGCAATATCAGGCAGCTAACAAAGAGATAGACCGGGCCTTTGCCGCCCTTTATCAACTGACTGTTTATGAAGCGGGCCGCCGGAAGCTCCTGGATGGGCTCAAACCCCTCATCGAAAAACGGCAGGCCCTGTTCCAGAAATTCATCGACTTGTCCCAGCAAAGCGAAGGAGAAAAAGAAAGACAGGCCGTGCTCAAGGATGGCGCCAAGCTGCAGGATCGGATCAGGAAGAGCCTGGAAAAACTGGAGGATCGGGAAAATAGATTGCTCAATCCTCAATGGGCCCGAGAGCTGCGCAGGGCCAGGATCATTGTCTGGGTTCTCACCGCCGGCGCCTTCGCCAGTTTTTCCCTCCTTTTTGTGCTGGTCTATCTCCTCAACCGGGAGATCGGAGTCCGCAAACAGGCGGAAAGCCAAGTGGCTGCTTATCAGGACAACCTGCGGTCCCTGGCGTCCTCCTTGTCCCTGGCGGAAGAGCGGGAACGCCGGCGGTTGGCGGTCTACCTCCACGATCAGATCGGCCACACCCTGGCCCTGGCCAACATCAAGCTGGGGGAATTGCAAAAATCCCTCGGCCATTATCCTGGATTTCCCACCTCGGAACTGGAAAAGACCGGCAGCCTCCTGGAACAGGCCATCCGGGACACCCATTCGTTGACATTCAAGATCAGCTCCCCCATACTCTATGAATTGGGATTGACCGCCGCCCTGGAGTGGCTGACGGAACAAGTCCAAAAAGACCATGGTATCTCCACCAGGTTTATAGCCGTGGGCCGCACCGACCCCTTGGACGACGATATCCGGGTTCTTCTCTTTCAAGCAGTCAATGAACTGTTGGTCAACGTAGTGAAACATGCTCAAGCTAAAAACATCGAGGTCTCAATCCAACGGAAAGATGGGAACCTGACAGTTAATGTGGGGGATGACGGGGTGGGTTTCCAGATGCCCCAGATCGGGCCGCCGCGCCGGGCGAGGTGCGGATTTGGCCTGTTCAGCATCAGGGAGCGCTTACGTCCCTACGGCGGCATTCTGGAAGTGCAGTCCGAGCCTGAGGCCGGCACTCACATCACGCTGACAGTACCTCTGGCAAACGCGGTCACCGCAGATAAATCCTATGACCACCAAAATTCTCCTGGCTGATGATCACCAAATCATGCGGGAAGGCTTGGTCGCCTTGCTGGAGCGGGAAACCGGCCTGCAGGTGGTGGGGGAGGCCGGCGATGGCCGGGCTGCTGTGCGCCTGGCCCGGGAACTCGGCCCCGATGTGGTAGTTATGGATGTCACCATGCCGGACCTAAACGGCATCGACGCCGCCCGCCAGATTCTCGAGGAAAACCGGCAGATCAAGGTCATCGCTCTGTCCATGCACGCCGACCGCCGCTTTGTTAAAGGGATGCTCCAGGCCGGGGCCTCGGGCTATCTCCTGAAACATTCCGCCTCACAGGAACTCATCAAGGCCATCAAGCTGGTCATAGCCAACCAGGTCTATCTGAGCCCCGAGGTGGCCGGAGTAGTAGTGGAAGACTACAAATCTCCGGCCCCTGACACCTCTGCGTTTGCAGTGCTGACTCCCAGGGAACGGGAAGTGCTGCAACTTTTCGCCGAGGGCAAGAATCCCCGGCAGATCGCCGCCACCTTGCACCTGGGCCTAAAAACCGTGGAAGCCTACCGACGTCAGATCATGGAGAAGCTGGATTTCCAAAGCTTCGCCGAGCTCATCAAGTACGCCATCCGAGAAGGACTCACCTCCCTGGACTCCTGACCCCTCCTTTGGAGTCCCTGCCCTCCTCCATCGGCTTCTGGAGGAACCGCCATCGGCTCACCAAGAATTAGTGATCCGCCAATAGTCAGGACCCAGCCGTTCAGGCCATAATTCCCTTCAAAAGTAAATCCATTTTCTGACGTTGGAGAGCTTTCTCATGCAAGTATCAGCCACTGCGGTCAAGACCGCGGCCGATTTCAGATCTGCGGTGCGAGTTACCGACCGTTTCAAGACCATAGATTTCCTGGTAAAACTCTTTGTGCCCCTGGGGCTGCTGGTTTCCCTCTGGACGGCTCTGGAAATTGGTTCGCTAAGCGGCTACCTGGCCTTGTTCTCTTCCCAGACCTACCACAGACCCCTGGTAGCCGTAGGGGCGGCTTACAGTCTGGCCTTTCTGGTTTTTCAAGCCGTACGCACCTACTTCTGGTGCCGTTACCGGCCTTTTCCCTTGCCTCCCGGGCGCCTCCCCAAGGTCACGGTCATTATCCCGGCTTACAATGAGGGAGCCATGGTGGAAAAGGCCCTTTATTCCGTGGCCTCAGCCGATTACCCCGCCGACCGGCTGGAGATTTTCTGTATCGATGACGGCTCCAAGGACGACACCTGGAAGTACATGCAGCGGGCCCAGTCCCGCTTTCCCGAGCTGATTGGCTTAATCCGCTTTCCGAAAAACCGGGGCAAAAGGGAGGCGCTCTATGCCGGTTTTACCCAGGGGACCGGGGAATATTTCGTCACCGTGGACTCGGACAGCGTCGTTGCACCGGATACCCTGAAACAGATCGTGGCTCCCATGCTCCAAGACCCCGAGATCGGGGCAGTGGCCGGCAACGTCAAGGTCTACAACCGTTCGGCTAATTTGATCACCCGCATGCTATGGGTGCGCTTTGTCCTGTCCTTTGATTTCCTGCGGGCCTCCCAGTCAGGCTACCGCTTCGTCTTTTGCACCCCGGGGGCCCTGTCGGCTTACCGCCGCGCCGCCATCGCCCCGGTTCTGGAGGAATGGCGCCACCAGACTTTCTTAGGCTCCGCCTGCACCATCGGCGAAGACAGGGCCTTTACCAATCTGGTGCTGCGCCGGGGATATCACACGGTATACCAGCGAAGCGCCGTGGTTTATACCACGGTCCCCGAGACTTATCAGGGGATGTGCCGCATGTTCCTGCGCTGGGACCGGAGCAACTTCCGGGAGTCCTTCATCCAACTGACCTACATGTTCACACGGTACCGCCAACACCACCGGGTCCTTCCCATCCTGGACTTTTTCGTGCGGGAACTGGAGTTTCCGCTCTCCTGCATCTTCGTTCCCGTGCTGCTGGTAACCATCTGCCTGTATCCCCTGGTCTTGATAAAATTCGTCACGGCCCTGGCGTTGATCTCGTTTATCCTGACGATCTACTACATCCGCGTGGAAAGGGATATGGACTTTGTCTACGGCGTGGTCTATTCCTTTTACGCCTTCCTGCTCCTGAAGTGGATCCGGCCATTCGCCTTTCTCACGTTAAAAAATGGTCGTTGGCTGACCCGCTGAAGTTTGCCTGAGTTTTCTCCCATAGCAGACTGCTTTGCGAAAATAGGTGACTCACCAGGAAAGGATTTAATTATGCAATACTTGGAGGTGGGTTGGGCAAATCATTTATGATTTGGATAGGCCGTACTTCTTCATCTTGCGCCAGAGGGTGGTGCGGGGCAGGTCCAGGATGCGGGCGCTGTCGCCCAGGTGGTATTGCGTGACTTGCAGGACCTTGTGAATGTAAGCCTTCTCTTGCTCCTCCAGGGTGGACCACCGGTCCTGGCGGTTTG
This sequence comes from Deltaproteobacteria bacterium, assembly GCA_023381945.1. The sequence goes on from JAMCQY010000169.1 coordinate 10,877, forward strand.
ACGCCAGCTCCTGCAAGTCCAGGGGCAGGTCCACCAAGGTGACTTCTTCGCCTTCCGCCAGGGCCACGGCCCGCTCCATGATATTCTGCAACTCCCGGACATTCCCGGGATAGGCATAGCTCCGCAGCACCTCCTGGGCCTCCCGCTCAATCCCCCGAATCTTCTTGGCAAATTTCTGGCTAAACAGGCCCAGAAAATGGCGGAGCAGCAACGGAATGTCCTCCCGGCGCTCCATCAAGTTGGGGAGGGTGATGGTTACCACATTTAGACGGAAATAGAGGTCTTCCCGGAAGCGGCCGTCGGCCACCGCCCGTTTCAGGTCCTTATTGGTGGCGGCAATAAAGCGCAGGTCCAATTGTATCGGCTTAGTGCTCCCCACCCGGAAGATGCGATGCTCCTGAATAACCCTAAGCAGCTTGCCCTGCATGGAGGAGGGCATGTCGCCGATTTCGTCCATAAAAACCGTACCCCGGTGGGCGGTCTCCAGGATGCCGATCTTGGTGGCGATGGCGCCGGTGAAGGCGCCCCGTTCGTAGCCAAAGAGTTCGCTGGCAATGAGTTCCTCGGTGAAGCCGCCGCAGTTGAAGGCCACGAAGGGCCGGTCCCGCCGGGCGCTTTCCCGGTGGATGAGCCGAGCCACCAGTTCCTTGCCGGTGCCGCTTTCGCCCTGAATGATGACGTTACAGTCCAGAGGAGCCACCTTGCGAATGATGGTGAACACCTCTTGCATCTTAGGGCTCACCCCGATCATCTCCCCCCAGCCTTCCATGGGCTCGAGGCGGGCCTTGAGCTGACGATTCTCCTCCAGCAGGCGCTGGCGGTCTTCGACCAGGCGGGTGAGGTTACGGACTTCTTCCAGCTTCAAGGGCTTGGAGAGATAATGGAAGGCCCCGTCCTTGATGGCCGCGACCGCGGCATCCAGGGAAGCATGGCCGGTGATCAAGATAACCTCGGCCTCGGGTTGGCGAGCTTTCACCTGTCGCAGAATTTCCATGCCATTGAGGCCGGGAAGCACGACATCCAGGAAGATGAGCCCGGAGCGATGCAGCTCGAGGGCCCGGAGAAATTCTTCTCCCGAGGCGTAGGTGGCTACCGTATGGCCTTCCTTTTCCAACGCCCCTTTTAGCCTCTTTAGGACAATGATTTCATCGTCCACTACGGCAATGTTCATCTTTTCCTCAAGCCTGATGCAGCAGCACCGTCTCTTCTGCTTACTGTTCGCTGCTCACTGCTCACTGCTCACTGTTCTATGCACCGGCAGGACTACCGTGAAGGTCGAGCCCCGGCCTTTCTGGCTCTCCACCTCGAGGTGGCCGCCATGCTTTTCCACGATGCCGTAACTGACGGACAACCCCAGGCCCGTGCCCCGGCCCACCTGTTTGGTGGTGTAAAAGGGATCGAAGATGCGGGGCAGGTCCCCAGGATCGATGCCGATGCCGGTGTCCTTCACTTCCACCTTCAGCCATTGGCCGTCCTGAGGCTTGTAGGCACGTATATTAAGGTTGCCGCCGTCCAGCATAGCCTGGATAGCATTGATGAAGAGGTTGAGAAAGACCTGTTGCAGGCTCTTGCGATCACCAAGGACCTCGGGCAAGTCCCGGGGCAGATCGGCGTCCACATGAATACCGGAAAGGGATAACTGGTTGCGCACCAGTTTCAAGGTATCCTGGATGACCCCGTCGATGCCCAGGGGCACGAATTCGGGATGCTCGGTGCGGGAGAAGTCCAAAAGCCCCTTAACTATTTCGGAGGCCCGCTCCGCCTGGCCCAAGATGTCCTGTATCAGGCCCTGGGCCTCTTCCTGGGGAAGCTCGCGAAAATCTTCTTTGAGGGCCTCGGCAGTGAGGACGATATTATTAATGGGATTGTTGAGCTCGTGGGCAATGCCGGAAGTGAGAGTGCCCACCGCGGCGATTTTGCGCGATTGCACCAGTTCTTCCTGATGCACCTCCAGCTCGTGGATCATGCGATTGAAGGCCCGAAACATGGCAAAAAATTCCTCGGAGGAGGATTCCGGCTGGGGAATAGGAGTGAAATCACCGTGGGCGATCTTGTCCATGGCCTGCTGCATCTGGAAGAGAGGCCGCACCAGCATGCGGCTCAGATAAAAAGCGATGAGAACGCCCAGGGCGAGGAAGACCGTTACCGAACCGACGAACAGGACTACGGCCCGCTGGAACAAACGGTCAATCTGACGCCGCTCCTCTTTCTCCCAGCGCTCGGCATGATTCAGGAGATTTTGCCCCAGATCGCGCAGGGCCTCTTCCTCTTGCTCGAATTTGGGGCTTCCGGGAGCGTGTTCTTTGAGGTTTGATTCAATCTGTCCCAAAACTTCCTGATATTGCTTCAGGGTTTTATAAAACTCTGGCGCCCGGGGGTCTTGCTTCAGGCGTAAGATTTCGGCCTCATGATCGAGATAGAGCTCAGCCACATGATTGGTAAATTGCCGGGCTTCCTGCAGACTGGCCGCCTGATGATAAAGAAAGAAATTTTTTTCAAAACGGCGGGTCTCCAGCAGACTCTGGAACAAATCGTCGGTGAGTTCCAGCAACCGCAAGCGGTGCCCAATTTCCCGATGCACCTGAAAGCTGAAAACTGCGAACACCAGGACCGCCAGGACGCTGAACAGAAAAGCTAGGATAATCTTGCGCCTGATCTTGTAAGTGGCTTTTTTTATCAATTAAGTGGTCCGTTCTCCATATAAGCGGGAAACTAATTTTTACAGCAATAGTATTTAAAATTTAACAAGAAGTTTTGGTTAGATCAATAAGAAAGTTTCATTTTGAAACATGCTCATCTTGGAACACTGCCAGCGGTAAAATCTAGGAGAAACCAAAAAAGGTGGCCCATCAGCCACCTTTTTAGGGAAGGTCTATTGGTTTACGGATGATTCAACCGTCGTTTTTGCGAACCTGCTGCAATTTTTCCAGGGCGCGTTGCAGGTTGGTCTTGGCTTCACTGTAAAAAGTTGGGCGCAATTCGATGGCCCGCTGAAAGCATTTGGCCGCTTCCTCGTACTGGCCATCGACGAAGTAATGGACCCCGATATTGTTATAGGCCTGAGCCTCGTCCCCGGCCTTCATGAAGGCCTGCAGGGCTTCGTTATAATGTTTTTCTCCAGCCAGGGCCAAGCCCAGCTGATAGTTAAGTTTCTTGTTGGCCGGGTCTTGGCTCAATCCCTGTTTCAAGCAATCCACGGCTTTACGATAGTCCTTCAACTCCCTGTAAGCCTGTCCCAGGGCAGCATAGCTGGGCAAATGACGCCGGTCCAGGTTCATGGCCCGCCTGAGTTCCACCACAGCCTTGCCAGGCTGACCCGCCTCCAGATAACCAATCCCCAGAAGATGATGGGCTTCGACGCGTCCGGGCTCCAGAGACACGGCCATTTGAAATTCTGACAAGGCCTGGGAATAATTTTTCTGTTGCAGCTGCACCATCCCCAGCGCTTCGTGAGCCTGAACCATGCCCGGCTGGTGCGCCAGGACCAGCGCCAATTCATTTTGGGCCGGCTCCAACTGTCCCTTGAGAAGAAAGATCACCCCCACCTTGTAGTGCAGATCATAGCGCTGGGGCTCTCTTTTGAGAATCTCCATGAAATTGACCAGAGAAGCGTCGTAATCTCCGGTCTGCAAAGCTATTTCCCCCAGGGACTCTATCCGGTCCGGGGGCAAAAGATCACTGTACTGTCCGGATCTGCTATCCGGCAGCCTGGAGGACAGATCAGGCCTCCCCCCCGGCCTTGTCAGGCCGCCGCAATGGCAAAGCAACAGCGGCAAGGCCAGAACCAAGGCGGTAAAAAGGTATGGTTTAAGGTGCTTCATGGCCATTCTGAGCTAATTTTGAAAACTGCTGAGGCCGTTCCAGAAAATCACTCCCCAAAACCACCTTGATGGCCGTGCCCTGCTTGAGATTGATGTGTGGGGTTAACCGGGCCTCCGGAAAGATCTCGGAGTTTAAGGTTCGAGCCACCTTTTCGGCCGCTGGACGGTAATATATCACCGTACGCTTCGATTTGAAACCATGATAATTACCAATCAAGCCGACAGTATACCCTTCCGAGGATAACAGGCTCTTGGCCCGGCTGGCCAGGTGCCGGGCCCGGGTGCCGTTGCAGATCTCGATGGGAGTGTTGAGCAGGTCTCCGGTGGTCAGGTCTCCCTTGGAGGCTGCAGTCGCGGCCATCTCTGCTGCCACCTTGTGCGCGGCTGAGGCAGCCAAATTCGGCTGAGTCCGAGTAGTTCTGGTCAGATTAACTGACGGCAGAGACTCTCCCGAGGCAGCCGCGGCAATTCTGGCCATGGTTAATGGTTGATCCAGTAAATCTCGGCCCAGCAGGATTTTGATGGCGATTCCGTCTTTCAACTTGGAGGTTGCCTCAATCCTGGCCTTAGGGAAAACCTGCCACTTCAAGCCCTGGACTACTCTTTCAGTCCCGGGCCGGTAATAAATCACCGTATTTTCCGCCCCAAAATCGATATGGTTGCCGATTTCGGTGACATTGAAGGCTTCCTGGTACAACAGGGCTCTGCTTTGGCGAGCGATATTTCTGGCCCCGATGCCGTTCAATACCTCAATATTGGTCGTTACTCGCTCCAAGGCAGTCAGCGGCGGACTCGGAGCCTGGCAGTCTGCTTCGGTCAATGCCATTCCGGACGGCTTGACAGCAGGCGCCGGGGGTGAGACCTTGCCGGTGGTCGGAGATTTAGCCTTCAAGGCCCTGGCAGTGGCAGCGAGAACTTTCGGGGCAGCCGGCTGTGGCGGCCGGGTCGTTTTAGTCATGACTTTTTGGTCAACCCACTGCTTAACCGCGGCGGACGAAGCAGGGGTTGGAGGATTCACGGTTGCCGCCGCAGCCATTTTTACCGGTCTAACCGGGAGACGCACCGGCGTCGGAGTTGCAAACTTTAGCGGGGCAGCCGCCAGGGGTTGCGGAGTCAGTTTGGGCTCTGCCGATTTGGCCGCCACCTTTTGATCCGCCATGGGAGCGAGAGCCGGAACTGGGTGCGCAGCCTTTGCCGGGGCAGGCGCCGCGGCCACTTCAGGCTTGGCCGGGGGCGCTACTGCCACCGCCGCGGCTCTTGGGGGCGCGGCCGCTGCAGATTGCATGGCCGGTTTAACCTCCGCGGTTTGGGCCGCTAATTTTTGATCCATTTTGGAGGTGGTAGTTGAAGGCGGCACCGAGGCCGGGACCTTTCCCGGAGTTGGCGCCGCCGCCAATTCGTGTTTAACCTGAGGAGCTACTGCCACTGGCGCGGGTTTGGGCGGAGCAGCCGCCGGGAGCTGTGGAGTCGGTTTAGCCTCCGCCGGTTTGGCCGCCACCTTTTGATCCGCCATTGGCGCTGGAGCCGGGGAACCGGCCAGGGCCGGAGTCTTTACCGCGACTACCGCCGCCGCTAACTCGGGTTTGGCCAGGGAAGCGGCAATCGCCGGGGGCGCCGGTTTTGACGAGGCTGCTGCTTGGGGAGATGGTGACATTGCTTCAGGCATTTTGGCATAATTGGCGGGCGCCTTCATTCCCAAAAAAGCCAAGGCTTGATTCAGGCGAGCTTGCGCTCCCGCCACCCCTTCGGCTTCCTCCCAAAGCTTTTGTGCTTCCGCCAGTTTGCCCTGGCGGCACCAGACCAGACCAAGATTATTGCGAGCGGCCTGGTTCCCCGGATCGCGCTCCAGGGCCTCCTTAAAGCAAGATTCTGCTTTGGTCAGATTTCCTTGGAGATAAAAGGAGAAACAGAGATTGTTTTGCAAGGCCCGATTGGAGCCATGGCGGGCCAGGACTCCCTGATAGATCTCCTGGGCCCGCTGGAATTGCCCCAGCTCCTGATAATTTTGGGCCAGGGCATCGGCGATTTTGACATTATCGGGGTCCGCCAGGTGCGCCTCTTCCATTTCCTTCAAGGCCGCGTCCGGCCGGCCCATCAATTTATAATAATGGGCGTTGCTGAGTAGCCGGGAGGTTTCCGAGGCGGCTGGCCTGATTTGGGATGGATAATTCCCCATGTTACATCCCGCGCCCACCAGGAGCATTCCCGTGAAGGCGGCTGTGGCCAAAAGTATGGCGACGCCGCTCCGGCGAATAGATGTCAAGACACCAAATGGGGTTTTATATCCTGAGCCGGCCATTAGCCATCGTCGGCACCCAACCCTCCAATACCGGCCAAGCCTTGTCGCTGCCATGATCATAGCCTCCCTGCCACTCCCTGGCATTAAGGTCGCGATTAGTAACTTAACTGTAATTGCATGGGCTTCTTTTCTTCACCCTTGAAGCCCTTTTCATACAATTCCTTCTCGTTCACCGCGGCGCCGGGACTTAACCCGGTGGCCGGGGTGTTGGTCTGGCCGGCCTGGGGGTCGAGCACCGTCTGGGCCAGGTTGTTCCGTACCGAGTTGCCATAGTCCAATTCGATGGCGCTGGGCCCAAAGCAGCCTGCCATCCACAAAACCCCGGTCAGGCACAGGATTATCCTGACAATTTGCCTCTTGGGATTCTTGGTTTTCATCGATTTATACCTATCTTTCCGGGGGAAAAGTTGTCTGGCCTTTTCCCCATTAAATTGTCTGGCGGTTAGTGACGCTATTCCGCTTTCTGCATCCCGAAGCCTTGCGGCAGCGCCTGGGACGTCGGCGTGGCCTGCGGCGGCGCCGTTACCCCCGGACGACTCTGATCCAGCCCCAGGAGATACTTCTCGGCGTCGGTGGGCGTAGCCCACTTGTCGGTGGGCAGTCGAGCCGTATTCGGGGCCAGGGGTTTGGCGATATGCGGGGTCACCAAAACCACCAGTTCGGTCTGCTGCGACTGCCATTGGGACGACCGGAACAAGTTCCCCAGGACGGGAATGTCCCCTGCCACCGGAAATTTGTTGACGATATTGCGGTCTTGGTCCTTGAGAAGGCCGGCCATGACAAAGGTCTGGCCGTCTTTGACCTCCAGGTGGGTGGACATGCGCCGCACCGTTAAGCCGGGAACCGTATAGCCGCCGGCAACAGAAATGCCGTTGGCGAAATCCAGATCCGAAACCTCCGGAGCCACCTGCATGGCAATCTTGCCTTCGTCCAGCACTGTGGGGGTGAAGCTCAGTATAACCCCGAATTTTTTATAGCTGATGGTGATGGTGGTGCCGCCGCCTACCCCGCTTTGGGGCACGGGAATGGGATATTCCCCGCCAGCCTGGAAGCTGGCCGTCGTGCCGCTGGTGGTCACCAGGTTAGGCTCCGCCAGCACCCGGCCTAGATTTTTCTGTTTGAGGACATCGAAGAACATGGTCCACAGGAGACCGGCGCCTTGAAATCCTGTAAGCGCTGTGAGGGCGGTGCTTGGGGAAATGGTGGCAGAAGTGCCCGTGAAGCCTCGAACAAAATTGGAGATGGTTGCCAGCCCACCGATCTGTTGGACGCCGAAATTGCCCGAGGGGCTGGCGACATTCCAGTTGACGCCCATGCGATCCAGGACGGTCCTGGCGATCTCCGCCAGGCGCACTTCCACCATGACCTGCTGCACTCCGCCCACGTGCATCAGGTTAATTACCTTTTCCCTTTTGCCCCCGGCAAAGGGTAAGGCCAGCGAGATGGCGGTATCCTGGGCTATCGGACCCGTGACTTCCCCTGAAAGCACCACGGAGTCGCCCGCGGCCTCCACCCCGATCTTCTCTTTGGGTAGAATTTGATGCAACTTTTCCTTCAAGAGGCTAACGTCAGCCTCCACCGTCACGGTGGCCGTAGTGAAGCGGGATTTGCCCCACAGGCTCAGATTGGTCACCCCCGGGGCCAGTCCGTTGACGTAGACTTCTTTATCCGAGATCAAGATAATGTCGGCGATCTCCGGATCAGCTACGGAGATGCGGGTTATTGCAAAGGTGCTTCGCAATACCTTGGAGTGGCCTACCCGGAGGCGCAATACCTGGGTGATCTCCTGGCTCTTCACCCGCTCCAGCAGGTCGGCTCCGAAAGCGCTGCCTCCCCCGACAACGCTCCACACCAACCCCAAGGCAAGCAACCACCTCCCCCACCGGGTTGCTTTGGTTTTCACCCTGCAAACCTCCTTTTATGATTAATAATTTCTTACTTAGAATTTAACTAATCCCTAACGTCCTCAAAATTTGGCATT
>JAMCQY010000160.1 GCA_023381945.1 Deltaproteobacteria bacterium
TTCACCTACAACAAGGAGCAGTACGTCGCCTATATCCGGGCGGCGTTGCTGAGGCATGTCCAGAAGGACAATGTGGTCTACCATGGTTTGGCAGGGCATTTCATGCTGCAAGGCATCCCCCATGCCCTCAAGGTGCGGATCCTTGCCGACCTGGAGGACCGGGTGGCCGAAGAGATGAAGCGCGAGAACATCTCCGCCGACGAGGCCCGGCGGATTCTGCTGAAAGATGACGAAGAACGCCGCCGTTGGAGCCTGAAGATTTTCGGCATAGACACCTGGGATTCCAGCCTCTATGACCTGGTGATCCATATCAAGTTCATTACGGTGGAAGAGGCGGTGGATATCATTAAATGCGCCTTGAAGGGGCATTGTTTCCAAACCACTCCCGAGTCCCAAAAGCGGGTGGATGAGTTATCCCTGGCGGCCCGGGTGGAAGCCGCCCTGGTCCAGGATATCCCCAGTGTCAAGGTGGAGGCCAAAGAAGGCGAGCTCTTCATTAACCTCAAGGGGGCCCTGTGTGAGGACGAAGAAGTAATGGCCCGGGTCAAGCGCCTGGCCAGCAACGTTGCCGGGTTCGACGTTAAAATTAACTGCCGGACGCGGCCCTAAATTCTCCACAACGGGACGCACCTTGAGATGATCCGCCTCACGGGCAAGGAGGCGCACATGACCAAAGTCCTGCTGCTAGCGTCTGGTTTGATGGTCCTTTTGCTTTTAACACCGGACAAGGAGGTGCAGGCCAAACTGGTAACCAAGACCGTAGAATACCAGCAGGATGGCACACTTTGCAAAGGCTTCCTGGCTTTTGATGACGCCTTCCGAGGCAAGCGTCCCGGCGTTTTGGTAGTGCATGAATACTGGGGGCTGAATGATTTTGCCCGCCGGAAGGCGGAACAGCTGGCCGGATTGGGTTATGTGGCCCTGGCGGCCGATATTTACGGCAACGGCAAGGTCACCAAGGACCCCCAGGAGGCGGCCAGGCTGGCGAACGAGCTAAGGGTCGACAATAAGCCGCTGCTCCGGGCCCGGGCCCAGGCGGCCCTCAAGGCCTTGGCAGCCAATCCTCGGGTGGACCCCACACGTCTGGGGGCCATCGGCTTTTGCTTCGGAGGCACCACGGTCCTGGATCTGGCCTACTCCGGGGCCGACCTCAAAGGAGTGGTGAGTTTCCACGGCGGCCTGACTGTTCCCAAGCAGGAAGAGCTTACCGGCATGAAGGCGGCAATCCTGGCACTGCACGGGGCCGATGACCCGTACGTCAAACCCGAGGCCGTCACCGCCTTCCAGGAGGCCATGCGTAAAGGCGGGATTGATTGGCAGATGGTCTATTTCGGCGACGCGGTGCACGGCTACATGAATCCGGAGAACGGCGGCGACAATTCAAAAGGCGTAGCCTATAACGCCCGGGCCGCCAAACGGTCCTGGCAGTATATGAAGGATTTCTTTAAGGAAATGTTTGCCGTCAAAGGCAGGGATTAAGAAAGTTAGCAGTAAGCAGTGAGCGGTTAGCAGTTAAAAATAGACAAGATTGCTTCTATCCCGAATTACCCGTAATAATCTTAGACCTTTCCTTTGCCTTTACTGCTTACCGCGCACTGCTAATCTTTTACACATTAAACCTGATCTCGATCACATCTCCTTCCCGAATCGTATAATCCCGGTCCACCAGCTTCACCAGGCCCTTGGTGCGGGCCTCCTGCCAGTTGTAGACGCTCATCAAATCCTCGAAGCTGACGATTTCCGCCTTGATGAAACCCCGGGCCAGGTCGGAGTGAATCTTGCCGGCGCAGGTGACGATGTCGGAATTTTCCTTCACCGGCCAGGCATGCACCTCTTTTTTGTCAGCCGTGTAGAAAAAGGTGATGCCGGCCTTGCCCAGGGCCAGTTCGATGGCGGCATTGACCGTGGGCGTCGCGGTGACGATCACGGTGGGCTTCAGGCTCAGGGGAGCCAGGGTTTTCAGAAGGGCAGCTTCGGCCTCGGTAAATTCAACGTCACAAAGAGGGGTGTCTTGTTCCAAATATTCCAGGCAGCGGCACAATAACTCCTTTTCTGGTGCATCGGTGGTGCGGTCCCGGCGGGTCTCCAATTTTTCCATATCCAGAATCAGCAAGTCCAGGATGTGCTCTGCCGCCACCATCAAAACATCAGCCTGCTGGCAATTGTCTTTGATGAACTCCGCGTAAAAGGGAGTCACCTTTTTGGGGGCAAATTTTTTATCCAGGGCGATTACGCGTTCATCCTGATACTTCACCTTGCCTTCCGGCAACTCAATACCCATAAAACATATCTTCATGGTCTAAAACCTCAGGGTGCCAATGTCTCTCCTAAGCAAAACCGGCAAGATTCCAAATCTTGCCGGCCATGGGGATCAACATCAGATTACGAGTTACGCCTCCGCCTGCGAGGGCCTAGGGTCTTGGCGGAACTCCGGAAAAAATTTTCCGGAATTCCGCGAATAAGAGGGTTAAATTTTTGTGACATTCTGGGCTTGAGGTCCTTTGGCGCCCTGGATTACTTCAAACTCCACTTCCTGGTTCTCCACCAACGTCCGAAACCCATCACTCTTGATGGCGCTAAAATGGACAAATACGTCGGGGCCATTTTCCCGGGCGATGAACCCAAAACCCTTGGCGTCATTAAACCATTTAACCCTGCCTCTTTCCTTCATTATCAAAACCCCTCCTCAAGATTGAAAAGCCGGTCCGGCCCGCAAGGCTGGACAACCGACAGCAGGCAGACAAAAAAAAACGGAAGGTAATTAGCATACCCTTCCGATTTGGCTTACTGACATCAGGCCCTGCCTTCGTCTGACATGCTATCTACGCCGCAAAATTTAGCAACTGCTCATATTGATGTCAAGGAATAATAAGGAGTTTTCGAGTTTCAGTTTCGAGTGCCAAGTTATTAGTTTTTTTTCCGAATTTTTTATTTTGATCCAGCATACAGCAAACTAGAACTACAAATTATAGCGATTGCCAAAAATAATTTCGCAATGTAGGGGCACAGCAAGCTGTGCCCCTACTAAAAACTAAACTGGAGACGGGAACTGGCAACTGTTCTTAATGAGTTCGCTCCAGCAGCTCATCGGTGATGATGCGGAAATAGGTCTTCTCGGGGCAGGGGCCAAAGAGCTCCAAGCTTTCTTGGGCCTTGAGGGTGTATTGGCGGGCCAGGGCGCGGGCGTGATTCAGGGCGCCGTATTTGCTGAGCAGGCCTTGAAACTCCTGGACCATTTCAGGCTTCAAATCCTTTGCCAGTTCGTGGAGCCGGGCCCGGTCCGGCGGACTGGCCTGCGCCAAGGCATAAATCAGGGGCAGCGTGATGCGGCCTTCTCTCAGGTCGGCGCCCACTTCTTTACCCAGTTGCTTCTGATCGCCGGTATAATCCAGGATATCATCCACCAGCTGGAAAGTGAGGCCAAGATTGAGACCCATCTGGCTAAGGGCCTCCTCTTGCGCCGGCGGGGCCCCGGCCAGGATGCCCCCGATCTGGCAGGCCGCGGACATGAGGATGGCGGTCTTGCGGGTGATGACCTCGAAATATTCTGCCTCAGTCAAATCTAGATTGCCCGCGTGGATGAGCTGGAGGATCTCGCCTTCGGCCATCTGGGTGGTGGCGTTGGCCAGGACCTTCAAGATCTTCAGGCGGTCGGTGGTCACCGCCAGGGACAGGGCCTTGGACAGGAGAAAGTCTCCCACCAGGATGACGGCGTGGTTGCCCCAGATGTTGTTGGCTGTGGTGGCGCCCCGGCGCATCTGGGCCGCGTCGATGACGTCATCGTGCAGCAGGGTGGCAGCGTGCAGGTACTCAAAGATGGTGGAAAAATCCGCCAGGTGGTTGCTCTGATGGCCGCACATGCGGGCGGCCAGGATGAAGAGCAGGGGCCGGACGCG
>JAMCQY010000163.1 GCA_023381945.1 Deltaproteobacteria bacterium
CAAGCGCTTTTTCTTTCTGGAGTCAAATTTGCCCCTTCCATAAATTATCGGTCTGGCCTGCAAGAAAGATTATAACAGAGCTTAAAAAATCTTCCGGTGGCGCTGGCGTCTCAAGCTCGCCAACCTCAGCAGGTCGGCCGGAAACGGCTCACCCCACCGCCCGGATCAAAAAGAAGGATCAAAAAGAAGGATTGCACCCGCGGGTTACATCATCTATAAGGAGATGAACTGGCAACGATGCGGGCGGTTCGGGAACCGCTATTACGGAAAGGCGGCATATGCATTCCAAAACCCTCAAATACCTGGTCCTGACAGGCTTAATATTCCTGCTGCTGGCCGGCTGCATCACCGTCAAGGTCAGCCTCTTCGAAGAGCCCGAGCCCCTGAAGGAGAAAACGATCGAAGGCTACGGCCGCGACAAAGTCCTGCTCATGGAGATCCACGGCATGGTCCTGGAGAGTGGCCCCCAACGCTTACTCAGCCTCTTCAAGGGGGTCACCACCCCCAGCCGGGTGAAGGAAGAGTTGGACAAGGCCGCCAAGGACCACCGCATCAAGGCAGTGGTCGTGAAGATCAATTCTCCCGGAGGCACGGTGAGCGCCGCCGATGTCATCCTCCACGAATTGCAAAATTTCAAGTCCGAGCGCCATGTGCCCGTCGTCGTCTGCCTGGAAGGCCTGGCCGCCTCCGGCGGTTATTATGTGGCCCAGGCCGGCGACACCATCATGGCCTCTCGCACTTGCATCACCGGCTCCATCGGGGTCATCGCCATGAAATTCAACTTTCGGGGCCTGATGGACAAGGTAGGGGTGGATACCGACTTGGTGAAGACCGGGGCCTGGAAAGATTTCTGGTCACCTTTCCGGCCTGCCACCCCCAAAGAAAAAGAGATGATGCAGCAGGTCATCGAGCAATTCTACCGGGATTTTATCAATGTGGTGGCCACCGGCCGGAAGCTGAGCCTCAAAGAGGTGCAACAAGTGGCTGACGGCCGCATCTTCACCGCCCCCCAGGCCATGGATCTGAAATTAATCGACAAGATCGGCTACCTGGACGACGCCCTGAAAGAGGCCCAGGCCCTGGCGAAGATCTCTAAAGCCCGGATAGTGCGCTATCACCGCCCCGGCAGTTACCGGCCCAATATCTATTCCATGCTGCCGGAATTGGACTCGGCAGGGCCCCAGTTTCTCTATCTCTGGCTGGCGGGAGAAACTTGAAAAACTTTACATCCACAGTCGCCGGCTAACCGGAGCCGGAGGCTGTACGAAGGGTCTCCAATAATTCAAGCTCTGGCGTCCAAATCCGATAAGAATAAATAGAAGTGGCCATTGCGCCTCAGCAGTGATCGTCTTAATTTTAACTAGAATTAACCATAAATTTATTTTCTTGATTGGTCGATTTATAAGTAATAAAATCGACTCCAAATATATGAGTAATAAGAAAGAATCTCGTTCTGGCGGCCGGCCAACCTTGAATTCCGGAGAAACCTCCGAGGAGGGCAAGGAACACTTGGAAGGATTGATTCGCCTGGCCCAGGAAGTCGTCTACCAGACCCCGGAAGTCCGCCCGGAGAAGGTGGCCCGCCTGAAAGAGGCTATCGAGCAGGGGGCCTACGAGATCGATTCCGAAAAACTGGCAGACACTATCATCGAAGAAGTGCTGGGCAAGCGCAGACCGAAACCTCAAGGGGATAACGGAGGCCGCAGGCGTTAGCCTGCGTTTTTTTGCAAGGAGGGCGCCCGCGACTTTATAAATGAACCCTGGGGCACAGCTTGCCGTGCCTCTGGTTATTTTCGAGCCAGGACGTGAGCTTGCTTTAGGACCAGCTCCGCAGCCTTCTCAATGTCCTCTCGGGTGGTGGGCCGGCCCACGCTGAAGCGCACCGCGCCCCGGGCGACCACGGCCGAGATGCCCATGGCCGCCAGAACCGGGGAGACGGTTTCCCGGCCAGCGTGGCAGGCGGACCCCAGGGAGGCGGCCACTTCCGGGACTCCGGCCATGAGATCGCAGCCGGCCAGCCCTGGAAAAGAGACGTTCAAGGTGCTGGGCAGGCGCTCGGCCTCCGGGCCGTTGAGGACCAAGCCGGGGAAGCCGGCCCGCAGTTTTTTATGCAGCAGGTCCCGCAGGCCCCGGAGGTGCGCGGCATCAGCAGCCTGCCGCTGCTTTGCCAACCGGCAGGCCTCCCCCAGCGCGGCGATATAGGGAAGATTTTCGGTGCCGGCCCGGTGGCCGCCCTCCTGGGAGGCCCCGTGCAGCAAAGGCGTTAGTTCCCGGCCCCGGCGCATAAATAAGGCTCCCACCCCTTTGGGAGCGTAAAATTTATGGCCCGCCACCGTGAGAAAATCGACCCCCAATTCCTCCACGTCCACCTTGACCTTGCCCACGCTCTGGGCCGCGTCGGTATGCAGCGGCACCCCTGCCTCCCGGGCAATGGCGGCGATGTCTTTGATGGGAGCCAGCGCCCCGGTCTCGTTATTGCTGTGCATGATGCTGATCATGATGGTGTCGGCGGTCAAAGCCCGGAGCACCGCCTCCGGGTCCACTAAACCTTGCGCATCCACCGGCAGGATGGTGAGTTTGAATCCGAGGGAATCCAGGAACAGGCAGGGATTCAGCACCGCAGGATGCTCGGTGAGCGCGGTGATGATGCGGCCCCGGCCGCGGCTGAAGGCCACTCCCTTGAGGACCAGGTTATTGGCCTCGGTGGCGCCGCTGGTGAAGACCACTTCATCCGGGGCGCAATTAAGCAGCGCCGCCACCTCCCGCCGGGCCTGGCGCATGGCCTCCCGGGCGCGAAGCCCCAGGGGATAGTCGCAACTAGGATTGCCAAACTCCGGCCCCAGGAAAGGCTGCATGGCTGCCGCCACCTCCGGGGCCACCGGCGTGGTGGCGTTGTAGTCCAGGTAGATCATGAAATAGTCCTCCAGCTTAAATTGACACCGGATTCAGATCTCTGTTATTTTAACATTAAAAAATTTCGTAGGGGCGGGTTTAAAACCCGCCCCTATCGATGAATAAGCAGCTAGTTATGATCCACTCCCTTTGCCCCGCTTTCTATCGTCTGGGCCGCTGGTTTTGCCGGCAGACCCTGGGGCGCTATTTTCACCTTGCCATCAGTGGTCTGGAAAATTTGCCGGCCGCTGGCCCGGCCATCATCTGCCCCAAACACCAGCGCTGGGAGGACATCCCCCTCATCGGCATGGCCTTGCCGCCGCCGCTGCATTATATCGCCAAGGTGGAGCTTTTCCAGCAGCCGATAATTCGTGACGTGCTGTACGCCTGGGGCGGGGTGCCCTTGGATCGGCAAAATCCCCGCGCTACCCTGTCTTCCTTCAAGCGACTGCTGCCTCTGCTGCAAAATCAAGCCTATGTCGTCCTCTTCCCGGAGGGCACCTATTTCCAGGGGAGCGTGGGGCCCGGCAAACACCGCCTCATCCAAATGCTGCTGAAGCTCCAGCAGCGGGACGGCCTCGGTTTGCTGCCCTTCGTGCCTGTGGGGATGTCCTATCACCACTTACAAGAGGGCTGCCGGGTGGAGGTCAACCTGGGTCCGCCCTGGCGGGCCGCCCAACCGAAACAGGCCCTGGACCTCACCTGCGGCCTCATGGAGCAGATCGCCCGCCTGTCTGGATTTTGATGCCCGGTGCTCTTTGGGCGAGGCCAACCTAACCCATTCCTCTTAAGAAATTCTAAAGAATGAGCCTTTTGCAAAATTCATTTAGAGAACGAAGAATCTTCTTATAGTGTTTGCCAAAAGTTTCTTCTGGTGGCTGGCTTTTCAAATCCCCCTAAATCCCCCTTTTTCAAAGGGGGACTTTTAAAGGAATTCCACTGAGTTCCCCCCTTTGAAAAAGGGGGGATAGGGGGGATTTTGAGAAGTTGCGTACACAACATT
>JAMCQY010000199.1 GCA_023381945.1 Deltaproteobacteria bacterium
CAGCCCGGCAGTCTGGGGGCCGCCGGGAGAACAGGTACAGATTTTGACCGGACCCTGCCCCAAGGCCCCTTGCGCCCGAGGCCGGGAGATTCCGTGCCCGGAGCCCCAATGTCTCAGAGACCTTACTCCGGAGAGGGTTTTGGTGGCGGCCAGGGCGGCATTATCGGACTGCCAGGCGGCCGGTTAAAAAATTTGGCCGACCGCGGCGAAGGCAGGTTTTCTATGTCTCCCCGTCACTATCCGTGAAAAACCCTCGAAGATCGCTCTATCCTCGTACAAATAATTGAACGATAAATAGTCACTTTTTATTAGCTAAATATTTCCTCTACATGAAAAATAAGCAAATCTAATAGGATAGATTAATTGGCACTGTTTGTGCAGTAAAACGTAGGCAGGTTACCCCCGAAAAAATACCCTAAACCATTTTCTCCTTTCTCCAGATGGCCGGGCTCCCCCTCCCGGCCATTTTATTTTGCCCCAAGCCCGGCCAACCTTCATGCCGTTCGAAAATACTGCCGTACCTCCGTCAGGCCGGGAGAAGAGACGGGTAAGCTCCGGCGCAATCTTTCCAGACGGGCGGCGCTATCCCGGGCCCTGGTTTTAAGGCGCGCATCTGCTGCCAGCAATCGGGCCGTATCCCGGGCTGCCTGCCAGTTGTTACAGATCAGCAGCAGATCGGCGCCGGCGCTCAAAGCCTCCGCGGCGGCCTGGGCCACCGGCATCTGGCCGGAGATGGCTCCCATCTCCAAATCATCGGTGATAACCACCCCCTGAAATCCCAGTTTTTGGCGCAGCCACCCCTGCAAGGCCACAGCCGACAGGGTGGCGGGAAGGGAATCCCAGGCGGGCACCAGCAGGTGGGCTGTCATGACGGCCGGCACGTCGGCGGCCGCGGCCTTCCGAAAGGGGAGGAGGTCAGCCTCCCGTTTGGCATCGGCTGATAAGGCCGTGGGCAGCACCTGGTGGGAGTCTGCCAGAGTATCGCCCAGCCCCGGGAAATGTTTGGCAACAGGGATGACACCGCCGGTCAAATAGCCGCGGATGGCAGCCAGGGCGTACCGGGCCGCCCGCTCCGGGTCGGAGCTGTAAGCGCGGTGCCACTGAGGGCAGGCGGGTGAGCGCGGGACATCCAAGACCGGGGCCAGATTCATGTTTATCCCCACCAGGTTGAGTTCCCGGGCCACCCGCCGGGACAAATCCTCCACCTCTTCCGGGGTGGCAGTCGTGCCCAGTTCTCGAGCCGCAGGAATCAGGGTGAAAGGAGACTTGAGGCGCTGCACCGGGCCGCCCTCCTGGTCCAGGGCTATGAGCAACGGTAAACTTCCGGCCTGCCGGGCCTGCTCTTGCAGATCAAAGGTCAATTGCCAGACCTGTTCCGGACTCTCCAGGTTCCTGGCAAATAGGATAACGCCGCCCACCTTCAGGTCCCGCACCAGTTCCCGGGCCACGTCATCCAGCTTTGGTCCGGGGATGCCCATCATGAGGAGTTGGCCATAGAAAGCAGTTTCTGTCATAGAATCTTCCTGTTCTAAGGTCAAAGTTGCCTACGCAAAAACGCCAGGTCGCAAAGGAAAGCGCAACATGCAAAGTGCGCACAGGGCCAGAAATGGCTGCTAACTGCTGACTGCTAACCGCTCACTCATCAAGATTTCCGCCAGGTGGAAAAACTTCAAGTCCCAACCCCGGGCGAAAGCGATGCTCCGCAGGTGCATGAGGCAGCTGTAATCCAGGGAAACCAGGCCCCGGGCTCCGGTGGCCAGGACCGCTTCCAGGTAGGCTTCGCCTATTTCTCGCGACAGGTCCGGGTGCTGGATGCTGAAAATTCCGCCAAAGCCGCAGCAGGAGTAATAAGGAGACACTTCCAGCAGATGAAGTCCGGCTACCTGAGAAAGAACTCGCGCCGCCCCGGACAAGACCCCCAGTTGCCTGGCCTTACATGAACGGTGCAGTACCAGAGGCCCGTCGAACCGGGGAGTCCAGGAAAGGGGCCCGGCCTGGTCGATAAACTCGCTTAACTCAAAGGTGCGGCTGGCCAGGGCTTCAGCCTCTTGGCTCTCCCGGGGATTTTGGGCCAGCCGGGGATAATACCTCCGCACCATAAGGGTACAGGAAGCGCTGGGGCAAATGACCTGATCCTCGGAGCCGAATACCTGGAGAAAATGGCGCATCAGGCGCCGGGCCGTGGCTGAATCGGTGAGAGTGCAAGCAAATTGGCCGCAGCAGGTTTGGGCTTCCGGATAATCCCAGGCCAGCCCCAGGCGATCCAGCAGGTCCGCCGTGGCGGCCGCCACCTGCGGGGCGCCTTGATCCAGAAAGCAGGGGATAAACAGCTTTAGAGTCAAGCAAACCTCCACTGCGCATCTTCTACCATAGATCGGTCCAAGAAGGGAGACAGAAAGGGACGTGGAGGAGGTTTCGATTAGTTATGGAGCAAACTTTAAAGGAGTCGGGATATCATACCGATAAAGTCAAGGAGGTGGCCAGAAGGTGCGCCCATATGCAACAGATCACTGCAACTCCCTTACTCCTGAAAGGGGTGGCCAGCGAGCCGGAGTGGCGACAGGCTAACGGCCTCACTTCTCATGGCCAGCCAACCATACGGAAAGTCTCATTTCTCCTGGTGTAATAGCTCCTAGCGCCTAATGGAGTGAGTTTATCATGATTCCGGAAGATTTAAAGATCCTCTTGATTGAGGATAACGCAGATGATGTTGCCATTCTCAAGTATTATTTAGCAACCCATTGTTCTTCCCTTATGGACATCGAAGTTTGCCCGCGGCTCAATGAGGCCCTGCATCGCCTTGATCGGGAGAAGCCCGGGATCGACGTCATTCTGCTGGATCTCGGACTGCCCGACAGCAACGGTTTTGAAACCTTTGTCCACCTGTATCGTCAGGCGCCCATGATTCCCATCGTGATTCTATCGGGCCTGGACGATGAAGACCTGGCCATCCGTGCGGTGCGGGAAGGGGCCCAGGATTTTTTGGTCAAGGGCAGGGTCAATGGCGAGCTGTTGTTGCGCTCACTGCGCTACTCAGTGGAGCGCATGAAGGCCAAAGAGGCCCTGCGCCAGGCCCGGGATGACTTGGAGAACCGGGTTCGGGAACGAACTGCCGAACTGGTTGCGGCTAATCAGACCTTAAAGGAAATGGTCTCAAAAGTCACCGCCGCCGGGGATGCAGTGCGTAAGGCACTCAGGGGGATCATCCAGGTTATCTCCCTGATCATCGAAGACCGGGACCCTTATACTGCCGGGCACCAGCGGGGGGTAGCCGACCTGGCCCGATCCATCGCCGACGTAATGGGCTTGCCGCCGGACCGCATTGAAGGAATCCGCCTGGCTGCCATTGTCCATGATCTCGGCAAGATTGCGATACCCGCCGAAATCCTGGCCAAGCCCTCCAGTCTTACCGAAGTGGAAATGAGTATGATCCGGACTCACCCTCGATCCGGTTATGAAATCTTGAAAAGAGTGGAATTTCCCTGGCCTATCGCCCAGATTGTTTTGCAGCATCACGAGAGAATCAATGGCTCCGGCTATCCCCAGGGACTGCACGGTCCTGACATCTTGCTGGAAGCGAAAATCCTCGGGGTGGCCGATGTGGTGGACGCCATGTGCTCCCATCGGCCCTACCGCCCGGCCATCGGTATTGGTAAGGCCCTGGCCGAAATTACCATGAATAGGGGTATCCTTTATGATCCCGGGGTGGTGGATGCCTGTCTGAAATACTTTGAGGAAAAGCTGGCAGCCCTGCCGACAGCTAAAAAGTCTTATAAGCATTTAATATCCTCCCAACCAGGGCTTCCCTTCGCACTCTAGCCAGTCCTGGATTGCGCAGATAAGCCTTGCCAGCGCAGCTCCATCTTTGCCTGAATATTCCAAG
>JAMCQY010000196.1 GCA_023381945.1 Deltaproteobacteria bacterium
GGGTGCCGGGCCAGCAGCGCCTGAGCCAAAAAGCCGACGATGTAGTAGCCTTCGAGAAACCCTCCCTGTTCGTCAAAGAAGAAGCAGCGGTCGAAGTCGCCGTCCCAGGCCAGCCCGGCGTCAGCGCCATGACGGCGCACTGCTGCTGCAGTAGCCTCCCGGTTCTCGGGCAGGAGCGGATTGGGGACGCCATGCGGAAAAGCGGGGTCCGGCTCAAAGTGCAGTTTTATAAAGCGGAAGGGCAGGTGCCGCTCCAGACGCTCCAGCACCGGACCGGCGCAACCGTTGCCGGCATTGACCACTATTTTCAGAGGCTTGAGGACCGAGGTGTCCACGTAGGTGAACAGGTGAGCGATGTAGGCCTCAAAGGCGTCGGTGGCAACCACCTTACCGGGGTTCTGGGCAAGTGGTGGAAATTTCCCGGCCGCGGACAACACCTCCAGGTCCCGGAGGCCGGTATCGCCGCTCACGGGGCGGGATTCCCGGCGCACCAGTTTCAGACCATTGTAATCCGGAGGGTTGTGGCTGGCGGTGACCATGATGCCGCCGTCGAGTTTAAGGGCGCTGGTGTAGAAATAGACTTGCTCGGTGCCGCACAGGCCGAGGTCCCAGACCTCAACGCCGCTGTCAATAAGCCCATTGGTAAGGGCTTGAGCCAGAGGGAGGCTGGAAGTGCGGATATCCCGGCCGATGCTCACCTTTGCCGGCTTTAGAAAGGTGGCGTAAGCCCGGCCGATTTTATAGGCCAGATCCTCATTAAGTTCTTCCGGAACCCGGCCCCGGACATCGTAAGCCTTAAAGCAGGAGAGTTTTGTCATAGCAATAGCCAGTAGTCAGTGGTCAGCAAAGACAATGTATCAATTTTATGCGGAAAAGCGAAGGCAGGAGCAAAAGTCTTTTACGCCGGTTTCAAAGGTTAACTGATTAAATGATTTTATTTCTCGTCTCTTGTTCATTTAAGATACTAGAAGCTATTGCAAAACCGCCTTTTTCTGTCACCCTGAGAGAAGCGAATGGTCTATGTATTTGAAAAGACAAGATTCTTCGCTTCGCTCAGAATGACATTTATTGAGAACCAAGGTTTTGCAATGGCTTCTAGATTCTCCGGTCGCTGCACTTCCTCAGAACGACAATCCATATTTTTACTGAGGCGCCCCCAAAGCAGGAGCTTGGGAGGTAGAAGAACGAGAAAAGTGAGAATTTTTAAGGCACAGGCGAGACGCCTATGCCACCAACTGATTCCACAGTAAGATCAGAAACCTTCTCCGGTACCCCGGCTCCCGTCGGATTTATCACATGGCAAGGTTCTTGGCCAAAACCTCGGAATCCGCCACCACCACCTGGTCGCGGCCCTCCGTCTTGGCTCGACGCAAGGCGCTTTCCGCCGCCCGAATAATTTCCTTGGCGGAGGAGCCATGATCGGGATAGACCGCCACGCCGACGGAGGTCGTCACCGGGTGGAGGTGCCGGTATTGCAGATGTAGCTGCTTAACCTGCTGGTGCAACTCCTGAGCCCGTTCCAGGACAACCTCCAAGGGCGCCCCGGACATGACGATGAGGAACTCTTCCCCGCCATAGCGGCAAGGAATGTCTTCTTTGCGGGTCTGCCAGCGAATGAGATTGCCCAAGGCCTCCAACATCTGGTCGCCGGCT
Organism: Deltaproteobacteria bacterium; assembly: GCA_023381945.1. The sequence goes on from JAMCQY010000196.1 coordinate 1,654, forward strand.
TCGTGACTATAGATGTCGTTGTATTCCTTGAAGTGGTCCAGGTCCATCATGATGAAGCCCATGTTAACCCCAAGGCGCTTGCCGCGGCTCAGTTCCCGTTCCAGGGTCTCGTTTAGATAACGCCGGTTGAACAGGCCGGTAACACCATCCCTGACGGCCTGGTTTTTCAGGGACTCCCGGAGGTTCAAGTTGGCTAAGGCCATGGCCATGGCTTCGGCTACCGGCTTGGTATAGGGCTCGAAGCTCTGCATCTGCTCCACCAACTCCGCCGAAGGGCTCTGCAAATGGAGAATCCCCAATTCCTTGCCCTGGGCGATCAGGGGCACACAAAGGTAACCGGCAGGCAAGGCGGATGAGACGTGCGGGCAATTCAGCGAGTTGGGCGGGTCATTGACCAGGATAAGCCGGCTGCGCCGCAGGGCCCAGCACTCGTTGTGGCCGAAGAGCGTCTCCAGGGGCGCAGTTTCACCCCAGTTGGCCACAATCTCGAAAAAGTTTTCGGAGTTATTCAGGAGATAGAGCGCCCCGCCATAGCCCGGGAAGAATTTGGAGGTATAATGAGCAATGGCCTCATAGGTTTCTTCAGGGGTCTGGCAGGACTGGAAGAACTCATTCATCTCCTGGAGCAGGGCCATATAGCGGTTGCGCTCTTCGGCTTCTCTGACCAGGGACTGGAGTTGCTCATTGGAGGCTTGCAGGTTGGACAAAAATTTCTTAGTTTCAGTGAGGTCTCGGGCTACGGTAACGCTGCCCACGGTCTTCTGATTCTGGTCGCGCAAAATTTTGACGGACAAACTGCAGGGGAAAATTGTGCCGTCCCGTTTCCTCATGTCGATTTCGTAGTGCTTGACGAACCCGTCCCGGCGCAACTGCGTCAACATTTTATCCAGGGCGTCTTTATCGGCGTAAAGCTCAAATGCCTTTTTCCCCTGCAGTTCGGCAAAGGTGTAGCCATACATCTCTTCCGCGGCTTTATTCCAGTTGATCAAATTGCCGTGTCGGTCGGCAATGCCGATGGTGTCGACGGAATTATCGAAGATATTGGACATAAAGGCATTGGCTTCGGCCAGTTCGGCCGTACGCTCCTTGACCTTGTCCTCCAAATCCACCTGGAATTTTTTCAGTTCCAGGGATTGCTCCGCCAGTTCCGAGAGGAAGTGCACCAGGGCCTTGTCATAGGCCATGATAGAGACGACCTTCTCACGGCTGAAGACCGGCAGGCGATCCAAAGCCGCCAGGTAACCATCCACGTCGTATTCGAATTTCTGCGCTTGCTTGAGAAAAAATTCCCTCTCGGGGATATCGCCCTCGACCCCAAACTGAGTCATGAACATGGTGGCCAGATGACGCCCAGCCACCAGGATGGGGATAGCGACGTGCCAGAGGCCGAATTTGCAACGGTAGCGATAGGCCTCCCCCTCCACCAGATGGCCGTTGACGCTGGCATCGCTTTCACGGCAGATCTGGCTGGAAGCAGGGTTGGCGCGATGGAAATTCATGCAGAGATCGGTCCAGCCGGCCCGGACCAGGAAGGATTTGTCAAAGGCGTCGATGATGCTCATGGGCAGGCCGGTGGCCCGGTAATTGGCATCGGCCAGGGTTTGAATCAGGCGCATGTCCAAGAGATCGGCAAATCGATAATCTTTCATAGAGACTCTCATTTGACCATCCTTGGTCCATGCTTTCTGGATCACTCCGCCTGAGACCACCTCCTGTAAGTGTGGCAACCCGGTGAGGAAATGAAGCCAAGAAGCTGATGATTTATTTTTTGCACAAGTTGGTTAAAAACATTAACACAAAAGTCAAATAAATTAAAAAAATATTATGGTAATATCCGCTGCAATTGTGGTGCCATGGCTGCTATTTTACCGCTCCCGCAGAACCTGGTTGAGATCGGCCTGCGGTTTTGATAGGATTGACAAGCGGCTGCACTGCATCACTGGCCGGGATTATTTCCTGGCCACTTGCCAGGGCCGTTGTTCTATTCCGAGGCATGTTGGTGGAGGTATTTCATTAATAACTTGCCATCATTACAAGGTGTCCGCGTCTTGATCACCGGGGGCGCGGGCATGATCGGCAGTACCATTGCCCACTTGGCGGTGAATTCCGGAGCCCAGGTCACCATTCTGGACGCCATGCTGCCGGTCTACGGCGGCAACCTCTTTAATCTGGAAGGCATTTTCGGGGCCATAAAGTTCATCCAGGGCGATATCCGCGACGG
>JAMCQY010000242.1:0-3436 GCA_023381945.1 Deltaproteobacteria bacterium
GGACCGTCAGGCCAAGGCCCTGGCCCGCAGCCTGCGCCGCGCCCTGGGGGAGGGAATCCAGGTCCGGGTGGTGGACAGCATCGGCCGGGTCGGCGGCGGCGCCCTGCCTCAGGTGAGCCTGGAAAGCCGCGCCCTGGCCCTCACCATACCCTCTTTGACGCCCCAACAATTGGAGGCCCGCCTGCGCCAGGCCCAACCGCCGATTATCGCCCGCATTGAACAAGATATTCTGCTGCTGGATATGCGCACCCTCCTGCCCGACGACTTGCCGGCCCTGAAGGCGGCCTTGCAGGGGCTGCTGATAGAATAAATTTTTCTTTCCCTCTCCCCCGATGGGGGAGAGGGGTGAGGGGGAAAGAATTATGGGCGCCCGGTGGACGCCATTATTCGGCGGGCACAGCCCGCCCCATGGATTCCATATTTTACCTTGCTCGACGGGTGACAAATGAGTTTGCCTTCTTATAGTTATTCTTAAAAGCTTGCTTCCAACCATCCCGGCAAATCACGGAAAGGAGATAAATCATGACTCTTGATCAGGAAGGCGGCTTCCATCAACTCATGGAGATGGGCCGGGGTTTTCAGGCCGCCAAGATGCTTACGGTGGCAGTGGATCTGGCGGTCTTCGACTTTCTGGAAGAGCCTCACAGCGCCGTGGAAGCCGCGGCCTGGCTCAAGGCCAACGACCGCGCCGTGGGCATTTTTTTGAACGGCCTGGCGGCCCTGGGGCTGCTTACCAAGGGCGTAGACTATTTCCAAAATAGTAAAATCGCCTCCCGCTTCCTGGTACAGAGCAAAGATGATTACCGGGGCGCCATCCTCAAGCACATGGGCCATACCTTCGAGCGGGGCTGGAATGATTTGCAGAACACCATCCTGGTGGGTCATTTTGAAGGGGTGGAGCCCGAAACCTGGGTAGACACCCGGCCCAAGCGCGATGAGGAGAGCATGCGCGCCTTTATCTTAGGCATGCACGCCCTGGCCCGGGACCTGGCGCCCCAGGTAGCGCCGAAATTGAACCTGCAAGGAGTCCGCCATCTCCTGGACCTGGGGGGCGGGCCCGCCACTTACGCCATCACCTTTGCCCAGGCCAATCCGGGCCTGAACGCCACCGTCTTCGATCTCCCCGGCCCCATCGAAATCGCCCGGGAGAATATCGCCAAAGCCGGTTTGGATGCCCGGATCGACACCCGGGCAGGCAACTTTCTCCAGGACGACATCGGCTCGGGCTACGATTTTATCTGGATTTCCCACATTCTGCACAGTCACAATGAAGAGCAAAGCCTGCTCATCATCAGGAAGGCGGTGGCCGCCCTGGTTGCCGGCGGCCGCTTGGCGATCCAGGACTTCTACCTCAACCCCGACGGCTACACGCCCCCGGTGGCCGCCATGTTCGGGGTGCATATGCTGGCCGTCACCCCCCGGGGCCGGGCCTATACCTACGGCGAAGTGGCGCAATGGCTGAAGGAGGCGGAGTTGACTGCACCGGAGCATATTCAGAGCAGTCCGGAGGCCAGCATCCTGATGGGCAAGAAAAAATAACGGGATTAGGGTTTAGGGATCAGCGCTTAGTAAATGCTTTACCCTGTCCTCTGGCCCCTATCTTTCACCCCAACAAATCCTTCAACGCCTTTTCTATATTGGGGAAGTTAAACTTGAACCCCGCATCAAGCAACTTCCTCGGAACCACCCGTTGCCCGGTCAGCAGGGCCTCGGCAAATTCTCCCAGGACCAGGCGCATCATGAATGCTGGCGCCGGCAGCAACGTGGGCCGGTTCAACACTCTGCCCAGGGCTCGGGTCAGGTCTCGATTGCGGACCGGCTGGGGCGCAGTGAGGTTGACCGGACCGTGGATTTTGGGATGCGCCTGGATAAAGCTGAAGGCCCGGGCGTGATCCTCCTGGTGAATCCAGGAAAACCATTGCGTACCTTCGCCCAGGGTGCCGCCCAGGAATTTCTTGAACATCGGCGCCATCTGTCCTAAAGCGCCGCCGCCCCTCCCCATGACGATGCCGAAGCGGGTGATCACCACCCTGATCCCCAATTCCTGCGCCTTCAGGGCCTCCGCCTCCCAGTCCTCCGCCAGTTTGGCCAGAAAATAAGAGTCTTGCGGGGAGTCCTCGGTGAGCACCTCATCACCTCGAGGCCCATAATAGCCCACCGCCGAGGTGCTGCAGAGGAGTTGCCGCCGGTCTCCATCGGCCAGGGCGATCACCAGGTTCCGGGTGGTGCGGATACGGCTGTCGTGCAGTTCCTTCTTGTACGATTCGCTCCAGCGGGTAAAGATGGAGGCGCCCGCCAGATTGATGATCCAGTCGTGCTCCGGCACCATCCCCATCCAAGGCCCCTCCTGGGTAGGATCACCAGTGATGAAACTGATGCTGGGCAAGGGCGGCTCGGGCGGTTGCGCCTTGCGGGTGAGAATCGTGATTCCATGGCCCTCTTCGGCCAGTTTCCGGGAGAGATAGCTGCCCACAAAGCCGGTTCCGCCGGTCATAAAAACTTTCATAAATCAACCCCTCCCTTTTTTGGCAGGGACGGACCCAGGTGTTTGCCCTTATGCAAGACGCCAGGGCGGGTGCTGCCCCTGCCGGGGTTTAATCGAAGGTAATCATTCAGGCAGATTTGGCAAGGCAGACTTATGAAAGCTGCGTCATGAGCGGCCTAACGAGGCGGCTTGGAGTCTATCGGAGGGTTGGGTGGGGAGATCCCATGGTTTTGCTCAATTGCTTGAGTTCTTACGAATGGAAAAGTGAAGTAACTACCATCAACAGGGTCAGGGCAATCATAATCACCACCGTAACCCAGGAGATGATATTAAAAGTCCGGCTGTTGACGTAATCGCCCATAATATCCCGATTATTGATCAGGATAAGCATAAAGATGAGGACAAAAGGCAACATCACGCCATTGATGACCTGGGACCAAAACATCACTTCGATCAGAGGAATGTCGGGAATCAGGATGAAGCCGGCCCCTACCGCGATCAAGACTGTATAAAGCCAGTAAAAAGCCGGCGCCTCCCCCCAGGTCTTGTCGATGCCGGCCTCGATACCGAAGGCCTCACAGGTGAAATATGCCGTGGACAAAGGCAGGATCGACGCCGAAAAGAGTGAGGCGTTCAGCAGGCCGATGGCAAACAAAGTGGAGGCCCAGGCCCCGGCCAGAGGCGCTAAACCCAGGGCCGCTTCCTTGGCCGACTCTATCTTGATGCCGTTCAGATGCAGCGTGGCGGCGCAGGAGATGACAATAAACACGGCCACCAGATTGACCATGATGCTGCCTACAATAACGTCGTATTTCGTATAGGCATAATCTTTAACGGTAATCCCTTTTTCCACCACGGCGGACTGGATATAAAACTGCATCCAGGGGGCAATGGTGGTGCCGATGACGCCGACGAGAATTATCAGATAGTGACTGTTAAAGGAAAAACTCG
>JAMCQY010000242.1:3446-3864 GCA_023381945.1 Deltaproteobacteria bacterium
TGAGACAGGCAGCCAGAAAGACCCGTTCCACTACCTTATAGGACCAGCGCAGCACCAGCCACCAGGTGAACAGCCCCGCCAGCGGCAAGGAGATGTATTTACTCACCCCGAACAACTCCATGCTGGCCGCCACCCCGGCAAATTCGCTCATGATGTTGCCCAGGTTGCCCAGGAGCAGGCCCAACATGGCATAAAAGGTGATTTTGACTCCGAAGCGTTCCCGGATCAGGTCTGCCAGCCCTTTGCCGGTAACCGCACCCATGCGGGTACACATCTCCTGGATCACCACTAGGGCCACAATCATCGGGACGAATACCCAAAGGATCTTATAGCCGAGAGCGGCGCCGGCCACGGAATATGTGGTAATGCCGCCGGCGTCATTGTCCACGTTGGAGGTGATAATCCCTGGTCCCATAAT
>JAMCQY010000044.1 GCA_023381945.1 Deltaproteobacteria bacterium
TCTTCGCTGAATTCGATGTGGGTGGCACCGGGGATCTTGGCGATGGGCATGGTGGTGATGAGTTTCGTATGGAAGCATTCCGCCAGTCGGGCCAGAGAAGGCATGATGCACTGGTAATCCACCACCACGGCGTCCAGGGCGCCGGTGACGATGGCCAGTTCCTGGGAGACCGAATGGGTGGCCGACGGGATGCCGTGGCGCATGAGCACCTCGTTGCCGGTGCAGCAGATGCCCACCAGGTTGATGCCTCCTGCGGCGCCCGCGGCCCTGGCTTCGGCGTCCAAATCATGGGCCACCTGGGCGATCAGGTCAGAGAGGATGGGGCTGTGGCCGTGCAGGCCGATATTGACGGCATCGGCCTTCAGCACCCCTAAATTGGCCTGGCTGACCACCGGCTGGGGCGTGCCGAAGAGGACGTCGGCCAAATCGGTGCCCATGGCGCAGCCGGCGAAATCCGCCAGGGCGCACTTGACTCCGCCCAGCAGGAGGTTGACCGGGTCGGCGTCCACGCCGTAATGGGTGCGGTGCATGATTTCCGAAACCGTGGCGTCGATGCCGGTGGGCACCACGCCATATTTGAGGAAGGTCTCGACCCGCCCTTGGGTGACGTTGGTGGCGGCCCAAGCCACCGGCGTCTCCTTCTCGGAAAAGTCGGCCAATGCGGCTTCGGCCACCAACTTGGCAATTTCCGTGGTTGTTTTGCCCTCGGTAACCAAGCCCAGACGCCCGGCCACCGCCTTGAGCTTGGCGCCGTCTTTAATAGGATAATCCGGGGCCCGGCCGGTGGCGGATTTGAGCAGGGTATGGGCCAGGTGCTTGGCATGGCCGGAATGGGAGGCAGTGCCGGCGGCAATAGCCCGCACCAGGTTGCGGGCTACGATGGTGTCGGCCGAGGCGCCGCAGGCTCCCGTTGTGGCCCCCTCCCCGAAGGGGTCAATACGGCAGGGTCCCTGAAGACAGTTGCGGCAACAGGTACCCAACTCGCCGAAGCCGCATTGCGGGGTCTGGGCCGCAAAGCGGTCCCAAATGGTGCTTAAATCCCCGCGCTCCGCCACTTTTAACATGGCTCTGGAAGCCGCATCCTTACTCTTTTCCATGTGCCTGATCCTCTAAGAAATCGTGATTCTGCAAGTCTGATAACTTTACCTTACCGCGTTTGGCGGAGAGCTGTCAAGAAGGTGAAGAATGGGACGGGGGAAGGAAAACAGAAGATCGGGACGGGGGCAAAAACTTTGAGGTGAATTTTCATTCGGTGGTTCAAACCGGTTTTGATTACAACAAGAATCTTTGCTTGACTCCCCAGTCCTTCCTTCCTCCTTGACAATAGCCACAGAGACCTAATTTTATTATCTAGCAGGCTGTTGAAAAATGGTTAATTAAAGGAGTGGTTTTTCTCGCAGGTCGATTTTTTAAAGTCGCAAATTGAGTTTTTGGTGGCTCTTTGGGTTTATCATTGTTGGGTTCGGCCTGTTTATGAGCCTCTTTGATAACTTCACTCGCCCTTTGGCCTTATACAGCCAGGAGATTTCGCATTCGCACCAGGTTGTAGGCCGCGGCGGTGAAAGTGAAGGACCAGGCCACCCGCTCTCGGCCGCGGTGACGGGTTTTGCGGAGATGACCAACGGTTTTCATCCAGCCGAAGATTTCTTCCACCCGTTTTCGCAGCCGCTGGCTGAGGGCGTAAGTGGCGTGCCGGGTGGTGCGGTCATCCAGGGCCGAACAGCTGCGTTTTCGGGCTACATGGGGCACGGCCCGGCGGCTCCTGAGCTTCTTGACAAAGTCCCGGGTGTCGTAGTTTTTGTCGCCGCCGACGCTGATCCAATGCTTGCCGGGAATAGCCTTTACCATTTCCCAGGCGGCCTCCCGTTCGGCGGTGCCGGTGGCCAAGGTGAAGCGGCTGTCCCGGATCAGGCCATGTTTGTTATCCATCAGCACATGGCCCATGTAGCAGAGTTTAGCCTCATGGCCGAGACCCTTGCGCCACAGGCGGGCCTCGGGGTCGGTGCTGGAGGCGTGGGTGTCATTGCGACGCGGCTCGCCATGGAAATCCACGGTCCGGTTGCGGCCTCCGCCGGTCGGTGGCTCGCCGTCCTTGGGCCGGAAACTTTTCAGCGAGGCCCAGGCTTCGATGAGGGTGCCGTCCACGGTAAAGTGCTCATCGCACAAGAGCCCGGCCAGCTTGGCTTGCTTCAGGATGCGCTCGAAGAAAGCGGCAGCCACATCCGAGGCAATGAGGCGATCTCGGTTCTTGGAGAAGACCGAATGATCCCAGACGGCGTCATCCATGGACAGGCCCACAAACCAACGAAACAGCAGGTTGTAATCCAACTGCTCCATGAGCAGCCGTTCACTGCGGATGGAGTAAAAGGCTTGGAGGAGCAAGGCCCGTAACAACTTTTCCGGCGGGACAGAACCACGCCCCACCTTGGCATACATGGCCTCAAATTCCGGCGACAGGTCCCGCAAAGCCTGATTCACCATCTGCCGGATAGGCCGCAAGGGATGCTCTTGAGGCACTCGCTGCTCGGCAGAAATATAACTGAACATGTGGTCCTGATGATGATCGTCGCCGCGCATGGACATCAACCTCACGAAATCTTGATGTCCAGCATTATAGCGCCATTAGGCACCAATCGCGAGCATGGAGTTTTTCAACAACCTGATAGACCCTTCGCTTCGCTCAGGGTGACAACGATACGCAAATATTTATGACGCTATGTATAGTTAAACCGGCCTAGTCGTCCAAAGAGGTCAAACCCTGCCGGATGGCATATTTGGTCAGTTCGGCGACGCTGTGGATTCCGGATTTATTCATAATCTGCTTGCGGTGCGATTCCACTGTTTTGATGCTGACGCAGAGGCAGTCGGCAATCTGATTGGTGGTCTTGCCCTCGGCCATAAGCTGCAAAACTTCCCGTTCCCTGGCCGTCAGCACCGAGAAGGCCGAGGCGCCGGCGCTGCTCCAGCCGCTGACAAAATCTTTGATGACCACGTCCGAGATGCCGGGGCTCAGATAGGTCTTCTGGTCCACCACGGAGCGGATGGCTTTAACCAGTTCCTCCAAGGCACAGTCTTTCAGGAGATACCCGGAAGCGCCGGCCTTCAGCATGTTGAGTACAAAGAGGCTGTCGGAGTGCATGGACAAGGCGATAACCTTGACCCCAGGGCACTCGGTGAGTATTTGCCGGGTGGCCTCGATGCCGTTTAAACCGGGCATGGAGATGTCCATGATGATGACGTTGGGAGAAGTTTCTCTGACCAGGCGCAACACTGAACGGCCGTTATCCGCCTCGGCCACCACCTGTATGTCCGATTCCAGGGCCAGGAGGCTGCGCAGTCCATGGCGCACTATCTGATGGTCATCCGCCAGAATGATCTTGATGGTCATCTTGCCTTTCCTATGTGAATTTTTTTGGCGTATTTCAGTGGCACTGTTAGTGTGACCCGGGTCCCCTCGCCTTCCTTGGAAGCCATATCCACCCGCCCCCCCAAGTAATGCAGACGCTCACGGATACTGAAGAGTCCAAAGCCGGCACTGCTGCCCGACTTGACAAAACCTTTAAGGTCATGTTTGACGATGTTCATCATCAACTCCCGCACCGAACGGAAGAGCAGCACCTTGATTTCATCGGTCATGGGAATGGGTTTCATCTCCCGTTGCACTTCTACCTGCACGCCATGCTGAGCCCTGACGTGCTTGGCGAACCATTCCACCGCCGCCTCGAATCCCAGTTCATAAAGTACCGGCAGGCTCAGTTCGAAAGTCAGCGACCGTGTGTCCTGAATCATCTTCTCGATGAGTTCCCGCACCTCCCCCAAGGGGGTGGCCAGTTCCGGGACCTCAACAGTTTTTTGCAA
>JAMCQY010000218.1 GCA_023381945.1 Deltaproteobacteria bacterium
GTCTTGCAGCTTAACCTATTTCAAACCTGCACTGTGCAGGAACTCTTTGAACCGCCCGGCCCCCTGCCGGATAATATGAATGTGAATAACCAGTTAAACCTGGCTTGGGCCTAGCCGGACAGAAATGAAGATGAATGGAAAAGATGGACGAGAAATAAATTCATGGACCATAATCGTCTCAGGGCCTATGAATATTATGACTTATTCAAGAGTATTGGTGTCAGTATTTTGTTAAAAGAAGAGACTTTGGATTTGGAGGCCCTGGAATGTATTAACCAAGGTTTTCCTTTGGCTGAGCGGTTTGCTGGGCATCCGGCGGAAGAACTGGCTATAACGGATCTAGCTGTGGTGGGAAAATTTTCATAGAGCGGTTATTAGGTATATACAAAATTAATAGGTAAATATACCTGTTCATAATCAGTAAAAAAACCTACCAGGAAACCGGCATTTTTGCCTATATGCAAAATAACCAGCAAAAACTATCTTGTTAACAGCAAATTACCTGCGTCGTTAACCGCAGGGCCGAAAATCTCCCTGTCGGAAGCGGCCAGGGTTGGATTTATGGCAATAAATGCTCGGGCCTGATTATCTATTAATTTCGGTTGCTTAATCTGACGACAATAATTCTCAGGAGCTTTTATGAGCACGGCCCACAACGCCAGAGACATTATGCCGATTAAAATATCCTTATTAGATCCTAATAAGATCGGCAATAAGTTTATAAGAATCTTATCATTTTGGTATCACAATAAGCAATTAAAAAAGATAACCAACATTAATGACTTTAACAATTACCTAATTAAATTAAATTATGTAAATTATAATTTCTATAAGCGCCAATCGCTGAACAAAAGAAAAGAATTCACCTCATTTGTTGAAGCCTTGGATATTAATCTGGAGGGACTAAGTTTCTTAGATATCGGACCGGGTTATGGGGATGCCCTGGATATTTGTCATGAGCGGCGCGCCGCCGTGATTCACTTCATCGAGAATGACCCATTTCTTTTCCATTTCAACCGGATTAAAGGGTTTGCCAAAGGCTATTATTGTTCACATCGTACGAGTCTTCATAAATTAAATGGTAGGAAATATAATTTTATTTGGCTAAAAGGATCAATTAATGTTGATCAGTATGCCATAAACGAATTATGGATAAAAAATTATTATTTAGATTATTGGCTGAGACAAATAGAAAGATTAGCCGCGTCACAATGTCATATAATGATATGTCCTTATTGGCGTCATGATGGCAAAAAGCCATTTGTTGATGATATTTTTCATAATATTTTTACTAATATTATGCTGAAGCATAACTTTACTATATTACCAGATATTAATGATTTTTGTAAAGATATTGAATATCCGATTGCTTTTTATAAATTCATAGAAAAATAATCTTATGTGACAGTCGCTATTCATATTCAAAAGTATCAAAAAAATAGTCACCCGCGACGGGATACATCATCAGTTTCATTAGAATGCCCAACCGCTGCCTATCTGGTCTTTCTGATCTAATTAAAATACTTCAATATATTTCACTTGCTTACCGTAAATTGGGGAAAATGTTTCTCTAAAAGCGGCTCTAACTGCCGATAAACGATTTCCGCCACCCTTCGTGAGCCGGCATTGCTGAAGTGATAGGTATCGTAAAAATATTCCGTGCTTTTCGGCATTTCCCTGGCCAGATCAATCACAAATACCTGCTGACGCCGGCCGGCGTCCCGCACCACGCCGTTATAAAGCTCCAGAACCTCCCAGAGGACCCTGCCATTGTAGCCGTAGGATTGGGCTTTAGCCAGATCGGCCCCGGTTAAGGGGTCGATGAGGTCGCCGAAGACCACCGGTTGAGTAATAAACACCGGTTTAATATGGTTATCCCGGCAAAGCGAGATAAGTTTCGTCAACCGCCGGGCATAGGGCTGAAGAAACTTCTCCTGATGCTCTTTCAGGATGGCTTGCTCCTGTTCCGGGGGAATTTCTAACTGTGGCAATCGAGGAAAATCAAAAATGCGATGGATCAAGCCCATACGCTTGGCCTTGTAGTACCGGTAGAAATTGGTGGCATAATCCAGCACTTCACTGTGATTAAGCAACCCTTCCCAAGCGGAGGCCAGCACTCCGGTAATGGACTTTCGAAAAAATTTTGAGTCGTCAGTGCGTTGGCCTTCCACCAGACTGATGTCGTTGGCCCCGACGAGAAACAGGGCCACTTTGGGCTTGAGCCTGATGATATAATCTTCCAGAAAAGTGATATGCCCGTAAGTTGACATGCCGTCCAGGCCGCCGTTGCCGAGCCAGACCGGCTTGAACCTGGCGGTTAATTTACGGGCCAGCAGGTCGCACCAGGCCTTGCCGTCGGAAATCAACAGGCATTCGGTGGTGCTGCCGCCGATGGCAATGACCGTCAAGGACCCGGCAAAGTTTGATGGCAGCGGCTCTCCCCTAAAACCCTGATGATTTCTGCTGCTGTAGATAATTCTATCCAGCTTGTCGGTTTCATCATTGCGGAACTGATATTTTTTATCCCGGGGTAATTTGATCTTATTGGCTTTCACCCGGTATTCAATGGGTTGAAAGATTCTCAGGAGGCCTTCCAATAAGACTACTGAGACCAAAAGCCCGATTAAGAGCGCCAGGAGGTTTCTGCCGGTATTTCGCAGCCACATCGCTTTTTTAGCTTTCCATCGAGATTATGCGGCCACCTGGTGGTGCAGAGGAAGCTATCCCTCGCCCAGGCAGGCCAACAGCCGCGTCCACAGGCGCTCACGGCCTTCGTGAGTCATGGCCGAAAACCAGATGACCTCTCCGGCCGCCACCCCCAGGGGCTTCAGAACCTCGGCCAGATGTTTCAACTGGCGGCTCCGCTCCCCTTGTTTCAATTTGTCCGCCTTGGTCAGCACCGGAATGACCGCCCGGTTCCTTTCCTTTAGGAAGTCCCATAGAAACAGCTCCTCCGGCCCCGCCCGCCGGCGGCCGTCCTGGAGGAGGACCACCGCGGCCAGATTCTCACGGGTCCCGAGGTACTCCAGGATCATTTGCCCCCATTGGGCCTTAAGCTCTTTGGAGACCGCGGCATAGCCGAACCCCGGCAGGTCCACAAAGTGCCAGCGCCCGTTCACCAGAAAGAAGTTGAGGGCCCGGGTGCAGCCCGGGTGGGAGCTGGTGCGCACCAGTTTCCTGCGCCCCAGGAGGACGTTGATCAGGGAGGACTTGCCCACGTTGGAGCGGCCCAGAAAAGCCACTTCGGGCAAATCCCCCGCAGGCAGGTGCTCCCTCCGGTGGACGCTAAGGAGATATTCGGCGGAAGTAATCTTAGGGGTGGCCATGATTTCAGGGTTGGACGGCTGATGGACTCGGTTCCAAAATACTTTATACCAATTTCCCTGAAAATACCAGCCGGTTACCTTTGGCAAGGCAGCGGCAGTCACTCCGGGCGCCCTGCAACCCCGCCTTCAGCTTTCCCCGCCCACTGCGGGCCATAAAAGTTGACGCCTCCCTGATTTCCAGTTAGATTTAAAGCTTGATCAAGGAGGTTTTAACTAAGTGGTCTGGGGCTTGTGGTTTATCTTTTGGTTGACGGTGTTCACTGTGATTATCGCTTCCACTGTTATCCTGGTGGCGCCCATCGACCGGGACGGCAGGAAGGTCCAGTACCTCACCAAATGGTGGGCCCGGAATATCCTGCGCGTCATGTGCGTTCCTGTGGAGGTGCAGGGCCTGGAGCACTTGACCCCGGGCCAGGCTTATGTCTTCGCCGCCAACCATCGCTCCGATTTCGATATCTTCACTCTACTGGCTTTCCTGCCGGGACGCATCATGTTCGTCGCCAAAAAATCCCTCTTCCAGATTCCCCTTTTCGGTGCGGCCTTGGACCGCATGGGTTCGGTGTCCTTAGACCGGGACAGTCTCAAAGAGGCTATGAAGAGCCTCGATCAGGCGGCGGAGCGTATAAGAGCCGGCGCCTCGATGATCATCTATCCGGAAGGCACTCGGGTCCCCACCCCGGAACTCATTCCTTTCAAGAAGGGCGTGTTTATCATGGCATCCAAGGCCGGCCAGCCTGTCGTGCCGGTAAGCATTAACGGCACCCGCTACATCAAGTCCCGTGATAGTTTGCGCGTCAAGCCCGGTCCGGTCAAGGTGATCATTTCACCTCCGATTAATCCCCAAGACTTTCGGCGCAAAGAGGACCTGATGGCGAAAGTATTCCAGGCCATTGATGCCAACTACGACCCCTATTATCCCTATGGTCCCGACAGCGCCCAATAATTGGGTCGACCTTACTTTTCTGGGGGGAGTCGGCGAGATCGGCCTTAACATGATGACCCTGGAGACCGCCGACCACCTGGTGGTGGTGGATGCGGGCCTCATGTTTCCCGAAGACCCCACCCTCGGGATCGACATCGTCATTCCCGATTTTTCCTATCTCCGGGACCGCCGGGACAAGCTCACTGCTCTGGTCCTGACCCATGGCCACGAAGACCATATCGGCGCGGTGCCCTTCCTGCTCAAGGAATTTGACCTCCCGGTCTATGGCACCCCCCTGACTCTGGCCCTGCTGCGGGAGAAGCTCAGGGAGCATGGCCTGCTGAACTCCACTGACCTCCGGGAGATCAAGCCTTCGGAACCGCTATCCCTGGGGCCCTTCGAGTTCGAATTCATCCGGGTCTGCCACTCCATTGTGGACGGCGTGGGCTTTGTGGTTAATACCCCTCAGGGCTACCTGGTGCACTCCGGCGACTTCAAGATCGACCAAACTCCGGTGGCCGGAGCCGCCATGGACCTGAACCGTTTTGCCCACTATGGCGAAAAGGGCGTTCTGGCCCTGATGTCCGACTCCACCAACGCCGAACGTCCCGGCTACACCATCTCCGAGAGTAAAATCGGCGCCACCCTGGAGGCCCTGATCCGCGAGGCCCCGGGCCGGGTGATCGTGGCGGTGTTTGCTTCCCATATCCACCGGATGCAGCAGATCGTCAACATCGCCGCCAAGTTCGGCCGTCGCGTACTGTTCAACGGCAAATCCATGGTGACCAATTCCCGAATTGCCAAGGACCTGGGTTATCTGGATGTCCCTCCCGGCCTGGAGATCAACGTCGGCGACCTGGACCGCCTGCCGCCTTCTCAGACCATCGTCATTACCACCGGCAGCCAGGGGGAGCCCTTGAGCGCCCTGGCCCGTATGGCCCTGGAAGCTCACAAACAGATCCACATCCGTCCCGGCGACCTGGTGATCCTCTCCTCTCGCTTCATTCCGGGCAATGAGCGGGCGATCACCACGGTAATTAATAACCTCTACCGCCTGGGCGCCGAAGTGGTCTACAAAGAGGTGGCCGATATCCACACCTCAGGCCACGCTTCCCAGGAAGAACTAAAGCTCCTGTTGAGCCTCTCCCGGCCGCGCTATTTTATTCCCATCCACGGCGAGCTGCGCCACCTCATCAAGCACGGCCACCTGGCCCGAATGGTGGGCATCCCGGAGGAACGCGTCTTACTCGCCACCGACGGCGATCAGGTGCGCTTCGAGGCCGGGACCTGGGCTATCGGCGAGACCAAGGCGGACACGGGCCGGGTCTTTGTGGACGGCAAGGGGGTCGGCGACGTCAGCCGCATCGTCCTGAGGGACCGCCGCCACCTGGCGGCGGACGGCCTGGTCATCGCTTACGTGGCGGTGGACCCGGGCGCCCGCCGCATCGTCACCGATCCTGAGCTTATTACCCGGGGATTTACCCTGGAAGAAGAGCAAGCCCCACTCCTGGAGCAGGCCCGCAAGATCTTCCAGGAGATCGTCCTCCGGGGCCTGAACGAACCCACCCAGGATTGGCTGGAAATCCAGACCCAGGCCGGCAAGGCCCTACGCAAGCTCTTCTTCAAGCTCCTGGAGCGCCGGCCTATGATCCTGCCGCTGATCCTGACGCTGTGAGCAGTCGAAAAAAGGACCGCCTCCAGGATCGCCATTTTGGCTTTTACCACGTTTATCACCAAGCTCGTTTCAGCCATTCCTTTGTTTGTCCATGATTACCAGCAATTTCAACTACATGTTCTAGGTGGATTTCTTCTAATCCAGGAGATAAATTATCGTAAAAATCGTTGACTTTAACTGCCAGACCCGGATAAACTAGAAGTGTTATGAAAAGAACCGCGCCATTCCGCTATCTTGTCTGCGCCATGATCTTCTGCGCGGTTTTTCCGCTGATCTGGGGAAGTGCGGCGGAAGCCAACGCCCATCCTGGTGGCTGCCCTGCTTGTGCGGGGTCCAACAATGGTGTGGCTATCTCCAGCCAATGCTGCCAGACTGGGATGCCTGGCCATTGCAACACTACCGGCCATGGCGGCACGTATTGTTGCCGCACCGCCTCCGGCAACCTGGCGGTTATTTCCCCACTCGCTGGCGGTACTCCCATTTTTCAAGCAACCCCCTATATCCTTACCATAGCTACAAGTTCTCCAACGTTAGTTACCCCCAACATTTTTCATCCCCCCGAGTTCACCGCCTGATCACCCGTTTTACTCAAATCTAAGTTGAAAATTTCCCCAGCCTTCGGTTGTTCAGGGGAACGTGGGTCGGTTTGTCTGCAGAGGTCTAAACCCCGCGGCTTTATCCCGGGGATGACTATGACGGCCTTGATTCTTCTGAGCACCTGCGGGGGAATAGAGGAATCCCATTAGCGGGTTCCCGGTGTGGAACTTTGGCCGAAGCCGGCATACCCATGCCTTCCGGGATAATGGAACATCTGGGAGCCAGGCCCCGCGACAGGGTTATTGTTAGTCCGTGGAACGGCCACAACGACCAAACCCCGGTGGAAAGATGACCGGCACAAACAATATGGGTAATCAGTGGACAACTGGCACATTCCATTGAACCCATTGAAAATATGCAACTAATATCTTATCTTAAGGAGTATAAGAGATGAAAAAGATGATTATCGTTGTCCTGGGATTGATTCTGGTGGTGGCCCTGAGCGGGGCCGGATTGGCCGCCAATGCTTCAGCCCAAGGCCAGCCTCAGACCGTTTGCCCGGTCTTGGGCGGCAAGATCAACAAGGACGTTTATACCGATTACAAGGGCCAAAGGGTCTACTTCTGCTGCCCGGGTTGCGTGGGGAAGTTCCAGGCAGACCCGGAGAAGTACCTAAAGAGCATAAAGTAACGGAACTAACCCCGGATCCGGCGTCCATCGGGAAATAGCGGAATCCGGATAATAAACCTTCAAGGCGCCTTTAAACCTGTCCGATTGGGTAAGGGATGAAGGCGCCTCGAAGAACTTGGCTAATACCTGGAACTATGTTTATATTTTTCTCTCAAATTTTCTTCAAGGCAGAGGCGGAGATGACTCACCGATGGCGATTTTTTCACGTCTTTATTCTTCCGATCCTGGCTCTGGCCATAATCTTCAGCCTGCCGGCGCCGGCACCGGCCCAGGGCAACGGCAATCTACCCGCTGATTTGCGGTCCCTGGTCAACGAAGCCCTCAAGGCCAACCCCGAAGTGAGACAGATGGGAGCGACCTACAAGGCCTCCAAAGAAACCATCCGCTCCGCCGGGGCCCTGGACGACCCGGAGGCCTCCTTCGCCATCACCAACCTGCCCACCGATACCTGGAGCTTCAGCCAGGACGAAATGACTCAAAAGATGTTCGAACTCTCCCAGAAGATCCCCTTCTACGGCAAGCGCCGCCTGCGCTCCGAAGTGGCCGCCGGACAAGCCCAATCCGATCAATACTCCTTTAAGGATAAGGTCAATGAAGTGCGGGCCAAGGTGGTAACGGCTTACTGGAACCTGTCCATGGCCTACAGTGATTTCGACCTGACCCAAAGCGCCAAGCAGACCTGGGAGCAGGTGGTCAAGGTGGCCGAGACCCGTTATAGCGTGGGCCAGGGTTTGCAAGCCGACGTCCTCCAGGCCCAGGTGGAGCTGGGCAATTACCTGGACCGCCTCTTTCAATGGACCCAGAAGGAGCAATCCTTTCAGGCGGATTTGAACGCCCTGCGCTCCAGGCCGCCGCAAACCGCCATCGCCCGGCCGCAACCTCTCAAACCCCGGCCTTTAAACCTGAAGCTCAACGAACTGCTGGCCCGGGCCGAGGCCCGCCCTCAGCTCCAGGCCCTGAAGGCCCTCATCGCCAAACAGGGAAAATCCGTAGACCTGGCCAAAAAGGATTATTACCCGGACCTTACCATCGGGGTCAACTACGCCCTGCGGGAAAATAGTCCAGAAGTAAAGCGGGCCGACATGTTTGGCACCAGGTTCCTGATCAATCTGCCCATCTGGCAGAGCGCCAAGATCAAGCCCAGGATCAGGGAGGAGCAGGCCAAGGAGAGCGCGGCCAAAGACGCCCATCAAAATGCCTGGAACCTGCTGGCCGCGGCCATCAAAGACCGGCACGCCAAGCTGCAGCGCCTGGCCAAACAGATCGTCCTATATGAACAGGGGATCATTCCCCAGGCTCAGCAGGCGGCGAACGCTTCCCTGCCCGCGTACCAGGTGGGGACCTTAACCTTCGCCCAGCTCTATCAGAATGTGATCGCCGTTTATAATACCCAAATTCAATTACAAGAATACCTCAAAGATTTTGAAGAAAACTGGGCTGAACTGGAGTGGCTGGTGGGACAGGAATTTCCGCGCCCTCCGGGAGGAAAGAAATGAGTTCACCGCGACGTAATCTCTGGCGGGGC
The DNA here is from genome assembly GCA_023381945.1 of Deltaproteobacteria bacterium. The sequence goes on from JAMCQY010000218.1 coordinate 8,676, forward strand.
GTAATACTGGGCATTATTCTGTGCTTCCTGGGTTATGGGGGCCTGCGCCTGGCCGGTTATCACCTGATGCGCCAAGAAATGGCTCCGGCTTCTATGACCGGACCCCAAACGGGGGTAAAACCGCTCTGCTATGTGTCCCCGACGGACCCGGAGTTTATCCGCCCTGAACCGGGCAAAGATCCCCAGGGCCGAGACCTGGTGCCGGTTTATCCGGCCCCGGCCGGGGCCGAAGCCGGTAAGATCAAATACTGGGTCTCCCCCACGGACCCCAAATATGTGAGCAGTAAACCCGGCAAGGACCCCATGGGCCACGACCTCATACCGGCCTATGGTGAGATGGAAAAGCCGGCGGCGCCCAGCGCCAAAAAAGAGCGCAAGATCAAGTACTGGGTGGACCCCATGAACCCCACCAATATCCAGGACCATCCGGGGAAGGCCCCTTGCGGCATGGACATGGTGCCGGTCTATGAAGAAGAAGGCGAAGCTGCGGCTCCCGGCGCCATCACCGTCTCCCCCACCGCCATCCAGTCCATGGGAGTAAGGACCGCCAAGGTTGAGGTCAAGCCCATGACCCACAACACCTGGACTGTGGGGTTAGTGACCTTCAATGAGCGCAATCTTGCCGTGATTAACACCAAGGTCGCCGGCTGGGTGGACCGGCTCTACATCAACGCCACCGGCGATTCAGTACGTAAAGGCCAACAGCTGCTCAGCATTTACAGCCCGGAACTGGTGTCAGCCCAGGAGGAGTGCCTCCTGGCGATGGAGAATTTCCAAGCCTTGAAGAACAGCCCCTACAAGGAAGTGGTCGACGGGGCCCGCCGGCTTTTCGAAGCGGCCCACAGGCGCATGCTCTATTTCGACATCTCTCACGCTCAGATCGAAGACCTGACAAGAACTCACCAGGTTAAAAAGCACCTGGTCCTGGCTTCACCGGTCAAGGGCATCGTCACCAAGCGTATGGTGACCCAGGGGCAAATGGTCCAGGCGGGCATGCCGCTCCTGGAGGTGGCCGACCTCTCCACTGTCTGGGTGGATGCCGATATCTACCAATATGAACTGCCCTGGATCAAAGTGGGACAGAAGGTGGAGATGACTCTGCAATACCTGCCGGGCGAAACCTTTACCGGCCGAATCGACTACATCTATCCATATCTAAAAGAAAATACCCGCACCGCCCGGGTGCGCCTGCGCTTTCCCAACCCCAAGCTCAAGCTGAAGCCGGATATGTTCGCCCAGGTGGAGATCAAGTCGCCGGCTACCAAAGAGGCGGTAATAGTGCCCAGTGAGGCGGTGCTGGACACCGGCCTCAAGCAGCACGTCTTCGTCGCCCTGGGCGGTGGAAAATTCGAGCCTCGGGAAGTGAAGTTGGGAGTTTACGGCAATGGCAACCACTACCGGGAGGTCCTTTCCGGCCTTAAAGGCGGCGAAGAAATAGTCACTTCGGCCCAGTTCCTGCTGGACTCCGAGTCCCGCTTCCGGGAGGCCATCCAGACAATGCTGCCGCCGCAGGGGGCCCCGGAGAAGGGCAAGGAGGCCGCGCCCCAGGCCATGCCGGGAATGAAGATGGAAGGCCCCAAAGAAGCTGCGCCGCCCGCCGCGCCGACACCCATGCCGCCGGGGCATAAACATTAACCTTGGCTCCATGGTGGCACAGGCTTCCAGCCTGTGTGTTTCACAGGCCGGAGGCCTGCGCCTTGTCTGAACTTGGGAAACAGAGAAACTGAAAACTAAAAACAGAAAACCAACCTTATGATCGCAAAAATAATCGAAGCCTGCGTCCGTAACCGCGTTTTGGTTCTGATCGTCTGGGGATTGATCACTTTCTGGGGCATTTACTGCGCCACCCATATTCCGGTGGATGCCATTCCCGACCTCTCCGACGTCCAGGTCATTATTCGCACCGAGTTCCCCGAACAGGCCCCTAGTGTGGTGGAGGACCAGGTTACCTATCCCCTGACCACCGCCATGCTGGCAGTCCCCCGGACCAAGGTGGTGCGCGGCTATTCCCAGTATGGCCTCTCCCTGGTCTACGTTATCTTCCAAGACGGCACCGACATCTACTGGGCTCGCTCCCGGGTGCTGGAGTATCTCAATTACGTCCGGGGCAAGCTCCCGCCGCAGGTCAGCCCTTCCCTGGGGCCTGACGCCACCGGGGTGGGCTGGGTCTTCGAATATACTCTGGAAGACCCGACCGGCCAGCATGACCTGTCCCAACTCCGCTCCATCCAGGATTGGTACCTGCGTTACCAGTTGCAGACGGTGCCAGGCGTGGCCGAAGTGGCCAGCGTCGGCGGTTTCGTCAAAACGTACCAGGTGGTGGTGGATCCCAACCAGCTGGTAGCTTATAAGCTGCCGCTTTCCAAGATCAAGGAGGCCGTCAAGCGCTCCAACCAGGACTCCGGGGGAGCCCTGGTGGAGCAGTCCCAAACGGAATTCATGGTCCGCACCCTGGGCTACATCAAGAACATCCAAGACCTGGAAAATATCGTGGTGGGCACTGACTCCAAGGGCACGCCCATCCTGGTCAAAGATATCGCCCTCGTTCGGCTGGGGCCGGAACTGCGCCGGGGCATCGCCGAAGGCAACGGCCAGGGCGAGGTGGTGGGCGGCATCATTGTCATGCGCTTTGGCCAAAATGCCCGGGACGTCATCGAAGGCGTCAAAGAAAAATTGCAGGACCTTAAAACCGGACTGCCCTCCGGGGTGATCATTAAGACAGCCTATGACCGTTCCAGCTTGATTCAACGGGCCATTGACACCCTGAAACGTACCATCCTGGAAGAAATAGTGGTAGTCTCCCTGGTCTGCTTCATCTTCCTGCTGCACATCCGCAGCGCCATCGTGGCCATCATCAGCCTGCCCCTGGGTGTGCTCATCTCGCTGATTTTACAGTATCAATTTGACATCAACGCCAACATCCTGAGCCTGGCGGGCATCGCCATCGCCATCGGCGCCATGGTGGACGCCTCGGTGGTGATGGTGGAGAACTCCCACAAGCATATCGAGCATGCCCCGCCCGATGCCCCCAGGGAACCGCTCATCCTGGAGGCAGCCAAGGAGGTGGGGCCGTCGCTGTTTTTCGCCCTGCTGGTGCTCACCGTCTCCTTTCTCCCCATCTTCGCCTTGGGGTCCGAAACCGGCCGCCTCTTCCGGCCGCTGGCCTTCACCAAAACCTTTGCCATGGGCGGCGCCGCCGTGCTTGCTATCACCCTGATCCCCATCCTGATGATCTATTTCATCCGGGGTAAGATCATTCCTGACATGGAAAACCCTGTTGCCCGGGCCACCATGGTGGTTTACAAACCCGCGGTGCGGCACATCCTGCGCTTTCCCAAGCTGGCGATTTTTTTGGCTATGGTGGCTATGGCAGCCACCATTTATCCGTTTATGCACCTGGGCTCGGAGTTCATGCCGCCCTTGGATGAAGGCGACCTGCTCTATATGCCCACGACCATGCCCGGCATTTCATCAACGACCGCAAAAACCGTCCTTCAGCAGACCGACCGCATCATCTGGACCTTTCCGGAGGTGGAATACGTCTTGGGCAAGGCCGGACGGGCCGAAACCGCCACCGATCCCGCGCCGCTGTCCATGTTTGAGACCACCATTCGTCTCAAGCCCCGGGATGAATGGTCCCGGCTGCCTACCTGGTATTCTTCCTGGGCCCCGGGTTGGCTGCAGGCGGTGTTTGAACATTTCAGTTCAAACCACCTCACCACCGAAGCCCTTATCCGGAAAATGGACGAGGCCGTCAGGTTCCCTGGCCTGGCCAACTCCTGGGGTTATCCCATCAAAATCCGCATCGACATGCTCTCCACCGGCATCAAGACCCCGGTGGGCCTCAAATTCCTGGGTCCTGACCTGGACGTGCTGAGCCGCCTGGCCTCGGAAGCGGAGGGCATCTTGAAAAAAGTGCCCGGCACCACCAGCGCCTTTGCAGAAAGGGTCACCGGCGGCTATTATCTCGATTTCGACATCAAACGCCGGGAAGCCGCCCGCTACGGCCTCACCGTGGGCGATATCCAGGACATCATCGCCAGCGCCATGGGCGGCGAAAACATCACACAGACGGTGGAGAGCCTGGAGCGCTATCCCGTCAACCTGCGCTACTTCCAGGATTACCGTCAGAATCTGCCGGCCCTGCGACGCCTGTTGATTCCCACCCCGGACGGCGCCCAAATCCCCATGGAGCAACTGGCTGACATCAAGGTCCATCAAGGCCCGGACATGATCAAGAGCGAGGGCTCGCGCCGTACGGCCTGGGTCTATGTAGATATCGCCAATATCGACGTGGGCACCTACGTCCAGAAGGCCAAGGAAGCCATCGCCGCCCGCTTGAAAATGCCGACAGGCTATTCGCTCATCTGGAGCGGCCAGTATGAATACATGCAGGAAGCCGCCAAAAAGCTGCGCGTTATCATCCCCGTCACCCTGGTCCTGGTCTTCCTGCTCCTCTATCTCAACACCCACTCCCTCATCAAGGTCGGCATCGTCATGTTGGCCGTGCCCTTCTCCCTGCTGGGGGCCATCTGGCTCCTTTACCTCTTGGGCTACCACCTCAGCGTCGGCGTGGTGGTGGGCATGCTGGCCCTGGCCGGACTGGACGCTGAAACCGGGGTCCTGATGCTTCTTTACCTGGATATTGCCCACGACCAGTGGAAGAAGGAGGGCCGCCTCAACACCGAGGCCGACCTGCACGACGCCATCGAACACGGCGCGGTCATGCGGGTGCGTCCCAAACACATGACCATCCTGGCCAACCTGCTGGGCCTGCTGCCCATCATGTGGGCCACCGGCACCGGGGCCGAGGTGGCCAAGCGTATCGCCGCCCCCATGGTAGGCGGCGTGGCGACCTCATACCTCCTGGAATTGCTTATTTATCCGGCCATCTTCCTGCTCTGGAGGCGACATACCGATTTTAAGCGCCGGAAAACCTCCGTTTAAGGTTTTAAGAGAGCAGGAGGGATTAACTATGAGAATAATCAAGAGCCTTTTAGCAATCGGACTTTGTCTGGCCCTTGGCAGCCCGGTTCTGGCCCAAACCGGCGGCGGCCAGGGTATGGGACCTGGCCCCGGAATGGGCCGCGGCATGGGTCCTGGCGGCGGCATTGGCAGGATGTACAACCCTCAGACAGTCACCACCATCAAGGGAACGGTGGAAAGTCAGGGACCCCGGATGGGCCCCCGAATGCAACACCAATCTTGGGTTATCAAGACTGATGCGGGCAAGGTCACGGTCCATCTGGGACCCGCCTGGTATTTGAACCAGCATCAGATGACTATCAAACCCGGCGACGCTATGGTTGCAACCGGCTCCCAAATGGAGATGGGCGGCGGCACCATGATGGTAGCCAAGGAAGCAACCGTACAGGGGAAAACCCTGAAACTAAGGGATGACCAGGGCTTGCCGTTGTGGCGGGGTCAAGGCCAGCGGCAGTCTCAATAATACTTCAGGTAAAGATTTAAAAAATGTAGCTGCGACCTTAGGTTGCGCCCGGGCACGGCTTGCGGTGCCCTTTTTTGTGAACTCAGTGGGCCTGTCGAGGTTTACATCCGGCAAGTGATGCTTATTTTAAAATAAGGATGGCTCAGGAACCGCACGAGGTACTCAATAATGTCTGTTAAAGTGCTGGAGAGTTCCAAAAGCGTCGCCGAAATCGCCCGGATCTTCCCGGAAGTTTGCGCCGAGTTTAAGTTCGGAGTTTTGGGCAGCATCGATATACGCCAAAAACTTCAGGAAAAGGGCCTGGTTTTTAACCGGGAGTGCATCATCTTCGAAGTCTGCAACCCCCAGGCGGCTAAACGCGTCCTGGACGACAACCCGGCCATTTCCGCCGCCTTGCCGTGCCGTATCTCGATCTATCAGGAAAACGGCAAGACCAAGATTGCTTCCATCCTGCCCACCGCCTTGCTCAGCATGTTCCCCAATCCGGAACTCAAGCCGGTGGCCGAGGAAGTGGAGCACACCATTGTGCGCATCATGCAAGAGCTGGCCTGAAACCGGTGTAAAACGGAGAAGCTATGAGACAGTTTCTCTTCATCCTGGCCGTACTAAGCTTGCTAGCTGCCTGCACCATGGGCTATTACTCCCACGCCGGCGCTCCGTACCAACCCGGCCTCAACGAGGTGCCGGCGCCCTTCTATAACTACAGTCCCGCCCTGAGGTATTGGCCGGAACACGGGCCTTGATCTTTCCCGGCTTTTGGAAGTCTGGTAAAGAGATTAGGTGGGCGAAGGTCTTTTGGTCTTAAGCTGAAATCGCCTTCCATACTTATTCACAAGTAAGCAGGAAGGGCACGCTCATCGTGCTCTTCCTGCCTTTGGAGACAACCTGTGACCAACCGCTGAAGTCAGGCGGCCAGCCCCGGAGAGATAAAAGTCCTGCCCTGCCTGAGGGAACTTATGGCCGGCAGCAGCTCATCGCCCACATCCTCTTTCAGGAGATAGCCTTCGGCCCCAAGGGACATGGCCCGTTCCGCATACTCCATGTATTTATGGATGGTCAGAATCAGGACCTTGACCTCCGGATGGCTCTTCTTGATCTCTTGGGTGGCTTCAAAGCCGCCCAGGTTGGGCATGGAAATATCCAGGAGGATCAGGTGAGCCTTGGCTTTCTTCAGAAATTTCAACAATTCCCGGCCATCGCTGAGTTCGCCGATGACCTGCAAGTCCGGGTTTCCTTTGATAATTTCCTTCACCATGCGGCGCACCGGCGCATAGTCGTCCACCACCAGAATGTTATATTTGTAAGCCTTTCCCATTTCTGTCCAATCCCTCCATCCAGGAGCCTCTCAAGCTTGATCATCGCACCGGATAATGACAAGATAACTCCCGCCCTTGAAGACGCCTATGCGCAAAAATACTTATTTTAAATCAGCAATAGTACCTATATAACTAGCATTATGTCTGACTTAGGTTACATTTATGACTACATTGATCCCCGGAAACTTGCGCACCACTGCCATGGCTATCCTTCCACACGATCGTCCGGAGCCGGCCCTGGAATTGGCTTTGTCCCTGGATATTCCCTTTTGGCCGCAATTGCCCCGCGTCGGTTTCTTTGAAGACATGTACGTCCAGGCTGGCGAACATTTTCCGGGGATTGTGCTCCTTCCGGAAACCAACCAGATCCGCTTCGATACCGCCAAATTCTACGACGAGCTCCCCGAGATGCTGGAGCACTGGGACGAATTGGAATATTTTGACATCTCGGCGCCCTTTTCTGCGGTCTACCATCGCTTCCTGGAACTGGATTTCAGCAATTACGCGGCCATTCGCGGCCAACTGGAGGGCCCCGTCAGTTTCGGCCTAAAGATCCTGGATGAAACCGACCGCCCCATTATCTTCAGTGATGAGGTGCGTCCCGTCCTGCTGGACTTCATGGCCCGCCGGGCCCAGTCTCAACTCGCCCGGCTCAAGCAAAAGCACCCCCGGGCCTTCCTCTTCCTGGACGAGCCCGGGCTGCAATTCATCTTCAGCTCGGTCTCAGGCTACCCCGATACACGGGCAAAAGGGGACCTGGACCGCTTCCTGGCCCAGATCGACCGGCCCCGGGGCATTCACCTCTGCGGCAACCCAGACTGGGAGTTTCTGCTGAACCGCGATCTGGATATTCTCTCCCTGGACATTTATTCCAACGGCGAAATCTTTCAACATTACGGCAAGGCCATTCGCGCCTTTCTGAACCGGGGTGGAGTCCTGGCCTGGGGCATCATTCCCACCTGCTTCGAATCCTTCGAGGCGGAGACCCCGGAACGCCTGGAAGCTTACCTGGAAACGCTCTGGCCCACGGTTTTGGCCGCGGGTATTGACCGGGACCAACTCCTGGCCCAGAGCCTGCTGGCCCCGGCCACCTGCTGTCTCATCAACCCCGATCGGGAGAAGACGGTGACCGCGGCTTATGCCTGGTTGCGTCAAATGTCGCGGCACTTGCGGGAGAAATATCAATTAGAATGAGGAGCTTTGATAGGGGCGGGTTTTAAACCCGCCCCCTGCAGGTGGGATAATACATGACAGAGCGCCAAACCCCGGCCATCGTTTTGACGGTGCGCGATTACGGCGAAGCAGACCTGCTGGTGACCTTCATCACCCCAACGCAGGGCCGCCTCACCGGCCTCGCCAAGCATGGCAAGAAAAGCCGGCGCCGCTTCGCCTACTGCCTCGAACCCCTGAGCCGGGTAGTCTTTTATTTCTCTTCCCGTCCCGGCCGCGATCTGGAGTTCCTACAGAAGGGCGAGCTGGTGCAGGCTTTCCCGTCCCTGCGCCGGGACCTGACTCGCCTGGGAGCCGCCGCGGTGCTTGCCGAAGTGACCGGCCTGCTGGCCGGACCTCCGGAGGCCATCGCCGAGATCTTTGCCACGTTGGAGGAGTCCCTGATCCTGTTGGATCAAGGCCAGCCGCCGGACTCACTACTGCCTGCTTTTCTGCTGCGCCTCCTCACCTTGGGAGGATACGGTCCTCGCCTCGGCTGGTGCCTTAAGTGCGGCAAAGAGCCGGCGCCGCCCCTGTTTTTCAGCATCCCCCAGGGTGCGATGCTCTGCGGCGCCTGCCGCGCCGGAGTCCCTGGCCCGTTGCTCCCCTTGAACCCGGGGACCTGGAAGCTGCTGCACCTGGCCCAAAAAATGGATCGGGAAAAACTCTCCCGCCTCCGCTTCCCTCGGCCACAGTGCGGCCAAAGCCTGGCGCTTCTCAAGGCCTTCGTTTTCCATCACCTGGGCCGGGGACTGAATACTTGGGCTTTTTGGGAGAAAGTGACGAGAGATCAACCAAATTTGCGGCGGCCCGCAGGAAGCAGCTCAAATGATTAAGCTATATCTCCCTATCCCCCTACTGACGCACCTCGCCGCCGCCGCGGTGGTGGCTGTTTTTGTGCTGCTCCTCATCCTGGAAGCCCTCCGTCCTTTGCGCCGGCTCAAACGGCCCCGCGGCCGGCGGTTCCCCATCAATTTGTCTTTTACTGCCCTGGCCTTCATTGCAGGTTCCCTGGCCGTCCGCCCCGCTGCCCTGGGATCGTCCTTATGGGCCCGGTCCCACTCCTTCGGCTTGCTTAACTTGCTGCCCCTCCCCTTCTGGGTCGAAGTAGCCATCGGCATCCTGTGGCTCGACCTCACTTTCTATTACTGGCATCGCCTCAACCACATGCAGCCCCTGCTCTGGCGCTTCCACAATGTGCATCACGTTGACCCGGACCTGGATGTAACCACCTCCTTCCGCTTCCATTTCGGGGAAATCCTCTATTCCACGCCTTTCCGGGTCTTGCAGGTGGGCCTTTTGGGAATCTCCCCGGCCACCTATCTCTTCTACGAATTCCTGTTCAATTGCGCCACCATGTTCCATCACAGCAATGTTAACTTGCCCGTTAGCCTGGAACGCCTGCTCAACAAGCTTTTCGTCACTCCCCGGATGCACGGCCTTCACCACTCGGTCATCGGCCGGGAAACCAATTCCAACTACTCCGTGGTCTTCAGTTGCTGGGACCGGCTTAACCGCAGCTTACGGCTCAATGTACCGCAAGAGGAAGTGATCATTGGCGTTCCCGGCTATCTGCTTCCCGGGGACAACCGCTTTTTCGGCCTGATGACCTTGCCCGTAAAAAAACAGCGTCCCTACTGGCGCTGGCCCAGCGGCAAGGCGCCTCGGCGCGTCTACCCGGCGGGATTTCCCCACCCTGGCACCATGCTGGAGTAACAGGAATAGCAGCCAGTAGTCAGTAGTCAGAAAGTTCATTTTACGAAAATCATCTTGCCTTCCTCCCTAACCACTCTTATCGTTTACTTAACATCACAGTTATAGTGTTTGCCAAAAGTTTCTTCTGGTGGCTGGCTTTTCAAATCCCCCTAAATCCCCCTTTTTCAAAGGGGGACTTTTAAAGGAATTCCACTGAGTTCCCCCCTTTGAAAAAGGGGGGATAGGGGGGATTTTGAGAAGTTGCGTACACAACATT
>JAMCQY010000425.1 GCA_023381945.1 Deltaproteobacteria bacterium
TGCAATGCCCCGGCAGTCTGTTCGAGCAGGCCACCTTCCTGTTCCTGGAAGCCGTGGTCCTCATCGTTTACCAGAGACGCTCTGGTATTGGCGAAGGGGATATATTGGAACGCCACGCGGACCTGGAGTAGAGTAAACAGTGAGCGGTGAGCAGTTAGCAGTTTAGTCTGGTAGTTATGAAACTGCTTACTGCTCGTTGCTCACTTCTCCGTTCTAAGTAAAAACTAAGGAACAACCTTAATGCCTCCTATTTTACAACTGGCTTTAGATTTCGTCGACCTACACCGCGCCGTCAACGTGGCCCAATTGGCCGTGCCCGCCGGGGTGGATTGGGTCGAGGCCGGCACCCCGCTGATCAAGAGCGAAGGCCTCGATGCGGTGCGGGAATTAAAACGCCTCTTTCCGGATAAGGTCATCGTGGCGGACATGAAAATCATGGATGCGGGGCGGGCCGAAGTGGAGATTGCGGCCAAGGCCGGGGCACAGATTGTCGACGTCCTGGGGACCGCCACCGACGCCACCATCGCCGAGTGCGTCCAGGCCGGCAAGAACTACGGCGCCAAAATCGCCGTGGACCTCATCGCGGTCGCCGACCCGGTGGCCCGGGCCGTCCAGGTGGAAGCCCTAGGGGCCCATTATATTTCGGTGCACGTGGCCATCGACGAGCAGATGCGCGGCCGCGATCCCTTTGCCATTTTGGCCGCGGTCAGCCAGGCAGTCAAGGTGCCGGTGGGCGTGGCCGGCGGGGTCAATTCCGAAACCGCAGCCGCGGCGGTGGCCCACGGCGCGGCCTATGTCATCGTGGGCGGCGCCATCACCAAGGCCAAGGATCCGGCCCTCGCCACCGAGGAAATCCGTAAGGCCCTGGACGAAGGCGCAGTTATCCCCACCACTTTGTTTAAACGGGTGGGCGAGGCCGATATCCGCGGCGTCCTGGAGATGGTCTCGGCCGCTAACCTCTCCGACGCCCTGCATCGGGGCGGCGTCTTGGAAGGGATTAGACCATTGTTTCCCGGCGCCCGTCTGGCTGGGAAGGTCTTGACCGTGCGCACCTATCCCGGCGATTGGGCCAAACCGGTGGAGGCCATCGACCGGGCCGAACCGGGCGATGTTTTGGTCATTGACGCCGGCGGCGTGGGTCCGGCCATCTGGGGCGAACTGGCCACCAATTCCGCCGTACAAAGAGGCTTGAGCGGCGTGGTGATCGACGGGGCAATCCGGGACTCCGGCGACATCGCCAGGTTGGGCTTCCCGGCCTTCTCCCGCCTGGTGATGCCCAACGCCGGCGAACCCAAGGGCTTCGGCGAGATTGGCGTGCCCGTCCGGGTGGGCGGCGTCAAAGTGGAGAGCGGCGACTGGATCATCGGCGACGACGACGGCGTGGTGGCCCTCCCTCAAAGCCTGGCGGTGGAATACACCAACCGGGCCATGGACGTCCTGGAAAAAGAGAACCGCATCCGGGAAGAGATCAAAGAAGGCCGCACCCTGGCCCAGGTGGTGGATTTGCTGCGCTGGGAGAAAAAGGTGTAAAATAAATTCGGCCGGGACAAAGATATCCTGAGTAGTTCAGAGACACTGCCCTTATTTTTCCTTGACATTAAGCAACTATCTTGTAAAATAATAAAAGTTTAGCATGTCAGACTGAAAGCCGGGCGCTGCGTCCTGGACAATGATCGGACAGGTTGCTAAGTCTACCTGGCCGTTTTTTTTTGCCTGACTGCTGTGCGCCCTGCTTTTTTGGCGGGAATATCTTTGCAGTACCAAGAAGAGGTTTTAAATGAAAGAAACTGGTAGAGTAAAATGGTTTAATGATTCCAAGGGCTTTGGCTTTATCTCCCGGGATAGCGGCCCCGATGTCTTCGTGCATCACAGCGCCATTCAGGGCGAGGGCTTCCGCTCCTTGAGCGAAGACCAGGAAGTGGAGTTTGAGGTCGTCAAAGGCCCCAAGGGCGACCAGGCCCAAAACGTCGTAAAACTCTAGGCGGCAACGCGTGATTGATCGGAACTCCGCGGATCTTTAACGATCCGCGGAGTTTCGGCATTTTTGACTCGTTGGGAGGTAGAATTTGGCAAAAAATCGTTACGGCTGGCAAAAGCGCGCCAAAGAGATGGCTCGCAAAGAAAAGAACGAAGAAAAGATGAAACGCCGTCAGGGGAAAGCTATCAAAGTTCCTGCGGAGGACCTGCTGGAGGCGGCGGGGGATTCCTCCCTGGATGAGGCCAACTTGTCTGAGTAAATTCGAACGCGGAAACTGCCTCACCAAATTAATAAAATTTTATTTAAATAAATTACTCAGGAATACCAGCCACTTTAAAGCTTAAGACAGTTTTTGGGTTGACCTGAGAGAACATAATTGCTAATTTAACCAAAGCATCCACGTTGTTTTGCCTGTAGTTAAATAATCCCCATTATTGCAGAAGTCTCGCCAAGAGGAGGATTTATGTTCCTCAAGGGAGTCTGGTTCATCATCGCCGGGGTTTTCCTGCTGGGACAGGCGCAGGCAGCGGCAGAGCCGTATACTGTTTGCAAAGACGGGGTCATTTATTACTACTTTGGCAGCCGAAAAGCCTCCCGATCCCAGCAGATCGGCAAAAGCACCCCCAAACCTCGGGGAGAGGCCTGGATCCAAGTAAAATCACCGCACCATCACCCAACCCCTGCGGCGGGCAAGGTTCCACCCGGGGTGGAAGCAAAAGTTAAACCCGAAGCCGTTTCTCCTCCACTTCCCGCGGCTCTGATGCCATCAATGCCGGAGACAACGGCGGATTTGCCAGTTGCCCATCCTTACGCAGCCCCAAGCTTGATTTCTCCAGCCACCAACCATCTGCTGCGCTGGCTGACGAAAATAGGTTGCCGTTATCCTCAGGCTTTGCCCCAATCTGCCGGCCTGCAGCCCAAGAGGCGTCATCTGGAAGTTCCTCCCCAGGCGCCTGAGATAGTTGTCCCGGAAGGATGGACAAATCTACTGAAGGATGCTCAAGAGCAGGCTGCCGGGCTGGGCCTCCCAGGCTCCAATGTCACCGGATTTGGCCGATTTCTCTATTGTTTCCCGGTCGGCGGCCCCTATTCCTTCCGGGACACCTGGGGCGAGCCTCGCAGCGGCGGGCGCATTCACCGGGCCGTGGATATTTTTGCGGTGGAGGGGACACCGGTCTACGCCATCACCACTGGAGTGATCGATAGTCTGCCAACTTATCCAGAAGCGGGTATTTGCCTTTTCCTGCAAGGTAACGACGGCAAGGGTTATGGCTATATGCACTTGCAAGGATACGCGCCGGGGGTGGCGCCGGGTAAACCGGTGCGCACCGGAGATGTGATCGCCTATGTGGGACGCACCGGGGTCAGGAATTCGGCCGCCCACCTGCACTTTCAGGTATATTCCAATCATGGCCTGGCTAAGGATGAACTTTTCAATCCCTATTACTTTTTGGTCCAGTTATGCCATGGCGTCGGCGTCACAGACTTAAACCAACAAAAACTTGCCCGGTTAAACGACCCGCAGTTCAGGGTCAAGGGTATACGTGCATACCGCCGGTCTAAATCCGCAGCTCTAATTAGAGACGTTGGCACCTTTAGCGTCAAAGACTCCTCGGTATTGGTAATAAAAAATTATTATTAACTTTCCTCCCTCATCCCCTATCTGCAACATTCCCGCTCCCTATATACAGCGTTTGCCAAAAGTTTTTTCCTATAGGGTCAGTTCTGTCCGGTTAACTGATTAAAAAAAGCCCGAAACCTCCTGTGAATCTGTTAGAATGTGTTAGGCATAACCCATCAAACAGAAAGGAGATTTCGGACTATGGCCCATTGTAACACAATCTT
>JAMCQY010000006.1 GCA_023381945.1 Deltaproteobacteria bacterium
CTCCCATCACCCGGGTCTTTGACCTCATCCGGAAGGTCGCCGATACCGACAGTACCGTGTTAATCCAGGGAGAATCGGGCACCGGCAAGGAGCTTATCGCCCACGCCATCCACTACAACAGCTCCCGCCGGGATGGCCCTCTGATCCCGGTAAACTGCGCCGCCATTCCGGAGGAACTGCTGGAAAGCGAGCTCTTTGGGCACGAGCGCGGCGCCTTTACTCACGCCCTGCGTACCCGTCTGGGCCGTTTCGAACAGGCCGACGGCGGCACCATCTTCCTGGATGAGATCTCGGAGATGAGCCCCAGCCTCCAGGTGAAGATTCTCAGGGTCCTGCAAGACCATGCCTTCGAGCGTATCGGTGGGGTTAAAACCATCCGGGTGAATATCCGGGTGATCGCCGCCACCAACAAAGACCTGGAAGTTCTGGTGGCGGAAAATCGTTTCCGGGAAGACCTCTTCTACCGCCTCAATGTCATTCCCATCGTGGTGCCGCCCTTGCGGGAGCGCAGCAGCGACATCTCCCTCCTGTTGCAGCATTTTCTGACTCAATTCAGCGGCAAGCGCGGGAGACCCCAAAAGCGCTTCAGCCCCGGGGCTATGGACCTGCTGCTCCATTACTCCTGGCCCGGAAATGTTCGGGAATTGGAAAATCTGGTGGAGCGCCTGGGTATCTTGACTGAGGGGGAGGTGATCGAGGTGGCGGACCTGCCGGAGAAATTTCGCGCCGAGTCCAGAGCGGTTCCAGCGGACCTCGAAGAACTCCCGCCCGAGGGCGCCGACCTCAATGCCGCGATCCAGACCCTGGAGCGCCATCTCATTCTTCAGGCCCTGGAAAAAAGCCAGTGGGTGAAGAGCCGGGCGGCCCGCCTCCTGCACCTCAACCGCACTACCTTGCTGGAGAAGATGAAAAAGCAGAATATCCCTGCCGCCCCGGCTTTGTGGCTCGGCAAGCCTTCCGACTAGACTGGCCTCGGAAGTTGTAGCCCCCTGGCCTTTATGTTAAAGTGGCCCAAATCTCAAGGAGAGAATACTATGGCCGAAACTTTTCCCGCCTCCACCCGGCAAGCCGTCCTGGTCTTCCATTTCGCCGACCGCCTCAAGGCGGAAATCCTGCTGGCCTCCCGCCTCCTCGGCACGGTCTCCCAACTCGAAGGTCTCGAACTGGAAGGCGCCAGCCGCCTGTTTTTCGATTTTCTCAAGGGGCTGGAGCAGGAAATCAACCTGGCCCAGGTCCAGATCAATGATCCGCAGATGGTGCGGGTGAAAACGGTGCTGACCGGTCTTTTGGGCATGGCAGATTCTCGCCTGTTCCAGGATATGCAGGGCCACTTCACCTGGATGATCAGCGTTATGGCCACCTATGCCCAACGGGCCATGCAGTACCTGGTGCAGGAGAAAGTGTTATAGGTCAGAAAGGAGGCGGCCAGCCCCCTGCAACTCATTTTTTGGCATATTCAGCCATACCCACAATATCCAGAATCACCACCGGCTCATCACCCACCACCCAGGCATCGTGACCGGGTGGTATCAAAGATACGTCGCCCTGGACCAAATCATGTTCACTGCCATCCTCCATTACGACATGCAGCCGTCCGGAAAGGTGGTATTGCAGGTGGGAAGCCTGACAGGACTCGGTATTAACCAGCGGTTTTACCGAGGTTGACCACTTCCATCCCGGCTGCAACGTGGCCCGGCCGAAGGTGACGCCCCCCAGGGTAACGAGCTCCAATTTGCCTTTCTCAAAGCTGCGAATCTGATCCGGTTGGGCAAAAGTTTTGCTTTCCAGTTCGCTCATGGCTGACCCTCCTTATCAATTCAAGCTAGGAAGTCAGGCGCAGGAAGTCAATTCCAGGCACCAAAATCCAGCAGAAATCAACCTTTTTTAACACCTTCCGTCAGTTCCGGTTTAGGGATTTGAGCCCGCCGAATTTATCCAAATCCACTTCGCGTCCGATAACATCATAGGACTCGGCTGAGCGTTTGGATGGGGAGGGTGGAGGTGGAAACATCACCAGAAATGCCTGAAATGGCAGGGCAATTAGCGCTGAGCCATAAAAAGCTGGAGGTGATCAATGCCCTGCTGCAACTCTCGCTGCAAGATTTGCCCCTCCCAAAGATTCTGCAGCACACCCTGAATCTGCTCGCCACCATTCCCTGGCTCGGCCTCCAATCAAGGGGGGCCATCTTCCTGGTGGAAAATCAGGCCGAAATGCTGACCTTCAAGGCCCAAATAGGCATGGAGAGCTCGATTCAGACGGCCTGCGGGCGGGTCCCCTTTGGTCAGTGTTTATGCGGACTCGCGGCCGCCACCCGAAAAATTCAATTTGCCCCGACCTGCAATGGGCGCCATCGCGCACACCTTGACCAGGTGCCGCCCCACGGCCACTACTGCATCCCCATCATGTTGGGCGAGCGCCTGCTGGGAGTGATGAATCTTAGTGTCCGGCCGGACCACGTCCGGTCAGAGAAAGAGGAGGAGTTCTTGACCTCAGCAGCCCATGCCCTGGCTGGGATCCTCGCCCGCCAGGAGGCGGAGGAGGCCCGGAACCGGAGCGAACAGGAATTCAAATTTTTTTTAAAAAATGTTCCAGCCATAGTATTCAAAGGCTACGCCGATGGTTCCGTCGACTTGTTTAACGATAAAGTTGAAGAGATGACCGGTTATCCCAAAGCGCTGTTTTCCTCCAAAAGCATAAAGTGGACCGACCTAATTCTTCCTGAGGATTACGACAATGCCAGGGCCAAGTTTATCAAGGCGCTGAGAGGTCTTAAGTCCTACGTCCGGGAATACCGCATCAGGCGCAAGAACGGCAGGATCGCCTGGGTTCAGGAGCGCAGTCACATTGTCCTCAACTCTGCAAGCAGGATTAATTACATCAGCGGCGTCCTGTTCGACATCACCATCCGCAAGCGGGGCGAGGAGGCGCTAAAGAGGAGCTTTCTCAAATTGCAGGAAAGCTTGAAAAGCACAGTGATGGCCCTGGTCTCCGCCTTGGAAATGCGGGACCCTTATACCGCCGGCCACCAGCGGCGGGTAACCCAGTTAGCCTGCGCCATCGGCAAGGAATTAGGATTCTCCAAAAAACAGACCGAAGGCCTGCGCATGATCGGCATTCTTCATGATATCGGCAAGATCGCCGTGCCCGCCGAAATCCTCACCAAGCCCGGCAAGATCGGGGAACACGAATTTAGCCTCATCAAAACCCATACGGAGGCCGGTTTCAACATTGTCAAGGATATCGCCTTTCCCTGTCCGGTGGCCGAAGCCATTGCCCAGCATCATGAAAGGCTGGATGGCTCAGGATATCCCAGGGGCCTCTCGGGCTCGGAGATCATCATTCAAGCGCGCATCCTGGCGGTTGCCGACGTGGTGGAGGCCATGGCTTCCCACCGGCCTTACCGCCCCGGCTTGGGAATAGAAATGGCCCTGGAAGAAATTACCAAGCAAAAGGGCATCCTTTATGATCCCGAAGTGGTGGATGCCTGCATCAGGGTGTTCAATGAAAAACGGTTCGAGTTTGAATAAAGCTGGCTACAAAATCTCCTTTTGACTGCAGCTTGAGACCTCTGCGGAAGTCATGGAGAACAGCCGCCCTCGGCTGTATTTATACTCAGCGCCTTAATTAATTGCGCATAATCTGACAAGGGCCTCACTTCCCGAGGCCCACTGGAAGAACTGGTCTTCTACCGTCTTAAGCTGGGGAAGTATTTATTATGAATGCATCTTCTCCTAACCAAGCGCCAGACCCGCTCAATGGGGTTCAGCTCGGGACTATAAGGCGGCAGAAAATCGAGGGCAAAGCTCTCAGCCTGTTGGGTT
>JAMCQY010000123.1 GCA_023381945.1 Deltaproteobacteria bacterium
CACTGCTGTCCGGTAGAAATTACTTAGGATAGCAAGTAAAACAGCCCCAACACCGCCGATCAATGCTATAATGGGTTTGGCAAAAACCTAAACATTGAAAGGAGTTATGGGGCTTATGGCACATTGTAGCACACTCATGGGTCAATTACTACAACTCATACCGAGACATGTTTTCGATCACTTGGTGGACACCCATGCCTGGCAGGGGCCGAAACCCCGAAAATTCACCTATTGGTCGCACCTGGGAGCCATGCTCTTCGGCCAATGGAGCGCCCGCAAAAGTCTGCGGGACCTGGTGTTCAGCCTCAAACGGCAAGCCCGCAAGTTCTATCACCTGGGTTTTGCCGGGGTAGCGCGTTCCACCCTGGCCGACGCCAATGAACAGCGCCCCGCCGTCATCTTCGAAAAGACCTACTATAAGCTGTACGAGCGGGTCTCCTCCGAGCTGGCCACCCAACCCCAAGAGGCCCCAAAGATCAAAATCATTGATGCTACTACCATCGATCTTTGCGCCGCGGTCTTCCCCTGGGCCAAGTTTCGGACTCACAAAGGGGCCATCAAGCTCCATACCGTGCTCACCGGGTTGCTGCCACAATGCGTCTTGGTCACCGAGGGCAAGACCCATGACCGCCGGGCCATTCAAGACCTGCACGTTAAGCCGGACGACCTGTTGCTCTTTGACCGGGCCTACCTGGATTATGTCTGGCTTTACCAATTGCACCAGGACCGCGTCTGGTTTGTGACCAGGCTCAAAAGCAACTCCCGCTATGAGATTATCGAGGAGCAGACGGCTTCCGGCCCTATCCTGGCCGACCAGATTATCTGCTTGGGTTCTCCCAAGAGCCAGGCCAGCTATCCTGAGCCCCTGCGCCGGGTGCGCTACCGGGACCCGGAGACCGGCAAGGAATATGTCTTTTTAACCAACCGCCAGGACCTGTCTGCCCTGGAGGTAGCCGAACTCTACCGGCGCCGCTGGCAGATAGAACTATTTTTCAAGTGGATCAAGCAAAACCTAAAAATTAAGGCTTTTTACGGGACCTCCAAGAATGCGGTGCTGATCCAAATTTGGACTGCCTTAATCGCTTATCTACTCTTGGTTTGGCTTAAGTTCAAAAGCAAAACGGGCTGGGGGCTCCTACAACTCACTCGCCTGGCCCAAACCATGCTCCTGGAGCGTTTAGATCTGTGGGCCTTGCTTTACCCACCGCCACCTGATAACCGTCAACCCTTGCTTTTCAATTAGCGTGCCGGACAGCAGTGGCTGCCGTGGCCAAGGTTGCCGCATAATCTCGGTTTTTGATGGATCTTGTGCTAACATGCCGTTTACAAACAACTCGAGGTTACTTAATTTTAAACATTGGGGGAAGATCATGGATTCAGTAGAACATAACGGTTTCGTCCAGGAATGGAAAACATTTCTCGCAAACATCGAAGAAGTTGGAAAAAGGAAGCTACGTGGGCGATACGGCAACGCATAGGAGGGTTCTGGAGCATAAAGCCAACAGTAAAGCCAGGCACCTGCTGCACGTTTAAGGAGGAGCAACACATGAAAACTCTAAGTATTGCATTGATGGCGGCCTTCATGTTGGTGTTGGCGGCCACGTCCAACGGACAGGACCAGAGCGCCGACCCCATCTATAATGATCCAACCTTGGGGGGGAAATATGTCTATAGAGGCTGCAACTTGGCACAAGTGATATTTATTCGGGGAGATAAGTTAAGTGAGATAAATGAGTTAACCCTGATAATTGAAACTCAAGGTAGTCCCCCTGTGCGATTAACACTCCCTATATTGGCGAAGCGCCAAGAAGGGAATAAATTAATTCTTGATTACCAATGGCCCCTCGCTGGCGACACCTACGAAGCGACCGTCATAGGGGGTACTCTTATAAACCGGAAAACTAAAGGCTGGCTGGCAGGTATTAGGGTAGAAATGTTTACACGCGAATGAAACAAATAGCAGGTCATGAGTGGCGTAAGGTTATGCCAGCTTTTGCGAACAAGTTTACTGTCGTTGCTCCAGACTTACTGCTATGATCAGAAACTTATCAAGGCTTTGGAAACTTCCACCATCTAGAGCATATCTGCATTTTTCCTCATGCGACATTTATCCCCCCTATTGGCCCCCTCGAAATTTTATTACAAAGTAATATCAATAGCTTAAGTAGATCAAAGATAGTCCCAACGGTATTTTTTCATGTCAAAACTGGCATCTACATGCCTAATAATTTCAAGGGCTTGGACAGAAGGCCCTTTGGTAGTTGACATAAAAATAGCGAAAATTTCTCCCCTTGCGGAGAAGTAGGGCTGATTTTCGCCAGTATCGGTAGGGCCATTGGCGTTTTAGACAATCAACTGTTTTCCTCTGTCATCATCGTGGTCGTGCTAACCACGCTCTTGACGCCGCCCTTGCTCATCTGGGCGCTCAGAAACCGCAAAAAATAGGTTGATTGCCAATTAAGACCATTGCTGGTAGTCTTGCCAGTTTTTTCACATGCTTCCCTTGCTGAGGAAAATAAGACAATCCTTTAAAACCATTGAACGACCATTATCCTCGCGTGGATTTATCCATGTCGACGAGCAAGGGAGATGGAGTGGATTCTTTGAGGAAAAAGTGGCAGGTGCTGCTATGATTCTGGACTGATGGAGAATCCAAAAATTTTTTCATATTTAAACCTAAACCTTCATTTACCATCGCCAACCGACATGTCTCATTTCAGGTAAATAATTATCCAACTGAATTAAACAGATGGATGCCCTGACCAGCTATGGGAACCGGGCGAAAACTTAGGAAGTTCCTTCGGCAGACAAGAATTTTTAGACGTTACTCATCTCTTAGACGATACCCTACACCGGGTTCCGTCAAGAGATACTGGGGGCGCGTGGGGTCGTCTTCAAGTTTGCGGCGGAGGTTGAGAATAAAGATGCGCAGGTAAGCATTTTGTTCAACATAAGAAGGTCCCCAAACTTCTTTTAATAATTGCCTATGAGTGACTACTTTCCCCCGATGTTTTAGCAGGACCGCAAGAAGTTTATACTCGATGGGGGTTAAGTGAACTTCGTCCTGACCGCGCAAGACCAGGCGCCTTTCAAAATCCACCTCAATCTTGCCTAACGAATAGCAGGGCGTTTGCTGGCTGTCTTCAGCCGGCAAGGACTTTCGTAAGGCCACGCGAATTCTGGCCAGCAACTCACCTACCCCGAAGGGCTTGGTCAGGTAATCATCCGCCCCGGCATCCAGGTTGGCTACTTTGTCCCGTTCCTGGCCCCGAGCGGACAAGATGATGATGGGAACGCTGGACCAGCCGCGCAACTGCTTGATTACCTCCAAACCTTCTATATCGGGCAGGCCCAGGTCCAGCAAGACCACCTCGGGAACCTGGGCGGCGGCCAGGGCCAGTCCTTCCCGACCGGTCCCGGCCTCGATGAGCTCATAGCCCTGGGTAACCAGGCTGGCCCTCAGGAAGCGGCGTATTTGGGGATCGTCTTCAATCAGCAGGATGATCGGTTTCATCTTGATGGTCTTTCTAAAGGTTCAAAGTTCAAGGTTCAAGGTTCAAAGTGAAAAGATCAGCACACAAAGACGCAAAGTAAAGGCGCAAAATGTGGGCGTGTGATTCGCACTGCGATGGCAGCGAGACGCCCGCCCCACCAATCTGTTCATAATGTATGGATGGGCCAATGGCCCATGAGGACTGGAAGATTATTATCTAACCGTTCATGGCCATTTTGGTCCACTCTGGAAATAAAAAGCTCCTCCGAGGGCGGTTCGAGAACGGCCCCTACGGCAAAATAGGGGTGATTTCCGCCAGCGGGATGGTGAAGCGGAAAACCGCGCCTCCGTCCATCCGGTTGGCGGCCCAGATACGGCCGCCGTGGGCCTCGATAATGCTGCGACAGATGGTCAGCCCCAGTCCCGCTCCCCGGGCACTTCCGGGAGACACCTGGTAGAATTTTTCAAAGATGCGCTCTTCCTCGCCCGCCGGCAGGCCAGGGCCTCGATCCGCCACCGCCACCAGGATTTCCTTATCCTGGACCTGGCCCGAGATTTCCAGGGGTGTTCCTGGGGGGGTGTATTTTAAAGAATTTTCCAAAAGATTGATGATCACGCGTTCCATGAGCAAGGCATCAATCTGGACCAGAGGCAGATCGGTGGGCAGGCTGATGCTCAAGGGGTGATCGTGCAATTGCGGGTCCAGTTGGGCCAGGGCACAGCCAATCACCTCCTCCAGGACGTGCCACTCTTTGGCTAACATGGCCTGGCCGGACTGCAGCCGACTCATTTCCAGGAGATTGTGCACCAGATGGTCAAGCCGCCTGGCTTCCTCATAGATACTCAGGGCCAATTCCTGTTTGGTCTCGGAGTCCAGGTTTTTTTCCCCCTCCACGAGACTGCTGGCCGAACCGGCAATCACGGTCAGGGGGGTCCGGAGGTCATGGGAGACGGAACTGAGCAAGGCATTGCGCATCTGCTCGGCTTCGATCTGGAGTTGTGCTGTCTGGGCCTGGCGGGAAAGATTTTCCCGTTCAATGGCCAGGCCCACCTGGCTGCCCAGGGCCTCCAGGAGGCGCAGGGAGTCCGCTTGCAGTATCCGGTCGGGTTGATAAGTCTCCAGCCTCAGGACGCCGATGATATTTTGTGAGGCACTAAGCGGCAGATAGATGCCTTTGACCTCATGGAGAGTATCTGTGCCGGCCCCGGCCAGGTGCCCATGCCGGAAGACCCATTTGGCCACTGTCCCTTCTTTGCCGTACTCGTCGGCATAGGGATGTCCGGCCCTGATTTCGAGCTTGGCATCGGCCCCAGGCATCAAGAGGCTCACTCTGCAGTCAAATATGCGGGTCATTTGTGCCGCCGCCACTTCCAATAATTCTTCCAGACTATTGATCGCGGTAAGATTTTGGCTCATCTCATAAAGAGCCGCGGTTTGCCTCTCCTGTTGGCGCGCCACCCGGGCCTGATGGCGAATTCGTGTCGTCAGGCCACTGACCATGGTGCTTACCAGCAGCATTACAATCAGCGTGACGGCGGATTCGGTGTCGGCGATGGCGAAGGAGTAGTACTTCGGTACAAAAAAGAAGGCAAAAGTAGCCACGCTGAAGAATGAAGAGAATAGGGCCGGCCCCCGGGCGAGAAAGGAGGAAATGACCACCACGGTCAATAAATAGATCATCGCCAGGTTTCTAAGGGCCAGATGGGGAAATAAAGCAAACCCCAGGCCGGTGCAGAGACTCACTCCGCAGGTGGCCAGCAGGTATTCCCAGAGCAAGCGCCGCGGCTTGGGCCCGGGAGCGGTGGTAGGAGGAGCTTCTGCTTCTTCCCCTTCTCCGGAGATGACAAAGATATCGATGGAGCCACAGTTCCAGATTAAATGATCAACCAGGGAAATTCCTAGAAACCGGCGCCAACGGCGCTCATAGGGTTTGCCCACGATAATTTTGCCGACCTGGTTTTCCCGGGCGAAGGCCAGGATTTCGTCACCGATGCGGAAGCCGGATACTTTGATGGCCTGGGCCCCCAATTTTGCGGCCAGGTACAGGGCCTGGGCCACCTGTTCCTGGCTTTCCGGGGACAAACGGTCATGGGCGGGGGTCTCGACATAAAGGGCGTACCACCTGGCTTGTTGGGCAACGGCTAAGCGCTGGGTGGCCCGAATCAGGGGAATGGAAAAGGGACTGGGGCTGAGGCAAACGAGCAGGCTGCCAGGGCCGGAGCGGCTTGGCTCGGTTTGAGGCTGCGCTGCTACCCCCGGCCCAGGGTCTGGCATATGTCGCTTATATCCTTTGGTAAATTATTATTGGAAGGATACCCGGTTGCGGCCCTGGGGTCAAGGGCGTCTTGGCGGTGCAATAAATATCTCACGCAAAGACGCCAAGGTAAAAAGAGAAGGCGCAAAGAAGCAGAGAAATATAGGGGCGGTTCGAGATCCGCCCCTGAACATTGGAAAACGTGAAAGGTAAACCTTAATAGAAGATCAACAGGTAGACCATGCAAATGGTGACGGTGATCATCATGGGCCACCAGCAGGCCTTCATATATTCCACGAAGGAGATTTTGTAGCCGGCCTTTTCCGCCAGGCCCACGGTGACCACATTGGCGCTGGCGCCGATCATGGTGCCGTTGCCGCCCAGACAGGCCCCCAGGGACAGGGACCACCAAAGCACGCCGCTCTCCGCGCCGGGGATGGTCTGGTTCAGGAAGGCGATGATGGGCAGCATAGTGGCGGTGAAGGGAATGTTGTCGATGAAGGCCGAGGCAATGGCACTCACCCAGAGGACGAGGACAATAGCTACGGTCAGGTTGCCGCCGGAGAGGTCCTTCACCCATTCGGCGATAACGTGGATGAGGCCGGTCTCTTCGGCCCCGGCGATGACCATGAAGAGGGCGATGAAAAAGACCAGGGTTGGCCATTCCACTTCCTGCTCCAGCATCTCCACAATATCGATTCGGGAGATGACCAACAGCACCATGGCGCCCGTCAGGGCGGCCACCGAGACCTCCATGTGCAGGATTCCCTGGAGGACGAACAGCAAGATGACGAAACCTAAGATCCCCAGGCCCATGACCGCCAATTTTCTATCAGTGATCCTATACTCTTCCCTCAAGTAGGCGATGGCCCGATCCACATCCTTGACTTCCGTCTCCAGGTAGCCCTGTTTATTCCACCAGAGATACCACAGGGACGTCAAGGTGAGACAAATGGTGCAGACCAGTGCGAGATTAGCGACAAATTGACCGAAGGTTAGCCTGGCGTATGAGCCTATGAGGATATTGGGCGGGTCGCCGATCAGGGTGGCGGTGCCTCCGACATTAGAGGCGAAGACCTCGGGGATGAGCAGGGTCAGGGGGTTGATCTTCAAGGTCACGGCAATCTCGATGGTTACCGGGATCATTAACAGCATGGTGGTGACATTATCCAGGAAGGCGGAAGTCACCGCCGTGACCACTTGGAGGATGAAGGACAGGATAAAGATGTTACCCCGGGCCAGGGCATAAGACTTGTAAGCCAGCCACTGGAAGAGGCCGGTTTTTTTCAAGACCCCGACAATGATCATCATGCCCATGAGGAGGAAGATGACGTTCAGGTCGATGGCATGCATGGCGTCTTCGAAGGAGAGGATGAAGTAATTTTTGTCGAAGGTGCCGGCGGTGTAAGAGATGAACAGTACCAGGGAGGCTCCCAAAAAGGCCGCCAGCGTCCGGTGCATCAACTCGGCGGCGATGAGAATATACACCACCAGGAGCACGAGGCTGGCGATCCAGAAGCCCGAAGTGATCTGACGTTTCAGGGTGAGGTCGGCCTGGGCCTGAAAGAGACGGTTGCCAGCCACGTCCGTTCCTCCATCCAGAATCTTGAGCGCCTCGGACTCCCGGGTCTGCCAGCTCGGTTTCACCACCCGGATTTGTACCTTGGCCTCCGGCAGGGCGCCGTTGGGGAAGACATAACGCCCGACAAAGGCGCCTTTGCCGCCGGTTTCGAGGTGCTCGTCCCGCCCCGCGAGGGTGAGGTGCTGGCCGTTCACCAGCAATTCGATCTCCGCCTCTTTGACCCCCTTGCCCTGGGCATCCGCAACGACCCCGGAAACCATCAGTTTATCAACCGGCTGCGGTTGGGACCCCGAAACCGCCAACGGACCGGCAATAATCAACAGAAACAACGTTATCAGCACTTTAACCGTAAGGTTTCTTGGCCAAGGCATGGTCAATTCCTCCATATTTTGCAATAAATACCATTGCTTATATGTTTTACTGAAAAAAGACAAAGGCCCGCCAGGTGACAGACTCCTCCTGACAGGCCTTATTATTCTCGACCGATTATGTCTTGCTGGGTGTCCAGGCTTCCCCTGGCTTGCTTATCCTTTTTGCTGCTTCGCATTGGTGGCGCAGGCTAAAGCCTGCGGCTACATTACTCTAAATTTGCCTCAGTAGGCAATCAATAGATAGACCATGCTGATGGTGACGGTGATCATCATGGGCCACCAGCAGGCCCTCATGTAAGCCATGAAAGAAATGTGGTAGCCGGCCTTTTCCGCCAAGCCCACGGTGACCACGTTGGCCGAAGCCCCGATCATGGTGCCGTTGCCCCCCAGACAGGCCCCCAAGGCCAGGGACCACCAGAGCACACCGGACTCCGCTCCGGGGATGGTCTGGTTCAGGAAGGCGATGATGGGCAGCATGGTGGCGGTGAAGGGGATATTATCAATGAAGGCTGAGGCAATGGCGCTCACCCATAGTACAATGACGATGGCCGCAGTCAGATTGCCGCCTGAGACGTCTTTTACCCAATTGGCGATCACCTGGATCAGGCCGGTCTCTTCCGCCCCAGCGATGACCATGAACAGGCCGATGAAGAAGACCAGGGTGGGCCATTCCACTTCTTTTTCCAGCATCTCAACGATGTCTTCCCCGGAAATGGCAAGCAGCACCAGGGAGCCCACCAGGGCAGGGATAGATACCGGCAGGTGCAAGATGCCACCCAGGATAAAGAACAGGATGGCAAAACCCAACAGCATCAGGCCTTGGATCATCAGCTTCTTATTGGTGATTTGATATTCTTCTCTTAAGAATTCGATAGTGCGGTTAACGTCCTTCACTTCCGCCTTGAGGTATTCCTTTTTGTTCCACCAGACCAGGAACATTGAGGAGGCCACCAAGGAAATGGCACAGATCACGGTCAGATTCTGGATAAATTGGCCGAAGGTCAGGCCAGCGTAAGAGCCGATCAGGATGTTGGGCGGATCACCGATGAGGGTGGCAGTGCCGCCGACATTGGAGGCAAAGGCCTCCGGGACCAGCAAGGTCAGAGGGTTGATCTTTAGGGTGACGGCGATCTCGATGGTCACCGGCAGCACCAGTAGCATGGTCGTGACGTTGTCGAGAAAGGCCGAAATCACCGCGGTGATGATCTGCAAGGCAAACGAGAGGACGAAGATATTGCCCCGGGCCAGGGCATAGGCCTTATAGGCCAAGAACTGGAACATTCCGGTCTTTTTCATCACCCCCACAAAGAGCATCATGCCCATGAGGAGGAAGATGACGTTGAGGTCAATGGCCCCCATGGCGTCGTCAAAGGAGATGATGTAGAAGGACTTGTCCCAGTGCCCCACGGTATAGGTGATGAAAATAATGAGAGCCGCGCCCAGAAAGGAGATCAGGGTGCGGTGCATCCACTCGAAAGAGATGACCACGTAAACCAGCAATAAAATAAGGCTGGCGATCCAGAAGCCCGCGGTGATGCTGCGTTCCATGGTAAGGTTTTGGACCGCCTGGAACAGACGGTTGCCATTCTCGTCCACCCCCGCTTCCACCAGCTTCACCGGGGTAGCCGGCACCGGCTTCCATGAAGGCTTGACGGCCTTCACTTCCACTTTGGCGGCCGGCAGGGTGCCGGGGGACAGGATGAAGTCCGCTACGAAACCACCGGGCTTGCCGGTTACGATCTCATGCTCCTTGCCCACCGGTTTCATGTATTTGCCGTTTACCAAAATTTCGACTTCCGCTTCCTTGAGGCCCTTGCCCATGGGATTCGTCACCACCCCGGAAACCGATAGATGGTCGTGGGCCGGGGCCGGGGCGGCGGCTCCGGCCAAGGAGGGCGCCAGAAAGCCGGCGATTAACAGGGCTGTCAATATATATAGAAAAGTAGTGAGCCGCTTGTGCATCGTTCATTCCCCTTTACTCGTCGCTGTGTTCAGGTACAGAGGAGGAACCCGGGTATTTCCAGTTCCTCCTCTGAGCCAAACTATTTAACCCCCAACACTGGCATGCCCATCATCGGCCAGAGGAAGTAGCAAAATACCGCCAGGAAGGCCATCAGTATAAGACTGGGAATCCAGCCATAGATGAAGAATTCTCCGGCGGTGAACTGCTTGCTCTCATAGGCGATGGCATTGGGCGCCGCGCCGATGAGCAGGTTGAAGGGCATGCCCGCGGTGGCGAGCGACGCGAAGAAGATAACTTCCGGGGCTACTCCCAGATACCGGGCGATGACCAGGGACACCGGCAGGGTGATGGCGATGGCCGCCACATTCATGATGAAATTAGTCATACACAGGACGAAGAAGGCGATGGCCAGGACGAAGACCAGCCAGGGAGCCTTCTGGAACCAGCTCACCCAGCTCACCGCCATCCATTCCGCCGCCTTGGTGTCATAGAGGCAATAGCCGATAGACATGGCGCCGCCAAAGAGCAGGATGATGTTCCAGGGGATGGTTTCCATGTCTTCCACTTCCAGGGTGCGGCTGAGGAAGAAGAGCACGGTGGCGACGATCATAATGGCCGCCCGGTCCATGTTCTTAAAGAAGGGGATGGGAGAAAAGGATTTCATCATGAACAGGAACAGGACCACGAGCACCATGGCGATGACGAACTTCTCCTTGGTGTTCATGGGTCCCAGTTCTTTCCCCAGAGTGGCCACCCGCTCCCGCAAGCCGTCGATGCGGGGTCTTTCGGGTTTGAAGAAGGTGATCACCGTGAGCCAGATAAAGAAGACCATGAGCGCTCCCAGGGGGAGCATGTACCAGATGAGCTGGAAAAAGCCTATTTCGGTGCCGCCGGTGAACTTCTGGAACATGCCGGCCCCGGCCACTGCCCGGGCCGACCCGAGGAAGGTAATGACCGAACCGGCGCCTGCGGTCCAGGCCATGCCGATGAACAGGCCCTTGCCGAACCGGGTGGGCTGATCGGACTCGCTATAGAGCGAATGAATGGCCACCAACAGCGGGAAAATGGCCGCAGCCACCGCAGTGTGGGCCATGAGCAGGGTCATGCCGGCAATGATGATGAAGGTGCCGAGGAGAATGAAATTGGTGTTCTCACCCACGATGTTTAACATTTTATAGGCCATGCGCTTGGTGAGGCCCGAGACCGAGAAGGCCAGACCCATGACCACGGAGCCGAAGATAAACCAAACGGAGGGGTCAAAGAAATCTTTGAGGGCCTGGTCG
Source organism: Deltaproteobacteria bacterium (assembly GCA_023381945.1). Next base: position 10,948 of record JAMCQY010000123.1, read on the forward strand.
GCAGTCCGAATTGTAAAGATCACCTGGAAGAGGCCAATGGCAATAGCGGTGGCGCCAATGGGCATCACCTCGAAGATCCACCAGACCGCGGCCATGAGAAATAGCCCAATGGCCATCCGGCCTTGTGGTGGCAGGGGAAAGTGCTTGCCGGAGGGATCAACCGCGTCAGCCAAATCCGACATGAAGTAGAAGAGAAAAAATAAGGCCAGACCAAGGGTTATGAAGGCGATGCGCTTCCAGTCGATTGCCACCTTTTTGGGGGCAATGACGATCTCTTCGGGCATCTCCGGGAGGCCGGCACCTACGGGCATTTTTTTAATATCTTCCGCCATGGTAATAGACTCCTTATTTAATAGTCCCGGTTTCGGCTAATCGCCCAGCACCAGGTCGGAGATCACCTTAAAAAGATCGCTCAGGCGAATCATGCCGGCCACCTTGTTGTCCTGAATCACCGGCATCAGACCGACGTTTTCCTTGATCATCAGGAAGATGGCTTTGGCGATGGGGTCGTTGCCCTGGATGGTGACCTTGATGGGGCTCATGACGTCGCTCACCTGCTTTTGGGAAGCCTCCTTCAAGCCAGGCCCGAAGAGGTCGCCGATCATTACGGTGAGGCTGGGGTCCGCCTTGATCAGGGCAGTCTCGTGGAGGAATCTGGGCTCCAGGCCCTTGATGACGTCCCGCAAAGTCAAGATGCCCATGAGCTGATATTTTTCGTCAAAGACCAGGACGGCCCGGGGCTCGAACTGCCCTTCGAACTTGATGGCCGCCTCTCGGACGATGGCCATGGCCTGGCGTAAAGAGAACCAGTAGGGGATATGAGGGTAGTCCTCCAAGGGGATCATCAAATCTTTTACCTTCTGTTCGTTTGGCATAAAGACCTCCGGCTGATTGATGGTTGCTGGCTAAGAATGCAGGCTCAATTGGCGAGCCGGTTTCATGGTTAACTTTTAGCAACCGCAAGATTAAGATGGGGTTAAAAGGAGGGAGGCGACCGTTAATTTTTTGTTAATTTCGTGTTTTATTTCACAAGAAGCTATCCGGCATGAAAAGCAGTCCCCCTTGACTTTTCCAGGCTCCTCCATTAGAACAGAATCACCTTTTGGTGATGGGAAAAAGCCAGGAAAATTTGGAGGATGCCATGCCGGAGCAGAAAACCACCAAGGATTTAATGATCCATCTGGAGGATTACCCCCACATCCCCTACTGGTTCACCCTGCGTGAGGCCATGGCCATCGTCCGGGAGGCCGCCATTAAATTCGGAGGCAGCTTTGAGCCCCGGGCTGTCCTGGTTTTTGATGAGAAATACCAGCTTATGGGGATCTTGACTTTGCGGGATATCATCATCGGTCTTGAGCCCAAATTTCTCCAGGAAACCAGCCTGATTAAAACAGACCCCAGTCTGACCGTCTTTATAGGAGACTTCTTTGGCCCTAAGATGGCAGAGCAGTCTCAAAGGGCGGTAAGTGAGGTGATGAGCCCCATTAAAATCACCGTGAATGCCGATGATCCCATCACCAAGCCCCTCTACCTGATGGTCAAGGAGCACATCGGTCTGATCCCGGTGATGCAAAACGGCAAGGTGGCGGGCATGCTGCGGTTGAGCGACCTCTTTGGGGAAATCTCGAAGATCGTCTTAGGCGACTAGCGCGGAGGACTTCCCCTGAAACGCGTCTGGCAACGACTGGTTAAAAGAGAGCGGGAAACTGGCGCCCAGGCGTTGGCGGAAAAGTACGCGCATTTCCAGAGATTGCTATCTGCCAATAATGCCGTGTTGGCCTTGATGACCGACATGGAAGAAAAGCTCTCGGGAGATTTTCTCTTCGACCTTCAGTACATCCGGGCCAGCGTCAGCCAACTCGGCGAGGAGACCGCCACCCTGGTGGAGGCCCTCAATAGTCTCGGAGACCACCATTACGAGAATTTAATCGCCTCTCGCCGGCGCATCATCAGTGAAGTGAACGAGGCTCTGAACCAGCGCCGCGAGATTCAAGCAGCTCCCCTGACCATATCTTTCGACCGGCTTAACTTGGAAATGGCGGAAACGGTGGGAGGAAAAAACGCCAATCTGGGAGAGGTGAGGAATCGGGTGCAGCTCCCGGTGCCGCCCGGCTTTGCCATCTCCACCTATGCCTATAAGCTCTTCCTGGATCATAACCAACTGACGCGGCGCATCACCGACCTGCTGGGGCACTGGCGGATGGATGACCTGGACAGCCTGGCCCGGGTCAGCGAAGAATTGAAGGGCATGATCAATCAGGCCCAGGTGCCGCCCCAGCTGGAATCAGCCATCACTGAGGCCTATGAAGGGTTGTGCCTCCGGGAGAACCTCAGGCCTCTGGTCGCCATGCGTTCCAGCGCCGTAGGGGAAGACTTGACCCTCACCTTTGCCGGGCAATACGCCACCTATCTCAATGTTCCTGCCAGTGAGCTGGCGAACCGCTATAAGGATATTGTGGCCAGTCTGTTTACGCCTCGGGCCTTGTTTTACTACAAGAACAAAGGCTTCAAAGAGGAAGAGATGGCCATGGGCGTAGCCGTTCTGCCCATGATTAACTCCAGGGCCAGCGGCGTCCTCTTCACCCGGCAGCCGGAAGCGGCGGACCTGGAGGCGGTGCTGATCAATGCCGTGTGGGGCCTGGGCAAATATGCGGTGGGCGGGGTGATCAATCCTGACCATTATCTGGTAGCATATCAGCCCCCTGGTAAAATCCTGGAACAGCACATCCCGCCCAAAGAGGTCATGCTGGTCAACCTGCCCGGGGGCGGAGTGCAAGAGGCGCCGGTGCCGCAGGAGCTTGTCCACACTCCCTGCCTGAATCAGGATCATTTGCAACAATTGGTGCAGTGGGCGATCACGCTGGAGGCCCATTATCAGCAGCCCCAGGATGTGGAGTGGGCCCTGGACTTTGATAACCGGCTCTGGCTGTTGCAAAGCCGGCCGCTGCAATTGCCGGCCACGAGGGTCACTGAAGTAAAAACCAAGACCCTGAAGCAATACCCCGTGCTGCTGGATCAAGGGAGCGTTGCCTGCCGCGGGGTGGGCGCCGGTCCCGTGGTGCTGGTGCGTCAGGAAGAAGATTTGAGAAATTTCCCCCCCGGAGGGGTCCTGGTGGCTTGCCACACTTCCCCCAAGTATGTCACGGTTATGCCCCAGGCCGCGGCCATCATTACCGACGCCGGCAGTCCCACCGGCCATATGGCCCTCCTGGCCCGGGAATTTCGGGTGCCCACTATCCTTAACGCCGGCAAAGCCAGCCAAATCCTTCAGCCCGGTCAAGAAGTGACTGTGGATGCCAATTACAATAACGTCTATGCCGGCATTATTACCGAACTCTTAGAGCCTAATCACACCAAGACAAACGACCTGGCCGACAGCCCGGTGTTCCGCACCTTAAAAGCGGTGCTCAATAAAGTGGTGCCGCTCAATCTCATCAATCCCCAAAGCGAAACCTTTACACCGGAAGGCTGCCGGACCATTCACGACATCGTGCGCTTCGCCCATGAATTTTCCATGCGGGAGATGTTCAAACTGACGGAAAACGAAGTCCAGGGCGGCGGTGAGGTGGTGGACCTGGAATCGGGACTGCCTTTCAAGGTGCGTATCCTGGATCTCGGGGGCGGTCTGAAGAAAGGTTGGAAGCGCAAAATACGGCCGGAGCAGATCACTTCCCTGCCTTTCATGGCCTTTTGGCAGGGACTCACTGCCATGCGCTGGCCTCAAGGCAAGCCCGCCGGCAGCCAGAGCCTCAGTTCAGTGTTTGTCAAAAGCGAAGAAGAGATTGCCCAAGGTGCCGATCCGTATCGGGATCAAAGCTATGTAGTGCTTTCCGAGAATTACATGAACTTCAGCATCCGCCTGGGATATCACCTGTCCACCGTAGAGGCTTATGTCAGTGAGGAGATAAATGACAATTATCTTACCTTCACTTTCCGCGGCGGCGGTTCCACCCCGGAGCGGCGGGAGCGGCGGGCCCGGTTGATTGAGGCCATTATCGACCGGATGGACCTTAACTATCAGCGCAAGGGCAACACCATTGAGGCCAGATTAGCCAAATATCCGCCGGAGCAGATGGCCCAAAGGCTGATCTGGTTCGGCAAGCTTACCCTCTACACCAAGCAATTGGATATGGTCTTGTTTTCCGAGGGCATCGTGGACTGGTATATCAAGGATTTCATTCGGGAGCACCTCGAGGTAAAAAGGTAGCATGCGCCGTTTTCCGTTTTTACTGTCGAAACACGCACTGGCCTTAATCCTGACTTTTAATCTGGTTATTCTGGGCATCAGTATCTATCTCGGCGTCATCTCAGCCGGACAGATGCGCCAGATTGTCAAAGACGACTTCAATCAGCAGCAACTGGTCCTGGCCCGACACACCGCCAGCCTCATGGAACAGGACAGCGACTTTCTGGAGCGGGAATTAAGCACCCTTAATGTGTCTCCGTCGATTCAATATTTGGAAAAACTGACCTGGGCCAACCGCATGCGGGCCACCCTCTCCAGTGTCCGGGAAGAGGGGGTGGTGCAGATCCAGCGGCTCGACCGGGATGGGACCCGGGCCTATCTGGTAGACGAGAGCAACGTCGACCACGTCATTACCGGTTCCTTTAAGGATTCTCCCGAGACAGCCTGGGCTCGCCAGCCAGAAAATAAGGCGCGGATATACGTCAGCCAGGTATCGACCCAGATCCCCAATTATGTCGGCCGGTTGATTATGATCATGGCCGTGCCCACCTATGAGCAATCAGTGGATGAAAGCCATACCCAGCCTTCGGGAGAGTGGTCCGGGGTGTTGGAGTTTTATATCGATGCCCAGAGCCTGGCCAGCAAATTCACCCGGCAGATGCCATCGAATTTAGCGATACCGGCAGCGGCATCCCTCGAGAAATACAGCCCAAGATTTTTGATCCTTTCTTTACCACCAAGGAAACCGGGGAAGGCACAGGGCTCGGCTTATCCATGAGTTATGGCATCATCACCAAGTCCGGCGGCACTATCATGTTCACCAGTTATCCGGTGGAGGAATATCCCAAAAAACATGGGACAATTTTTACGGTCTATTTACCGGTTATGACTGAATCAGAGACAGCCGCAGCGGCGGGGGCGGCTTAAGAATAATTGGTTTGCGGGTCGATTGCCCTTAAGATGCCTGCACTAGGAGAGTAAAATGCCAGAGCGGATATTAGTCGTTGATGATGAGCCCAATATGTTGAGATTACTCAAGACCATTCTCATGGACAAAACAGGTTACGAGGTCTCTACCACCAACAACCCGTTGGAAGTCAGTAAACTGCTTCAGGAGGACTCCTTTGACTTGGTGGTTACCGACCTGAAGATGCCTCTGGTGGATGGTATGGATTTGATCGACATTGTCAAAAAGGTGGATCCCAATCTTCCTATTATTATTATCACCGCCTACGGCACAACCGAAACCGCCGAAGAGGCCGTGCAGAAAGGCGCCTACGATTTCATCACCAAACCTTTCCGCAAAGAGACCATCCTGATCACCATCAAACGGGCCCTGGAGTGGAAACAGATGCAGGGGGAACTGGAGGCACTGAAAGGTCCTAAAGCGTGATCTGGAGATGAGTTTAATGTGAAGAGATCAGTGCTGTCCGGTAGGCAACACTTGGATTTAAAAGAAAAAGCCCCAAAACGACCTAACGGTGCTATAATTCTTTTGGCGAAAAAACCAAGCATCGAAAGGAGTTAGGGGCTTATGGCACATAATAACACCGTTCTGGGTCAAATGCTACAACTTCTCCCGAGACATGTTTTCGAGCACCAGGTGGAGACCCATGCCTGGCAGGGTCCCAAGCCCCGAAAATTATCCTACTGGTCTCAGCTGGTCGCCATGCTTTATGCCCAACTGAGCGGCAAGAAAAGCCTGCGCGACCTGGTCTTCAGCCTGGGGAGCCACCAGCAGAAGCTCTACCACCTGGGCCTTAACCCGGTGAAGCGCTCCACCCTGGCCGACGCCAATGAGCAGCGCCCCGCTCGCATCTTTTCAGAGACCTACTTCAAACTTCTGCAGCGGTTGGAGGCCGAACTCTCGCAGCAACCCGGACCTCAGCGGGTCAAAATCCTGGACGCCACCTATGTGCCGGTGTGTGACAGCCTCTTCCCCTGGGCCGACTTTATGCCAGGCAAGAGTGCAGTCAAGCTGCATTTCCTGCTGGACGCCAAAGCCGGCGCCCCCCAAGACCTCAAGGTTACCTCCGGCCAGGTGCACGAACTGGAGGTGGCCCGCAAACTCAATTTTACGCCCGGTGACTTGTTGCTGCTGGAGCGGGGCTATGTCGATTTTGCCTGGCTCTACTGCCTGCATCAACAGGGCGTCGGCTTCGTCACCCGGCTCCAGAAAAACATCCGCTACCGGCTGGTGCAGGAGAATCCCGTTCCTGCTGACGCCGCGGTGCTGGCCGATCAAGTCGTCCGGCTCACTACCTATCATAGCCGCGGCCGCTATCCCGAAACCCTGCGCCTGGTGCATTATCGGGACCTGAAAACCGGCAAAGAGTATGTCTTTCTAACTAACCTGCCGGACCTGCCCGCCCAGACGGTGGCCGACCTCTACCGGCAGCGCTGGCAGATCGAGACGTTTTTTCGCTGGATCAAGCAAAATCTGAAAATCAAAACCTTTTACGGCACCTCAGAGAACGCCGTCTTGATCCAGATCTGGACCGCCCTGATCGCCTATCTGCTCCTGCTCTGGATTAAACTGCGCAGCCGATTGGGCTGGGACATCCTAAAGTTGAGCCGTCTGGTGCAAAATCTGATTATGGAACGTCATAATCTCTGGAATTTGCTCTGCCCACGGACTTCCGATCCACCCGATTATGGCCAATTACCACTTTTTAACTTGGGTGGTGTCCGCTAATGGCCCGCTTTAACATGCAAAATGCCTGCCGGACACTCCTGCCTAAATCCCCCTTTTTGCAAAGGGGGGAACTTTGCGGAATTGTTTTAAAAGTCCCCCTTTGAAAAAGGGGGATTTAGGGGGATTTGAAAACCTCCAAATCGGAAAGAATTTTTGGCAAACGCTATATCTTGGCAAAATTTTCTCAGTATGAAAGGCCCAGTTTTCGGGGAGCAGACCAAACCCCTCCAGGCGCGCCAGGAAATATTAAGTCTCACGATGCGCAGATAGGGAAATCAAATCAAGGCGGGCCGAAGGACCTCCGGATAAATTCCCGTTCTTCCTTGCGGCTCTTGACCACCTCATTGAGACGGGCCTCCAGCAGCCGCTCCAGCATCTCCCTGATCAGGGGGCCGGGGTGATAGCCCATGGCCACCAGGTCCCGTCCCCGCAGTTCCGGCTGGAGCTTCTTGAGGTGGGTGAAGAAGAGCGAAATGAACCGCCGCGAGGTCTCCTGGCGGGATTTTGCCTGGATATAAAGCAGGTATTCCGTCTCCAGCGGCGACAGCAGATGATAGATCTGGCTGCGGCTGGGCTCCCCCAGACGGAATAGACTGACAAGGGCTCGATCCGCGGCCTCTTTGCCCTGGACTATGCTTTCGGCTAGCTTCGGGGAAACGTTGAAACCCTTCAGCATATCGGTCAGTTCCCTGGAACTGAACGGTTCCACCAAACCCAGAAAATAGACCAGCC
>JAMCQY010000281.1 GCA_023381945.1 Deltaproteobacteria bacterium
TCAATCTTTCTCCTCAGCATGCGCCCCTTCGGACCGGCACTTTTTTCAACGGCGTCCACCCTGAAGATAGGGAAAAAGTGGCGCGGGCCTTTGGCCAGGCCCTGGTCGGCGAGCAGCCTTACCGGATTGAACATCGCATTCTCCGGCCCGACGGTTCAGTCCGCCTCGTGCAAGGAGAAGCCGAGGTTAAGTTTGATCGGCATGGCAGACCGGTTAGCATGTTCGGGACCCTCCGGGATATTACCGATTTTCGTCAGTCAGGCAAAGTTTCCCAGAAATAAATAAAAGAATTGTGAGAGGGACTGGTTATTTCTTAGATGATCACTGAAATTCGGCTACAGGTGAAGGGCATGAAGCAACAAGGGGGCTTCACCTGAGCCGGTTGCCCTGACGCCGTGCGCGCCGAACTGCTCCATCTGGCCGGCATGCTGGAGGTGAAGTATCACCCCGACCGGGACTTTTTCACGCTACGCTATGAATCCGTCCTGGTGACTACGCAAAACATATACGCCGCAGTGGTCGCAGCCGGTAGAAAAATGGGGCGGGAGTATTTTCCTGAAGTCATTTCCTAAAAAAGTCGGCAGGGGAGGGGGCCGAGATTGAGCCCCCCGCCCCGAGACCGGCTAATCTTTCGGCATCCGCTTATCCCAACCACTGGGGATTTCTGGCGGTGCCGTCAAAATGCTCCGAGGTTTTGTAGAGTTCATACCGTCCGGCCTTGGCTGCCGCGGCGGTTTTGGCCAGGATTGCCGCCACTTCCTGCTCGCTTAACGGCCGAAATGTACGGGCCGCGTTTAGCGCCTGCTCCAAGATCGGGATGGAATCGCAGCCGGTGATCACCACCGCCACCGGCAGGTTCATGGCGTAGTGGAGACATTCCATGGGCGTGACCGTCTTGCTCCGCAGGATGTACGGGGAGCCCATGGATTTCATCGCCAGCGGCGCGATTCCGTGTTTCACCAACTCGGGCAAAACCTTCTTTTGAAAGCTGTGATAGTGGGCGTCCATGACATTCAACGGCAGCTGCACGGCGACCGGGGTGAAGTTGTGGGCCAGGCAGGTTTCCAGCATCTTCAGGTGGATTTCCGGGCTCTTGTGCCCGGTGAACCCGAGGTAGCGGATTTTGCCGGCTTTTTGTGCGGCTTCCGCGGCCTCCATGGCGCCATTGGGGCCGAAGATCCGGGCCGGATCCGACATGCGGATTATTTCATGGAATTGCATCAAATCGATGGTGTCCGTCTGCAGGCGCTTCAGGCACTCATCAATCTGCCGGGCCGCCGCCTCTTTGGTACGGCCGTCGATCTTGGTCATCAGGAAAACCTTCTGGCGGTAGCCGTCCCTTAAGGCCTTACCCATCCTGATCTCGCTTTGGCCGCCGTTATAATCCCAACAGTTATCCATGAAATTTATGCCGTTATCGATGGCGGTGCGGGTAATGCGGATGCTCTCCTGCTCATCTGACTGCATGCCCATGTGCCAACCGCCCAATCCAACAAGGGAGACTTTTTCCCCCGTTTTTCCCAACTGGCGGTAAGGCATCTGACCTTTCGGCGCCGCCGCCCAGGCATAGGGCGGTAGGCCGGGGACGCGGCTTACTGCAACTGCCAGCCCCAGCCCTGTAAACCGCTTGATAAACTCCCGACGCTCCATTTTTCCTCCTTCCAAGAAGAATTGATGGCGTACTCGCAGCAGTAACAGGGAAGGGAATAATTGGCGGGAAAGCTATGGGCGTTAGCGGACCATCTGTTTAATAAAATTAGGGCTCTTAGGCTGTTGTCAAGAGCCAGGGGGGACTGGGCAGGCCAAGCAAAGATTTCTTATTTGTCTCTATAACGTCGTTAATCCAAAACCAGTTTGAACCATCGAATGAAAAATTCATCTCAAAGTTTTTGTCTCCGTCTCGATCTTCTATTTTCCTTCTCCGTCCAGTTCTTCAGCTTCTTGACAGCTCTCCGCCAAACGCGGTAAGGTAAAGTTATTCAGACTTGCAGAATCACGATTTCTTAGAGGATCAGGCACATGGAAAAGAGTAAGGACGCGGCTTCCAGAGCCATGTTAAAAGCGGCGGAGCGCGGGGATTTAAGCACCATTTGGGACCGCTTTGCGGCCCAGACCCCGCAATGCGGCTTCGGCGAGTTAGGTACCTGTTGCCGCAACTGTCTTCAGGGACCCTGCCGTATTGACCCCTTCGGGGAGGGGGCTACAACGGGAGCCTGCGGCGCCTCGGCCGACACCATCGTCGCCCGCAACCTGGCGCGGGCTATTGCCGCCGGCACCGCCTCCCATTCCGGCCATGCCAAACACCTGGCCCATACTTTGCTCAAATCCGCCACCGGCCGGGCTCCGGATTATCCCATCAAAGACGACGCCAAGCTCAAGGCGGTGGCCGGGCGTCTGGGCTTGGTTACCGAAGGCAAAACCACCACGGAAATTGCCAAGCTGGTGGCCGAAGCCGCGTTGGCCGACTTTTCCGAGAAGGAGTCCCCGGTGGCTTGGGCCGCCACCAACGTCACCCAAGGGCGGGTCGAGACCTTCCTCAAATTTGGCGTGGTGCCCACCGGCATCGACGCCGCGGTTTCGGAAGTCATGCACCGCACCCATTACGGGGTGGACGCCGACCCGGTCAACCTCCTGCTGGGCGGAGTCAAGTGCGCCCTGGCGGATTTCGCCGGCTGCGCCATGGGCACCGATTTGGCCGACGTCCTCTTCGGAACGCCCCAGCCGGTGGTCAGCCAGGCCAATTTAGGGGTGCTGAAGGCTGATGCCGTCAATATCGGCCTGCACGGCCACAGCCCCATCCTCTCTGACCTGATCGCCCAGGTGGCCCACGATCTGGACGCCGAAGCCAGGGCCGCGGGCGCAGCAGGAGGCATCAACCTGGTGGGCATCTGCTGCACCGGCAACGAGGTGCTTATGCGCCACGGCATCCCGTCGGCCACCCATTCGGTCTCCCAGGAACTGGCCATCGTCACCGGCGCCCTGGACGCCATGGTGGTGGATTACCAGTGCATCATGCCTTCCCTGGCCCGACTGGCGGAATGCTTCCATACGAAGCTGATCACCACCATGCCCATCGCCAAGATCCCCGGCGCCGCCCACATCGAATTCAGCGAAGAACGAGCCGGCCAGGCGGCCCGGGAGATTATCCGGCTGGGCATCGAAGCCTACAAGAAACGGGACCCCAAAAAGGTCAATATCCCCGACCAGCAGACGGAAGCCATGGCCGGGTTCTCCACCGAGGCCATTGTCGGGGCGCTCGCCCTCTTAAATAAGGAGGACCCTCTCAAACCGCTGATCGACAATATCGTCGCCGGCAACATCTTGGGGGTGTGCCTGTTCGCCGGGTGCAATAATGTCCGGGTGCCCCAGGATGAGAATTTCCTGACCATGGCCAAGGCCCTGGCCCGTGAGAACGTGCTGATTCTGGCCACCGGCTGCGGGGCCGGGGCCTTTGCCCGCCACGGACTGCTGACCTCCGCGGCTACTAATGAATACGCCGGCGACGGCCTGAAGGCGGTGCTCACCGCCATCGGCCAGGCCGTGGGCCTGGCCGGACCCCTGCCGCTGGTGCTGCATATGGGTTCGTGCGTGGACAATACCCGGGCGGCCCAGGTGGCGGTGGCCGTGGCCAACAAGCTGGGCGTGGATCTGGACAAGCTCCCGGTGGTGGCCAGCGCCCCGGAGGCCACCACTGAAAAGGCTATCGCCATCGGCACCTGGGCGGTGGCTGCGGGTCTCCCCACTCACGTGGGGGTCGTCCCGCCGGTGCTGGGCAGCCCCCTGGTGGCGCAAGTGTTGACCCAGGACGTCAAGGGCCTGTTCGGCGGCTATTTTATCGTCGATACCAACCCGGAAACCTCGGCCCAGAAGCTCATTGAGGCCATCCGGGAGAGAAGGGCAGGGCTGGGGCTATGAAAGAGATCTTCGTCCGCCTGGACCGCTGCCAGGGCTGCCGCAGTTGCCAATTGGCTTGCGCCGTAGCCCATTCCCAATCCAAGAACCTGTTCGGGGCGGTTGCTGAGAGCCCACCCCCGGGCTACCGCATCTATATCGAGCGGGGTGATGGCGTCAACGTGCCCCTCACCTGCCGCCACTGCGACCCGGCCCCCTGCCTGGAGGCCTGCATCGCCGGCGCTCTCTATCGCGATGAGCACGGCCTGGTGCGCCGCCGCAAAGACAATTGCGTAGGCTGCTGGACCTGCATGATGGTCTGCCCTTATGGCGTGGTGAGCCGGGCCAAAGACCGCAAGATCGCGGTGAAATGCGACCGCTGCCATAAACTGGACATACCCGCCTGCGTCCAGGCCTGCCCCACCAAGGCCTTGGTGTTCGCCGAGGCCGGGAGTTTTGGGGCGGAAATCCGGAAAAATGTGGCCGGGATAATCACTGGTGGAAAGGGATAAAAGGGTAAAGCAAAAGGAAAATGGGCGAACGGGAAAGGGAATAGGAATAGTTTGCGGCTTGTCTTTACGCCTTTGCGTCTTTGCGTGAAATATCTTTTCCTCTCTAAAAGGAAAGTCTATGCGTTACGTTATCATCGGTAACGGCGCCGCGGGCAATGCTGCCGCGGCGGCTATCCGGAAGCAAGACCCAGGCGGCGAGGTGCTGATCTTCAGCGATGAGCCGGCGCCGGCCTATTACCGGCCTCTGATTGTCAATCTTATTGAGGATATCCATAAGGATATCTTTGTCCCGCAAGAACTGAACATGAAAGCCGCCACCGGGCAAACGGTGATGGCCCTTGATGCCGGCGCTAAACGGCTCACCTTCCTGGATGGGGCAACCTGCACTTATGACCGGCTGCTGCTGGCCACCGGCGCCTCGGCCATTATCCCCGACCTCCCCGGTTTGCAAGGCCATGGGACCTTTGTCTTGCGCACCTTGGCTGACGCTGAGACCCTGGCCCAAGCCGCGGGAGAGGCCAAGGAGGCCCTGGTCATCGGCGCCGGCCGCGTCGGGTTGAAGGCGGCGATGGCCCTGCGTCAGCGCAATCTTTCCGTGACCATCGTGGAGCAGGGGCCGGGCCCGGCCCCCATGCAGTTCGACCAGGAGGCCGGCGGCATATTGTCTGAGGCCCTGGCCGCCCAAGGTTTTAATCTGCTCTTCGGCCAAACGGTGGCCGAAGTGCAGCGGGCCGGTGACCGGCTCATCGGTGCAATCCTGGCGGATGGCCGGAAACTTCCAGCGCAAGTGATCGTGGCCGCGGTGGGGGTGCGTCCCAAGGTGGAGTTGGCCCAAGCGGCCGGCCTAACGGTTAAGCAGGGAATTGTGGTGGACCGGCACCTGCGCACCAGTGCCCCGGAAATCTACGCCGCCGGCGACGTGGCCGAGACCACCGACCTGGTTACCGGACACTCCCTGGTGAGCGGCCTCTGGACCAATGCGGTGGAGATGGGCCGCATCGCCGGCCGTAATATGGCCGGGGGCCATCAGGAATACCAAGGGGCCTGGGGGGTACTGAACGCCCTGGAGGTGGCCGGCATCCCCACCGTGGCCGTGGGCCTCACCACCCCGCCGCTGGACGCCGGCTACCAGGTCCTGCGCCGCCGCCGGGGGAATAACTACCGCAAGCTGGTCTGTAAGGATGGAATCCTGGTGGGCGCCCTCCTGTTGGGCGCCCTTGACGGCGCCGGGGTCTATGCCGGCCTCATCCGGAGCCGCACCCGGATCAATGATCTGGCGGCGGCCCTGGACCAACCACGGCGGGGTCTGGCCTCCCGGCTCGCCGCGATTATTAACCAAAGGCAGTTAAACATGTAGCCGCAGGCTTAGCCTGCGCTCAATGGTATAGGGCATAGCAATCTATGCCCCTACAAAAGTCTTGGAAATTTTTTGCAATCGCAATAAAAAGAAGGCGGCCAGGATCATCCGAGCCGCCCCTTGGTTGAAATTATACCTTCATTAAGTTAATCAAACCGGCTGACAGTCAATCCCCGGCGCGTTTTTCTTCAATATACTCACCTTCGGCATTTACCGACCAGGGGTCGACATTCTCCCCCAGCATGGCTCGCGCCGCCAGTATGCCGGTTAGCATGGAGTGATCCATATTATTGTAGCGAAACTGCCCATACCTGCCGATGCAGTAAAGATTGGAGAATTGGGCCAGCCAGTCTTTGATCAGGCCCAGGTGTTTTTCGTAGCCGTCTTCATACATGGGGTAAGCCTTGGCATAACGGACCACGAAACCATCGAGAAAGTCTTCCTGATTATAGAACTTCAAGTGGGACTGGTCTTGCCGGGCGATGTTAATGAGTTCCGAATCTGCTGAGTTCCAAAGGGCATCCCCTTCGAAACAGAAGTATTCGAAGCCGGCGGAACTGGTCCCGGCGCGAGGCACCATGGCCGGACTCCAATTCTCGTAAAGCTGTAAACGGCCGGCCGTGACTTCCGGACTATGAAGATAGATCCAGTTATCCGGCAGGGTGGTTTTCGTCTTAAACAGCAGATTAACCGTGATGATGGAGCGGTATCTCAAGTTCCGGGCCGCCGTAAGCACCGCTTCCGGCGGCCGGGGAGACATCCTGAGGACCAATTCGCTGATGGGCATACTGGAAAAACAGTGCGAGCACGATGTCAGTTGATCATGGCCCCTACCGCGGGTGAGCACTTCCGTTACCTTACCCTGAGTATGCCGGACCTCGACCACCTCCTGATCCCGGCGGATTTCTCCCCCGTTGCTGCTTAGGCGCCGGCACATGTCTTCGTACATCTGGCCGGGCCCCAGGCGGGGATAATGAAAGCTGTCGATGAGGCTGGCAACCTTGCCGCGGTTTTGTAACCCCATGGCGTTTATCAAGGCCCGGCCCAGGGAGAGATTGCGGATCCGCTGGGCCGCCCAATCAGCACTGAGCGTGGTGCAGGAAATACCCCAGACCTTCTCCGTGTAAGTTTTAAAGAAAATGTTGAACAGGATTTTGCCAAATCGGTTGGAGACCCAGTCAGCAAAACTCACTTCGGGTTTGACCGGAAAAGCCCGGGCTTTCAGATAACTCAATACGATTTTGCTGGATACCAAAGGTCCCAGCCCGCTTAAAGCGTTGCCGACCCGCAGCGGGTAGTAGAAAAATTTGCCCCGGTAATAGATGCGAGACAACCGTTGGCGTACCAAAAAATCGGCGGGCAGAGTCTGTTCCCACAGGGCCTGGATTTCCTTATTCTTCGTAAAGAACCGGTGTCCGCCGATATCACAGCGGAACCCCTTGTATTTCACCGTCTTGCAAAGCCCGCCCATCTGCTGGTCTTTTTCTAACAGCAGGCAGGGAAGCCGGCGTTCCGCCAAAGCGTGAGCCGCGGAGATACCCGCCGGTCCGCCGCCGATGATCACGGGTCTCAGATCGGACATGCACACTTCTCCATAGTCACCGGACTAACTGATTCCCACTAGCGGCTAGATTTCAAAATTCTATCTGGAGATTTGCTCAATATTCATCTTCTGCGCCACTATCCAAGTCGATTACTTTTTTACAATGTTATCACAAAATATTCCAATCCTTAATTTAACCGCAGCGGGATTTTTTCAGGAAAGGCGGCCGGTGAAGGTCCCTGATAATATCGGGACGGATTAATTGCCGGTAAGAATCAAAGATAAAAGTTTACTAAACAATCAAGCTCAATTTAGTGGACATATTCAAAGCCTAAAAAAAACGAGATAATCGAAGCCATTCACCTTTGGAACGTAACTGGATGATATTTCCGGCCTAAACAACAACGGTCGGTCTGAACTTGGCCCGGTCAGGGGCGTTTCTTGGATTGGAATTTTTTCTCTTGGGACCTTTACCTATTAATAAATTCAGGGTTCTCGAAGGTGAAAATCAGGACAACCCTGATTTACCTTCCCATCCAGATAACCCATATTAGCCTCACAAGCATAAGATAGCCCCATGGAACCAAAAATTCGAGAAGGGAGGATAGGGTCAAATATTAAACAAAAGAAAAGCCACGGCAAGGACAGAAGTTAGGCTGATCACCCTTAAAAGAAAAAGAAGATTTAAACAATCGGAGCCCACTTAAAAATACTTGCAAGGGGATATAATGAACGCTCTGAGAAATTTCGTAAAAGACGAATCCGGCGCCAGCGCGGTGGAATATGGTCTGTTGGTTGCTCTGATCGCCGTGGTCATTATGGGTGCCGTTACCACACTCGGTACGACTATCAAAGGCATGTTTGAAAATGTGACCACCCAGATCAATAGCGCCACTGCTAGCTAAGCCGGCCTGGCCCTTTGAGGCTAACCGCCTCCCTGAAATTAAAGGGAACATAGTCTTGAATATGCTGTTAGGTTCTTTTAAGGATGAAGCCGGTTGAAAAATCAATCAGAACTCGCCTTAAAAATACGTAGGAGGAAATGATGAACGCTCTGAGAAATTTCGTAAAAGACGAATCCGGTGCCAGCGCGGTGGAATATGGTCTGTTGGTTGCTCTGATTGCCGTGGTCATTATGGGTGCCGTTACCACATTGGGTACGACTATCAAAGGCATGTTTACCAATGTGACCAACCAGATCAATAGTGCCACTGGCAGTTAATCCAGCCGGGCCCTTTGAGGCTGACCGCCTCCAAGAAATTAGGGAAAACCCTTGAATATGCTGGTAGGTTTTTTCAAGGATGAAACCGGCGCCGGCGTTTTGGAGTATGCCTTTCTGATATCCCTGATTGCCGTGGTCGTCATGTGGGCAATCTCGGGTTTGAGTATCACTGTGTCAACCATGTATAACAACATTGCCAATACGATAACATCCACCACGGGTTCCTGACCCTGGTACTGGCAGTTACAAGAGGGGGGCGAACGCCATGGAAACCTCGCTACTGTTGCAGTTGCTGGCGGTTACGGTCTTAATCGGCATGGCCTCCCACTACATTAAAAGACTCGTATGAATTCAGGGAGAAATCCCTGGATGGGAAAGAATTACCGGGGATGGGAGCGAAGATATTTGGAAAATCATCGCTCCCACCCTGCAATTGTTGCAATTATAAGGAGATCATAGTTGCAAGCTTATTGGCCCGCGGCCCAGACTTGGGTCGCCTCTCATGAGAACCTGATCTTCCCTCTACTGATAGCGGTCTGGATCTCATGGAGCGATTTGAGGACCAGGAAAATTCCCAATTACCTCACCCTGGGCGCTGCCCTGGCTGGTCTGCTTTACAATCTGGCCGTCTCCGGGCTGAGTGGTGTAACCTCCGGTCTCCTGGGTTTGTTTCTGGGTTTCGGGTTTTTGATTCTGCCATATATCTTGGGGGGGATGGGGGCTGGCGACGTCAAGGCCCTGGCAGCCCTGGGAGCCTGGCTGGGGCCGTTCGGCACCCTGTGCCTCTTTATCTATATGGCCGTCGCCGGAGGGCTCATGGCCCTGGGAGTCCTGCTCTGGAAAGGGCTTCTTTGGCAAAACTTCCTTAATGTGATCCTCTGCCGGGATAAATTATCGGCTTTATTGCCAGCTCAGAAAACCCCGGGTATTCCTTATGGGGTGGCTATGGCCCTTGGCATGTTTGCCTTATTAATGATCGGGGGTATCTGAAGGATGTGTCTGGGAAGGATTAACTGGTCCAACTTTACTACCCGGTTTGAATAACCTGACCGTTACGGTCTAAACCACCATGGATTTTAGAGTGAGAGTTATGCTGAACCTACCCAAAGGAGTTTCTTATATCTTTATTGCGGTGGTGGCAGGTCTTCTGGCAACCATTGGTATCCGCAGCTACGTCGCCCGTAAGACTTATGTTGCTCCCATAGCCACCGGCCAAGTGGTTGTGGCCACTGCCGAAGTTTCTCCGGGCAATGCCCTGAACGGCGCCGCTCTTAAGGTGGCGACCTGGCCCAAAGAGCTGATCCCGCCACAGGCTGCTTCCGCTTTGAATCAGGTGGATGGCCGGGTGGTCATAAGCCCCATCTCCAGCGGGGAGCCTATCTTGTTAAGCAAGCTGGCCCCGGTGGGCACCGCCGCCGGCTTGAGCAGTTTGATGGAAGAGAACAAGCGGGCTTTTACGATCCGGGTCGATGATGTTTCGGGAGTGGCCGGCTTTCTTCATCCCGGGGACAAAGTGGACGTCCTGGCGGATGTGAAGGTAAAAGGCCTTGATGAGAACTTCTCTAAAACCATCTTGCAAAACATCAAAGTCTTGAGCACCGGTCAGATCTGGGAACAAAAGGGAGCCGACGCCAAACCGACGGTGGTGAATACCGTCACCTTGGAATTGAACCCTCATCAATCCGAGGTCATGAATCTCGCCAGCAATGAAGGGAAGATTCGCCTGGTCCTCCGAGGCCGCCGCAATGACACCATTGTGGAGACCGAAGGGGTGGCCATGTCGACCCTTTTTGGCGTTGCCAAAAAAGAAGACCCCACGCCTGTTGCGGCTGAGAAAGAGGTGAAAAAAGAGGAGCGCACTGTGGAGGTGATCAAAGGCATGGAGCGTTCCAAAAACAATCTCTAGAAGCAACGCCTCACAAAGAACCGCCGGCCGCACTCAGTTAAATCAGGATCACGGAACGGCGTAATCGGAGATGGCGTTCTCGGTGCGATTCAATTAACTCAGAGGTTTGAGCGGACTATAGGCTTGAAAACGGCAGAACACTTCTGGTATTTTGCAATTACGGCCCTGTCCCTGCCGATAGCTTGGAGCATTGGGTCTAAGGGCCCCAAAAAAAATTCCGACCGATCTGCGTTATTTGATTAACCTGGTAGAGTCCGCCAAGGGAGTGAAAGGTGCAGTCTGAAAACTTGACCATTTCAGTACTGTTCGGGACTGGCGTCCAACGGCCAGAGATCCAAAAGGTTTTGGAAAGCCTCCCCCAACTGAAATTGGTGGAACAGACATGCGATCCCAAGAATTACTGCAGCCGGCACCAGGGAAGTTGGCCGGATTTGGTCCTGGTGGAGATGGATGGGGAAAATACCATTCCAGCCTGGTTAGAAAAACTCCCTCAAGACCTGCCGAAGACCCCGGTGTTGCTCTGTTCTCATAACCGTGAACCGGAGTTTCTGATCAGAGCCATGCAGGTGGGGATCAGAGAATTCCTGCCGCTTCCGATGAACCTCGTCGATTTGGAAGCCGCGGTACGCCGGGTCTGGTTGTCCCGAAGGCGCTTCCATTCCGAGGAAAAAGCCGAAGGGCAGGTGGTCGTGGTCACCGGACACAAAGGCGGTTCGGGAAGCACCACGGTGGCGGTTAATCTGGCCGTGGCCCTGTCGGAAGTGACTACGAGCAACCTGGCTCTGGTGGATTTGGGCAGGCCCTTTCCAGACGTGGGAAATTTTCTGGATGTGGACCCAAATTATACCGTCCTCGATTTAGCCCAGAACTTGGCCGACCTGGATCATTCTTTCTTGCAGCGGATCATGCAACCTTATGGAAATAACCTCTTCATTTTGCATGGCATTCAGGATTTCCGCGAACAAGAGAGTATCGAACTGGAGGCCGTAAACAAGATCTTCAAGCTACTGCGCAGCCTTTACCGATATATCATCGTTGATCTGAGCCACTGGCTGGACGAGTTCTTCCTGCAAGTGGTCATGGAAGCAGACTTAGTGCTGATGCTCACCGGACTCACTGTCCCGGATCTGCGCAATCTGAAGAGGATGTGGCCATCGTTGTTGGAATGGTACCCCGAGAGGCGAAAAATCAAACTGGTGGTCAACCGGTTTGACCGCGCCAACGGCTTGCAGTTGAAGGATTTGGAACAGCTGCTCCAACAGAATGTCTTTGCTACCCTGTCTAGTGATTATTTCACCATGATGGAAACACTGAACCGGGGTACGCCTCTGGGCCTCACGGCGCCGCGCGGCAAGCTCTGGAAGGGCCTGAAATCCCTGGCTGAACAAGTAAAACGGGAACTGCCGGGCGATGCCGAAGAACTGGCCCTGGATGTTTCAGCCAAGCGCAGGTTTTGGTTTTTTTAAGGGAGTGAACTTCTGTGAGTTGGATGGGTTATAAGAAAGATAAGAAAGGGATAAGTCTGGTTAAACCGCCGGGCCCAGGAAGGCCTGCGGTCAAGCCGCCGTCGGTTCAAGAACCCGCTGAACCGAAGGTGGTGCAAGTTCCCAGGAAGGACGCAGCTCGGGAAGCCAAACTTTACGAAGTCAAGCAAAAGATCCACCATGTGCTGCTGGAACGGTTGGACCTGAGCGCCCTGGAGGAATTGGACGAGCAGGTGCGCGCCCGGGAGATCCGGCAAGCCCTGGGGATGCTCCTCTCGGAAGAAGAAGAGCCCCTTAACATGGGGGAGAAGAACCGCCTGGCCCGGGAACTGGAATTTGAAATCCTGGGTCTGGGTCCCCTGGAGCCCCTCTTGGAGGATCCCACCATCTCAGATATTTTGGTCAACCGCCATGATCAGGTTTACGTTGAACGGCGGGGCGTCCTGGAACAAGCGGATATTAGGTTTCAGGACAATGACCATCTGCTCAAAATTATTAATAAGATCGTCAGCAATGTCGGGCGCCGCGTCGACGAATCTGTGCCCATGGTGGACGCCCGTCTCCCTGACGGCTCCCGGGTCAACGCCATTATTCCTCCCCTGGCTCTGGACGGGCCCATGCTCTGTATTCGGCGGTTCTCCGTCTCCCGGCCCTCGCTGGAGGATTTGATCGAGAAAGGCAGCCTCACCGCCCAGATCGGCGAGGTTCTGAAGGCCATCGCGGTGGCAAAGTTGAATGTCATCATCTCCGGCGGCACCGGTTCCGGCAAGACCACCATGCTCAACATCCTCTCCGGGTTTATTCCCTCCCGGGAACGCATTATCACCATTGAGGACTCCGCCGAACTCCAACTGCAACAAGAGCACGTCTGCCGCCTGGAAACCCGGCCGGCCAACGTCGAGGGGAGAGGAGAAATTACCGCCCGGGACCTGGTGAAGAACTGCCTGCGGATGCGGCCGGACCGGGTGGTCGTCGGCGAGGTGCGCGGCGCCGAGGTTATTGACATGCTCCAAGCCATGAATACCGGCCATGAGGGCTCCATGACCACCATCCACGCCAACACCGCCCGGGACGCAATGCTGCGGCTGGAAACCATGATTTCTCTTTCGGGCATCACCATCCAGGAGAAGGCCATGCGCCAGATGATCTCCTCCTCAGTTAATGTGGTCATTCAATTGGTCCGCCACAGCGACGGCGGCCGCCGCATGATCTCCCTCTCCGAGATAACCGGCATGGAAAGCGGCGTCATCAGCATGCAGGATATTTTCGTCTTCGAGCGTCACGGCATGAATGAACAGGGCATGATTATGGGACGCTTTGTGGCTACCGGGGTTCGTCCCAGGTTCGCAGAGCGCTGCCGCCTATTCGGGGCGCCACTCTTAGATGGGATCTTCAACCCCCCACCCCGCCCCATCGGCGGCTAAGGGCCAACGACCTGCCTAAGGAGAAGCAAAATGGCGCAAAAAAGCCTGTTTAGTATGGGCGGTCTGGATTTTATGTTGGTCATAGGACTTGTCGGAGCTTTTGTGGGGGTTTGCTTTCTGGTCACTTACATCAATTTATCAGTAGTCGAACCCTACCGCCAGAGGCGGCTGATCCAAAAGCGGCTCAGGAGCAATAAGAGGGAACAGGAGTTCCGAGCCCAAATTTTCAAAGCGTATCAGGACACGCGCCATAGCCCGGTTTTAACCATTTTGAATAAATTGACCGGCTGGGGCAAGGTTGAAAACCTGCAGCGCCTGCTCCTCCAGGCCGATATCTATCTGTCTCCGGGCGTCTTTGTTTGCGCCATCGGCATCCTGGGTTGTCTGGGTTTTATTATCGGATTGCAGATAGGCGGATTATGGTCCTGGGGTTCGGGGGCCTTCATGGGGTTCCTGCCCATCTTCATCTTACGCTGGAAAAAGAAGCGCAAGACGGCGAAGTTTGAGAAACAGATGCCGGAAGCCATGGAACTCCTGGCCCGGTCGTTGCGGGCCGGGCATACATTGCAGTCGACTCTCGAGTTGGTGTCCAATGAAATTCCCGCGCCTCTTGGTAAGGAGATGCGCGTCACTTATGAGGAGCAGCGCCTGGGGCTGAGTGTTTCCCAGGCCCTGCGGCGCATGTCGGACCGGGTGGCCAGCCAGGATCTGCGCTACTTCGTGACCGCGGTCTTGATCCAGGCTGAGACTGGCGGCAATCTCGCGGAAATTTTGGAAAATATCGGCACCCTTATCCGGGATCGGCTGAAACTGAAAGGCAAGATTGTGGCCCTGACGGCAGAAGGCCGTTTTTCAGCCTTGGTCTTGATCGGCCTGCCTATCCTTACCTTCCTGGTCCTTTATTTGATCAACCGGGAATATATCATGGTGCTTCTGACGGACCCCATAGGCACCAAGATTTTGACCGCCGGCATCTGCCTGGTCATCTTAGGAGCCTTGATAATGAAAAAAATGATCGCTATCAAGGTTTGAGGAGAAGTCAATGGTAGGCCTAGACTTGCTCATCTGGATAGGCACATTTCTAGCCGGGACCTGTCTGGTTTATGGCGTCATGCACTATGTCGGCAGCCGGCGGCTGCTTAAAAACCGGTTCAGAAGAGCAACGGAAAAGGCGATGCCCCTTTATCAGGGCGGCGGCAACGACACCCCGATGAAACGTTTCCTCGAATGGGTCTCATCTTTCGGCAAATTTGGCATGAAGGATAAAGAAGGGGCCACGAAGCTCAGGTTTGCCTTGCTGCAAGCCGGTTTTCGGCATCCCCAAAGCACTGCCATCTTTTATGGCCTTCAGGCCCTGACGGGCTTTTTTCTGCCCTTGCCGTATTTGCTGCTCAACCTCATGAATGGCACGATGGCCGCCGGCAGCCTGGCGATTACCTTCCTGCTGGCGGGGGGAGGATTTTATCTGCCCCAATACATTCTGAAGTTCATGACTTCCCGGCGCCAGGACCGGATCGATAAGGCTCTGCCCGACGTCTTGGACCTGCTCATCGTCTTGCTGGAAGCCGGGCTTTCCTTGCAATCGACGCTCAACCGGGTGTCAGACGAGGTGCGCCCCATTTCCATGGAACTCTACCATGAATTGCATCTCACCAACGCTGAACTGCGCACCGGGATTACCCGGGAAACCGCCCTAAAGAATATGGGGGAGCGTACCGGGGTGCAAAGCGTCAAATCCCTGGTCGGCATGATGATCCAATCGGAAAAGATGGGCACCAGCATGTCCCAGGCATTACGCATTCATTCCAACTTTCTCCGGGTGCAACGAGCCCAGAAGGCTGAGGCGATAGCCGCCAAATTGCCCGTGAAAATCATGTTCCCCATGATGGCTTTTATTTTTCCGGCGATCTTCATCGTGGTCTTAGGACCGGCTGCTATTAATTTGCTGCGCAGTTCTTTTTTCGCGGTGGCCGGAGGCCACTAAGGCTGGGTCTTAGCCGCGGTTCGAGGCCAGCCCCGTTTCGGCCATCCCACCGGGTAATCAGATCGAGTAAATTCAACATCTTCAGGGGCCCTGAATTTTAGGGGCCTTTCTTATCAGGAAGTCGCATGCCGACCAGAATTCTGCTTGCCGATGAACACCAGGTAGTTCGTCAAGAGCTTCACTCCCTGCTGGATAAGGAAACGGACTTCCAGGTATTGGCCGAAGCTGACAGCGGCGAAGAGGTGGTGCGGCTGGCCAGGGAAGCCAAGCCGGATGTGGTTATCCTGGATCTGAGCCTGGCCGGCTTGAAAGGATTTCATTTGGTGCATCAGGTAGTGGCCGCCGCCCCCTCGGCCAAGGTGATCGGTCTCTCCATGTACGGCGATCGCAAATTCGTGGTGGAGGTCCTCATGGCCGGAGCCTACGCCTACGTCCTCAAAGATTATGCCCTTGGGGAGCTGGCCGCGGCCATCCGGGCGGTCCAGGATCATAAAACTTATATCAGCCAAGGTCTTTCCAACTTAATCACGCAGGATTACCTCGAAATTTTGCGGAATAGCGAAGGCCGCTTCCGGACGCTTTTTGAAGTCAGCACTGTAGGTATTGCCCTATTGGATCGTGAATGCCGGATAATAGAATGTAACTCCGCTCTACAAGAATTACTTGGTTATAGCCAGGAGGAATTGACTGACCAGGAGTTTAGCCGCTTTTGTCCGCCGGACGAGGCGGCCAGGTACAAAGAATTGTTTCAGCGGTTGCTGGAGGGGAACACCAAGTCTTTCCACCTCGAAAAGCATTATAAGCGCAAGGATGGGCGTTCATTCTGGGGCTGCTTGACAGTTTCACTATTCCGGGACATTGGCAACGAGGGCCAGTTTGCCGTGGGTTGGCTTACGGATATCAGCGACCGGAAACAGACGGAAACCAGGATCCGCGACTATCAGGAAAAGCTGCGTGCTGTGGCCCTGGAACTCTCACTCACCGAAGAGCGGGAGCGGCGGCGCCTGGCCACCGATTTCCACGACCAGGTGGGTCAGTTTCTGGCCCTCGCCCAAATCAAGTTGGGGGCTATGCGGGAATCTGCCTCCGCCCGCTTGGCCAACCCCGTTGATGAAGTCCTTCGGCTCATTGACCAGGCCATCCATTACACCCGGTCCATGACCTTTGAACTTAGTCCGCCCATCCTGTACGATCTGGGGTTCGAAGCCGCGGTGGAATGGCTGGGGGAACTGGTCCAGGAACAATACGGCATTCGCCTCAAGGTGGCGGCAGATCGAACCCCCAAACCCCTGGACGATGAAATTCGGGTCCTCCTCTTTCAATTGGTGCGGGAATTATTAGTGAATGTGGTAAAACGCAATAAGCCCAACAATGTTGCGGTCCTCATTAACCGCGACGGCAATAATATGTGGGTCAAGATCGAAAATGACGGCGTTGAATTGAACCTGGCCGCCGAATCGTTTTCGCCATCTCCTGACGGACTCGGGCTCTTCAGTATCCGGGAGCGCTTAAAATATTTGGGAGGACGCCTGGATGTGGAGGTGGCGCCGGATCAAGCGTCTATGTTGACTATGGTGGTGCCCCTAAAGTATTAATTACCCCGCCGCGGCGTCCGGGAGCCTAGTTGCGCTGCCCTGATTTGAGTGCCGTTCTTCGACTAAACCCTATCCTGCACTGCCGCCCCCTATTTCCTGGACAAGGGGGCGCTTCTCAGATAAAATCCGGCTAACAGACTGCCCCACAGGCTGACCTTCCCATGGCCCGCGCCAGGGTGTCTAGATAGAGTCTTGGACTCACTTAAGAGGCAACCATGAAACGTACTTTATTACTTAACCCGCCATCCTTTCAGGATTTTGACGGCGGCGCCGGCTCGCGCTATCAGGCTACTCGCGAAGTCACCTCATTTTGGTATCCCACCTGGCTCTGTTACCCCGCCGGCCTCATCCCGGAGTCACGGGTAGTGGACGCCCCGCCCGAGAACTTAACGGTGGCCCAAGTGGCGGACCTGGCCAGCGATTTCGAGCTGGCCGTGCTCTTTACCACCAGTCCCTCTTTCCATCACGACTTGGAGACGGTCAGCCGGCTGAAAGAAAAGAATTCCCAATTGCTGGTGGGCCTGGTCGGTCCGCAGGTGTCCATTCTGGCCCAGGAATCCCTGGCAGCCGGCCCCCAGGTGGATTTCGTGGCCCGCCGGGAATTTGATTACGCCATCTCCGAAATCGCCCAGGGACGCCCCTGGAAAGAGATTTTGGGGATCAGCTACCGGGAAGGCGGCCGCATTCATCATAACCCTGACCGGCCCTATATCGAAGATCTGGACGCCTTGCCCATGGTCACCGAAATCTACCATCGGGACCTGAAGATCGGCAACTACCATATCCCATATCTGCGCGACCCCTACGTCTCCTTTTATACCGGGCGGGGTTGCCCGGGCCATTGCGTGTACTGCCTCTGGCCCCAGACCTTCACCGGCCGGCGCTTCCGAGTCCGGAGCGTGGCCAACGTGGTGGCGGAAGTGCGCCGCAGTTTGGAACTCTTCCCTGAGGCCGCCGAAATCTTCTTCGACGACGACACCTTCACCGCCGACGGCGCGCGGGCCCGCCAGTTGGGCCGGGAATTTCGCGGCTTAAAGTTCGTTTGGTCCACCACCGCCCGGGCCAACACCTCGTATGAAACCCTTAAAGCCATGAAGGAAGGCGGGCTGCGGCTGCTGGTGGTGGGCTTCGAAACCGGCGACCCCCAGGTCTTGAAAAATATCCGTAAGGGGGTCACCCTGGACCTGGGCCGCCGTATGGTCAAGTGGTGCAAGGAACTGGGCATCCAGGTGCACGGCACCTTTATGGTGGGCCTGCCGGGTGAAACTCAGCAGAGCCTCGAAGCCTCCATGCGGTTTGCCTGCGAGTTGGATCCGGATACCATTCAGGTGTCCCTGGCCACGCCTTATCCGGGCACTGAGTTTTACGACTTTTGCCGGGAGCAGGGCTATATGCAGGACGACGCCCTGGTGCACGGCCAGACCGGTTATCAGCAATGCGTGATCGATTATCCCGGATTGGCCGCGGCCGAAATCTTCGCGGCAGTGCCCAAGTTCTACCGGCGCTTCTATTTCCGCCCCAGCTATATGGCCAAGGCGGCCATGGTGATGATCCGGGACCCGCGGGAGCGCAAGAGGCTGCTCCA
>JAMCQY010000039.1 GCA_023381945.1 Deltaproteobacteria bacterium
ACCTGATCATCGCGGCGCACGGCGTGCATGACCACATAGTCCATTTTTACCATCTTTCGGCCCTGGACTGGGTGGACATCACCTCGGCGATCAAGGCCGACCCCAAGAAGGCGGCGCAACTGGCCGACGGCCTGTCTTCCTGGCCGCGGAACGATTATAAGGAACTCAAGGCGGTCCAGGACAAGCTCAAGGCAGTGGTGGCTTCGGGCCAGCTCGGCATCTTTGCCAACGGCTATTGGGGCCATCCCGCCATGAAGCTGCCCCCGGAAGTCAACCTGCTGGCCGTGAGCCATTACCTCCAGGCCCTGGACTACCAGCGCAAGGCCAACATGATCGTCTCCATCCTGGGCAGCAAAACCCCGCACGTGCAAAGTTTGGTGCCTGGCGGTGTTTCCTGCGCCATTAATATGGATTCGCCCTCGGCTCTCAACATGGAACGGCTCTTCTACATCAAGACCCTGATCGATGAAGTGGGCAGCTTCGTTAAAAACGTATATCTGCCGGATGTCTGCGCGGTGGGCGCCATGTACGCCGACTGGACCAAGTTTGGCGCCGGGGTCACCAATTACCTGTCGGTGCCCGATATGCCCATGGATACCAAGGGCACGGTCTTCAACATGCCCGGCGGCTATATCGCCAACGCCGACCTCAAGAGCTTCAAACCCATCACTTCTTACCACGACGACTACTTCCGGGAAGGCGTCAAGGAGTCCATCAAACACTCCTGGTATAAGGGCGATTGGGCCAAGCACCCTTACGACGAAGCCACCGAGCCCAATTACACCGGCTTTAAGGACGATGGCAAATACTCCTGGGTCAAAGCCCCATCTTTCTATGACAAGCCAGCCCAGGTGGGGCCTTTGGCTAACGTCCTCTGCATGTTCGTCGCAGGCCACGAACCCACCAAGAAGTACGCCACCCTGGCCCTGGACACCGTCAGCAAACTGGCCGGCGCCAAGGTTGGTCCCGAGGCGCTGCACTCCACCATCGGCCGCCATGCCGCCCGGGCCATCCGCTGCGCGGTGCTTTATGACGAATTGAACACGCAGTGGCAGGCCCTGGTGAATAATATCGCCAAGGGCGATCTGGCCATCTGCAACAAATACCCGATGAAGCCGGGCGAAAGCCGGGGCTTCGGGTTCCACGAAGCTCCCCGGGGCACCCTGTCCCACTGGGTGGTTATCGATGACAACAAGATCAAAAATTATCAGTGCGTGGTCCCCTCCACCTGGAACTCCGGGCCCCGCAACCAAAACGATGCTCCGGGTCCGTACGAAGCATCCCTGATGGGAAACCCGGTGGCCGACCCCAACCGGCCCTTGGAGGTGCTGCGTACCGTGCACTCCTTCGATCCTTGCCTGGCCTGCGCTATTCATCTGACGGACTCCAAAGGTCAGTCCATCGTTAAAGTCAAGGCTTTGTAAGGAAATTTTCATCTTTGGCAACATGCTAAGCCCCTGCCCAAGGATGGGCGGGGGCTTGGTTTTGAAGGCCCCTAAGGGGTTGAGCATTACCGAGGAGTGCAGTTGTTGACAGCCAAGATAACTTTAATCGGCCTGGGGAACCTGCTGATGCGGGACGAGGGGGTGGGGATCCAGGCGGTGCGGGCCCTGGAAGAGCGCTATGAACTGCCTCCGGACCTGGAAGTCGTGGATGGCGGCACCTCAGGCCTCGATCTTTTGCCCTACATCGAAAACCGCGACCGGGTGCTGTTCGTGGATGCGGTGAATTTCCGCCAGGAACCCGGCTATATCGGGGTTATGGAAAACCAGGAAGTTCCGGCCCTGTTCGCCACCAAGGATTCCCTGCACCACCTGGGGCTGATGGACGTCCTGGCCGCCGCCCGGCTTCTGGAGGTCGCCCCCAAAGAAGTCTGCCTTATCGGCATCCAACCTCAGACCATCGAAACCGGCCTGGAACTCTCCGACCGGCTGCAAGCCAAGTTGCCCGAACTGCTGGCCAAGATCATCGCCCGGCTGCAGGATTGGGGACTTACTTTAGCCCGCCGCCGCCTATAGATAGCAAACTTGCATGCCTCGAAAGAGTAGACTATACTGTTACTTGACTTAAAATATTCCTGCCTTTCCCAAAGCCTGTGCTCCGCAGACCGGCCACCAGCTGAAAACTTGAAGGAATTGCCATGACCGTGAAGGAATCTTCCTTTGGGCCTCTAATCAGCGCCTTACTGGATGGCGATCATGCCAGGGCGGTGACCGAGGTGTGCAATCTGTGCACCGGCGGGATCGATCCACAAAGGATCGTTACCGCGGGAATCGAGGAGGCCATGGCCCGGTTGGATGAAAAGTGCACGGTGGAGCATTTCAATCTGCTGGAAATTATGCTGGCCGGCCGCGCCGTTGGGGCGGTGATCAAAGAACTCTATCCCGAGGGCTTGCCTGCCGATGCCGGCCGGCATACCTTTTTGATCGCCACCCTGGAGGGAGATGTCCACGAGTTGGGCAAGAATATTGTGAAAAGTGTTCTGTCTGCCAAAGGTTATCGCTTGATTGACTGCGGCAAAAATTGCTCCCTGGAGAGGCTGGTGCACACCGCCGAGCGAGAAGGAGTCCAGGCCGTTCTGGTCAGCGGCCTGATAACCTCGGTGATTCCCCAGGTCCGGCAAGTGCGCAGCCTTCTCAAAGCCAAGGGGCTGACAGACATCAAGGTGGTGGCGGGCGGGGCGGTTTTGAAGCAGGCCAGCCGCGCAGAATTGCAGGTGGATTATGTGGCCCAAACCGCCTTTGACGGCGCCCATTACCTGGATCAAGCCATAGGGGGGCGGCCATGAACAGCCTGGAGCGAATTGTGGCGGCCGTAAATCTGGCCCCGGTGGACCGGGTGCCGGTGATTGCCCAGGTCTTTGGCCATGCCGCCCGCTTGGTCGATATGCCTTTGCGGCGCTATCTGACCAGCGGCGCAGATTTAGCCGCCGCCCAACTGGCGGCGCTGGAACGATACGGCTACGACGCCGTGTTCGCCCTGATGGATGTGGGCGTGGAGACCGAGGCCGCCGGCTCCGTCTTGAACTATTACGATGAACAATATCCTGACGTGGCGGTTTATGCCCTGACTACGGTGGATGACTTGCCAAAGCTTTCGGTGCCCGACCCCAGAAGGGCGGGCCGGATGCCGGAGCTATTGCAGGCCATCGGTCTATTGCGGCGTGAGGTGGGGAACCAGGTTGCGGTGGTGGGCTGCGTGCTCGGTCCCATGACCTTGGCGACTCAGTTGCTGGGCGCTGAAACAGCCCTGTATCTGGCGGTTGACGACCATGAAGGGTTCGAGCAGCTTCTGGATTTCGCCACTGAGGCGGTCAGCCGCTTCGGCGTCGCCCAGGTGGAAGCCGGGGCGCATTTGCCTATCGTCTTTGAACCTTCCGGCTCACCCGCCATGGTGCCGCCGCAGTTCTTCCGCGAGTTGGTGGCGCCCCGCCTCACCCGGCTGTTCTCTGCCCTGAAGCAGGCCGGAGCGCTCTGCAACTGGCTGCACATCGCCGGCCCGGCGGCTCCGATCCTGCCGCTTTATCCCGGGTTGGGGGTCGACATTGCCAATTTTGACTATGAAGTCGACCCCTTGAGCGCCCAGAAGGCCCTCCCCCACACCTGCCTGGATGGCAACCTGAAATCCCTGTCCTTCGTCGTCAACTCACCGGCAGAGATCGAACGGCAGTCGCGGGAGTTGCTGGACCGGTTTGCTTCCCGCCGCGGCTTTATCCTGTCGTCCGGATGCGAGATCCCCCCGGAGGCCAGACCAGAGAATGTGGCCGCCATGGTGGCTGCCGTGCACCAACAGGGATAGTCCGTGCCGCAGCTCACCGCTCTCATCGGCCAGGAGGAACACCGTCTCTCTTTCGAGCCCGGGCCTTCACTGCGGGAAATCCTGGAGGAGGCAGGCTACCAGGTGCGCACCGCCTGCCGCGGGCACGGCGCCTGCGGTCTTTGTGAGGTTCGTTTGATAGCCGGCGAGACGGCTGAACCGGACCTCAGCGAACGTCTTCATATCACCCCGGAGCGTCTGGCCCAGGGAGTGCGCCTGGCCTGTCAGCTACGGCCTGAAGGGGATCTTGAACTTGAAGTTCTCCATCCGGCCCCGCCTGCCAAGTGGCAGAGGCTCTCTTGCGAAGACTTTCCACCCTCTCGCTGGCAGCTTACCCGGCCCCGGCAGGGAATAATTCCGGGGATCAATGGGCCCCAAGGGGTAGCGGTGGATCTGGGGACGACCAATATCCGCCTGGCCCTTTTTAAGCAGGAGGATGGGCAATGTCTGGGCCTGCGCCGGGGACGTAATCCCCAGGCAAATTTCGGCGCCGACCTGCTGACCCGCCTGGCAGCGTCCCAGGAGTCGACAGAATTGCCCCGGGCCTTGAGCGGCCTGGCAGCGTCAGGCATCGGCGAGGGCTTGAGCGACCTGGCCAGACGCGAGGGCATCGATCTACGCCGGGTGACTTCTCTGGCCTTGGTGGGAAATACCGCGATGCTGGCGCTCCTGGCGGGGAAAAACCACCACCTGCTGTTAGAACCCCGAAATTGGCAGAGCCCCATCGATTGCCATTCCCGCGCCGTGGACCATTGGGTCGAGACCTGGGGCCTGCACCCCCAGGCCAGCTTAACCCTCTTCCAGCCCCTGGCCGGATTCGTGGGCTCCGACCTGTTGGCGGGCCTGGTGGCCACGCGCCTGATAGACGGTCCGGCGCCGGCGCTGTTCATCGATTTCGGCACCAACTCCGAAATCGCCTGGTGGGATGGCGTGAACCTGTGGGTGACCTCGGCCGCCGGCGGGCCTGCCTTCGAACTCTGGGGGATGTCCCACGGGATGCCCGCTGAACCGGGGGCGGTAAACCGGGTCATCCGCGAGCCGGACGGCAGCCTGTGCTATCAGGTGATCGGCGGGGAGGACCCCCAGGGGTTTTGCGGCTCGGGGCTGGTGGATCTCATTGCCCGCCTCCTGGAGATCGGCCAGTTGACCCGAACCGGGCGGTTCTCCAAAGGTCCAGGCCCCCGGTGGACAGTCGCGCCAGGAACCGCCCCTCTGGACTTGAGCCTGGAAGATGTGGATAATTTGCAGCGGGCCAAGGGAGCTATTGGGACGGGGATGCAGATACTGGCCAGGCACTCAGGGGGCAAACTGTCAAAACTGCAGCGGGTCTGCGTTGCCGGAGAGTTCGGCCATTTTCTGGATGTGGCCAGCGCCCAATTCATCGGGCTCCTCCCGATGGTTCCTAAGGACCGGGTGGAATTGATCTGCGACGCCGCCTTGCGGGGCTGCAGCGACCTCTTGCTTTCCGCCGCGGCAGCCGAGCAGTTATCCGGTATAAGGACCTCCGCCAAACTGATCAATCTGGCCCTGGCCCCGGATTTTGAAGAATTATTTCTCGCCAACCTTTACCTCGAACCTCTCAAAGAGGAATGACTGATGGGCAAGCCGTTCTACTCCCAGGCGGATTATTTGGAGGCGCTGGTAAAGGCATACCAGTATCTCGCCGGGTTAATTTCGGACCGGGAAGTCTGGGTGGAATTGGAAAAAGTGCTGACCCATTATTTCAAGGCGGACCTTGTGGGCTTCCTGGGCCGCCGTCCGGATGGCGAAATCGTCTTGCAGCATCTTTCCCGCCTCGAGCAGGCTACGAATGAAGAAGTGGTTCAGAAAAGCGCCGCCATCGTCTCGGAGGTATTGGAAAGCGGCTTTTTGGCCACAGAGATTCTGCCGCTACCCCAGGCTTACGCGGTGGCCTTTCTCCCCGTTTCCGAGCGCAATCTGGCGACCCGGGTAATGCTGGTGGGCCACCGCACGGATAAGCCCCTGCCCCGGCCCTTGCTGGACGTTTATCTGGCGCTGGCCGGCCTCTGCGGCGCCACTCTGGAAAGGCTGGCGTCGGAGCGCCGGGTGCAGCGCATGACGGAGAAAGTGCCGGAGATGCTCTTCGAGTTGCTGGTCTATCCGGACGGCAGCCTCCAATTCACCTACGTCAGCCGGCAGTCCCGCACCATCTTTGCACAGCCGCCCGATGCCCTGCTGGATAACCCCAATCTCATCTTCACCGCCATGCACCCGGATGATCGGCCAGGATTTTTAGCCATCCTGACCGGCGCCGCCGCCGAAGGCCAGCATCTCTCCAAGGAAATCCGCTGCCTTACACCAGCTGGCCAGGAAAGATATATCCTGTTTCACGCCCAGGCCGGTCTGCAAGAAGATGGCGGGAAGGTCTTGGACGGCGCTTTCCTGGACATCACCGAGCGCAAGCAGGCGGAGGAAGAAGTCCGCAAACTGAACGAAGAGTTGGAACAGCGGGTTAAAGAGCGCACCGCCCAGTTGGAGGAAGCCAACAAAGAATTGGAAAGTTTTGCCTATTCCGTCTCCCATGACTTGAGAGCCCCCCTTCGGGCCATCGATGGCTTCAGCCGCATTTTGCTTGAGGACTGCAAAGATCAACTGGATGAGGCAGCCCAAGGTTATCTGGAGCGAATTACCGCGGGCTCCAAGCGCATGGGGCAGCTTATTGACGATATCCTCAAACTTTCCAGGCTGTCGCGCACTGAAATGACCCTTTACCGCTTCGACTTGAGCGCCATGGTTCGGGGTATCGCGGTCGAGTTGCAGGAAGCAGAGCCGGAGCGCCGGGTGGAAATTATTATTGAGGATAATTTAATGGTTTCCGCCAGTCAGCGGCTGCTGCGGGTTGCCTTGGTAAACCTGCTGGAAAATGCCTGGAAATTCTCTACCACAAGCCCGCGGCCTCGAATTGAATTTGGCAGCAACCTGAAAGACGGCGAAAGGTATTATTTCGTGAGGGATAACGGCCCAGGGTTCAAAATGGACTATGCCAATAAAATATTCAAACCTTTTGAACGTCTATACAAGGAAAGCGAGTTCCCTGGGACCGGCATCGGTTTATCCATCGTGAAGCGCATTATTCAGCGGCACGGCGGCCGTGTCTGGGTCGAAAGCGCCGAAGGCCAGGGAGCGACTTTTTACTTCTCTCTGAAGGAGTCAAAGTAATGAATGACAAAGTCATCTTGTTGGTGGAAGACAATCCTGATGACGAAGCGCTGACTTTGCGGGCGCTGAAGAAAAATAAGGTGGCGAATCGAGTCATTGTGGCCAGGGATGGCGAAGAGGCCTTGGACTACCTGTTTGGCGAAGGATTGTATGCCGACCGGGATCTGAGGGATACGCCCACCGTGATTCTGTTGGATTTGAAATTGCCCAAGGTGGACGGCCTGGAGGTCTTGCGCCGCTTACGCGCCAATGGACACACCCAGTATACTCCGGTAGTGATCCTCACCTCTTCCAAGGAGGAAGGCGACCGGCTGCAAGGCTATAAATTGGGAGTTAACTCATACGTAGTCAAACCCGTTGATTTTTCCCAATTCAGCGAGGCCATCAAACAGTTGGGATTATACTGGCTCGTGCTGAATGAGCCTCCTCCAGAAGTTTAAGATGCTGGCGAAAAACAATTTCAGCCGGTTTAGCTGCGTATCCTGCGAAGATCCTCTCTCTACCCATAATTCCGCTTAGGAACCAGGTGAAAACCGACCGGTAATAATTCCTCCAGGGGTCTTTGCACCAGGCCTTCCTGGCCGTAAAAGATGATCGCAGCCCCTTCTCCAAATTCCTGAATTACCTGTCGGCAGGCGCCGCAGGGGGGGAAGGCGCCCGGGGCATTGCTGACCACGGCCAGGGCAGTGATTTTTAAGTCCGCGCCCTCGGCGGCCACGGCCGCGGCGATGGCCGCCCGTTCGGCGCAAAGGGCCAAGCCATAAGAGGCGTTCTCCACATTGGCTCCGGAGAACAAGTTGCCTTGCGCCGTCAGCAAGGCCGCCCCCACCCGGAAACGGGAATAGGGAGCGTAAGCCTTTTCCAGGACTTCCCGGGCCGCCTGCAGCAGTCTGGATTTCTGGGCCGCGGTTATCATTCGAGCACCTCCTGGCGAAGATTACCTCATATTAGGCTTCATGGGCAGCAAAAGAAAGTTGTTTCTATCCGGAAGTATTGACAAAAGGTCCGTAAGTAATTACTCAGCCATCAGGTTGGTAACCAGTCGCCAATGTCCGTGCCGCCACAACTGCTCT
This sequence comes from Deltaproteobacteria bacterium, assembly GCA_023381945.1. Next base: position 8,070 of record JAMCQY010000039.1, read on the forward strand.
CGGACCCCATGCGCCACTGGAATTTTTTCCTTTACCTTTGCGTCCGATTTTGTTTATAATTTAGCTAAATTAGCGCATATATGCGAGTTCCCCCGGTCCGGGACTTAAGTGCATTCAAGCAAGGAGTAGAGCCGCATGAACAAGTCGCAGCTTATCGAGAACCTGGCCAAAGCCGAAAACATCACCCTGAAAAAAGCGGAAATGGTGGTAAACGCCGTGTTTGACAACATGGCGGAGGCCCTGGTCCAGGAAGAACGCATCGAAATCCGCGGCTTTGGCAGCTTCAAAGTCAAGTATTACAACGGCTACAAGGGCCGGAACCCTAAGACCGGAGACCTGATCAAGGTTGACGGGAAAAAATTGCCTTTCTTCAAGGTCGGCAAAGAGATGCGCGAACGCGTCGACCGCTGAACTTTGATCTTTTCCTCAGTTTTACACCTGGCCGTGCTAGATGGGGAGTTAGCGGTGCCCTGTAACCCGAGAACCGCTTATGCGGGATTGAAGTCCCTGCCTGAGGGTCGCAGCGCGGCCGGTGCCGGCTGACCAGGGAGGCGGATTGGCCCCTGCGCAACGGACGCTTGTGAACCCCGTCAGGTCCGGAAGGAAGCAGCGGTAAACAAGGCGGTTCGTGTCGCGGCGGCAGCTAATCCATCAACCCTCTGGCCTGTCGTGCCGGTCGTGGCGGATTCGAAGCAGGGTGCACGGCCAGGATATTTTTCACCTCAGAGACGCAGAGACCACCAAGAAAAACTTGAAAAGGTGCATTGGCGGCTAAACCGCCAGGCACTTTTTTATTTTTATCCATTATGATTACCCTTGCTCTATAATCAGCAAGTAAAAGGCTTGCCTGGCCCAAAATAGTCACGGAGGCAAAATTGATTCACAGGTCTAACAGGATGGTGCTGGCGCTATTGTGGTGCTTCCTTTTGATGGGCGGGGTGAACGCTGCCGGCGCCACTACCTTAAGCGACCACGACTTCACTTGCGGCTTTTGCGGCCAAACCTTTAAGGACAAAATTATTTGGAGCACCAACGTCATGGACCGGGACGCGGAGTTCCGTCCCCTGGCTATGGGGCTCGATCCTTTGCCCTACTATGTCCACCTCTGTCCCCACTGCGGTTATGCGAACACGAGCGAGGAGGTCAAGCTGACTGACCGGGAAAAGGCAGAGATCGGCAAATTTTTAACCGCCTACCGCCAGAACCATGGCGCTGAGCCAACTCCGGCCGACAAGTATGAAGTCCTGGCCAATATCTTTATCATCCGTAAATTGCCCTCTGATAAGATTGCTTATGCCTATCAGCGGGCGGCCTGGATGGCGGATGACGCCAATGACCAGGCGGCCGGCCGCAAGTTTCGCACTGCCGCGCTGGAATATCTTACCAAGGCCCTAAAAGACCATGAGACTGACCCTAAAGTGACGCCTGTCTTGACTTATGTGGCGGGGGAACTGAACCGGCGTTTGGGGCGTTTTGATGAGGCCTTGCAATGGTTTTCCCGGGTTGATCCGAATAACCAGGACTTGAAAGACCTGGTGGCCCAGCAGTCGAAACTGGCCAGAAAGAAAGATGCCAGACCCGACCTGAAATTCCCCATGAGGTAGATATAGTGTTTGCCAAAAGTTTTTTCCGATAACCCGATGGATTGTAGGGGCGGACCCATGTGTCCGCCCGCAGGAGGGCGCACACGCGGGTGCGCCCCTACAAGAAATTATTTTTGGCAATTGCTATAAAGCTCAAGATCATGGCCCTGAAAATTTCCCTCATCCTTGCCCATCCCAACCCGGCCAGTTTCAACCACGCCATTGCCCGAGCGGCGCGGCAAACCTTGGAGCATCTAGGCCACCAGGTCTCGTTTCATGACCTGTACGCCGAAGGCTTCGACCCCCTGTTGCCTCGGGAAGAGATCGACCGGGAAGCTGCCCTGCCGGAATTTTTGCAGGACCACTGCCGGGAGATCATGCAGGCCGACGGGCTGGTTATCGTCCATCCCAATTGGTGGGGACAGCCCCCGGCCATCCTAAAGGGCTGGATTGACCGGGTCTTGCGGCCCGACATGGCCTATCAATTTTTGGAGGGCGACAGCGGCGAAGGGGTGCCCCAGGGATTGCTCCGGGCGCGAGCCGCCGTGGTTTTCAATACCTCAAATACTCCGAAGTCGCGAGAACTGGCGGTCTTTGGCGATCCATTGGAGACTATCTGGAAAAACTGTATTTTCGGCTTGTGCGGCGTGAGCACTTTTTTCAGAAAGAATTTCGAGGTGGTGGTCACGAGTACCGCGGGCCTCAGAACCGAGTGGCTAAGAGAAGCTCAAGAAGTCGTGGCGCGGTATTTTCCCGAATAACCAGCCAGCCTGGTTTCTTTAAAAGCCAGAAGCACCGACTGCCGCGGCCGCCAGGGCTCCTGGTCGATTTCTTTCTCGCCGCTCTCTGCGCCTCCGTGGTAAAAATATCAAGCCGCAGGCGCCGGTTGCGCGGCCTTCATCTTCCCCAGGGCCCGGGTTAGCTCCAGCATGACCCCCAGGCCCTGCTTGCAGTCCTCGCTTCGCAGCCGGCGCAGCATACCGATGGGCCCCACCGGTTTGACTGCCTCCAGGTCCACTTCCATGGTCATATCCACCAGCTTTTCCAGTAACTGGATCGTCTTCGGATTCGACAATTTCTTCACCAGGCCGTGCATCAACACAAACCCATCGCCCATCGCCGCAATGTCTTCGGGTTCGTACTTGGCGGCAATCTTCCCGTACATCTCGAGCACCGCCGAATTGATGCGGAAAATCCCCTTCTGCTCCAGGTCGTCCAGATAATCGATGACTTTGGGCACCGCCAGCTTCAACACCGGCTCCATGTCCTGCCACCAATCCACCAGGTTTTCCAACTGATCCAGAGACCAGGTGAGATACTTCAGGCTGGGTAAGAGCCTTTTTATCAGATTGAAGAAGTCTTCCAACTGAAAACCGATTTCCACCTCCACCATCTCTTCCGTCAGCTTCCTGACCGCCGGGTCCATCAACAGCGAGAGATCCCGGCCCAAATCACTCAGGTTTTCAAAGGGCTTGTTAAATTCGGCCAACCGGCTCTCGATCCGCTCGACGCCCTCCAATCTCGCCTCAATCCTGTCCAGGCGCTCCAGCAAAAGTTCCTCGTTGGTCATGGCCGTTTCCTCCTCAAAGGCATCTCGATGTCAGGGGAGAGTATCCCCCGCACCTTGCCGGCCAGGACGAACTGGGTTTCCAGGGGCAGATGGCTGCCTTTGAGCATCAGGTCGTAGTAGACCCAGCGGAACATCATCTTGGCGATGTAGTTGGCGAAGCTCTCTTTTAAGAGGTCGAACGGTCCCAGACCCGGGAAGGGAAATTTCCCCGGCAAGGGCTCAACCTTATAATTGAAGTCGAGAAGGGACCCCTTCTCGTAGCCCGTGACCACCAGTCAGGTGGCATGGCCGTCAAAAGTTGGCAAGGGCGGCCGGCCGTCCATCTCCCGGACCAGGTTTTGGATAATGGTGTCGGCCTCGTAGTGGGCCACGGCCCCGGCCTTGGAGGTGGGCACGTTGGCGGCGTCGCCCACGACAAAAATGCGTTCGAAATTCCGGGCTTTCAGGGTGTTATGATCGGTGTCGACGTAACCCAGGGGGTCGCCCATGCCGCTGTCGATGATGCATTGGGACCCGAAATTGGGTGGAATAGCCACCAGCAGATCGTAGGGGACCTCTTCGCCGCCATAAGATTTGATCACCTTTTTGCCGCCGTCTACTGCGGAAATCTGGCAGTTGGGCGTTATTTTGATATTCTTCTGCTCGCAGATATGCCCCAGCACCTCGGCCGCCACCGGCTTGGTGAAGGCCGCTGACAGGGGCGTCACCAGCTCGATTTCAATGCCGCTCCGCACGCCATGCGTGCTGAAGAACCAGTCGGACATGAAAGCGAATTCCAGCGGCGCCACCGGGCATTTGATCGGCATCTCCGCAATATTGATGACTACCCGGCCTTGGTCGAAATATTTCAGCTTCTCATACAGGGCCACCGCCCCGTCCCGGGTGTAGAAATTGTGGATGTCTTTCCCCATCCCCTCAATCATGCCCTCCACTTCATTCGGCTTAATGCCGCAGCCGGTGGCCACCACCAGCCAATCGTAGGCATAGGTGTCCCGCTTGGTCTTCACTTGGCGTTTCCCCGGATCGATCCCGGTCACTTCGTCCAGCACGAAATTGATACCCGGCGGGATAAATTTGACCTTGGGCTTGACGCAGTCCTCCGGGGTGTAGATGCCGAAGGGGATGAAGAGCCAGCCGGGCTGGTAGTGATGCAGCCAATCCCGGTCGATGATGGTGATCTCCCACTTGGATTCGAGCAATTTCTGCCGCATCTTGGCGGCGATGATGGTGCCGCCGGTGCCGCTGCCCAAAATGACCAGTTTTTTCATACCAGGCATCCCTCCTTTGCCCCTGAGCAGGAGCATAGCTTGCTATGCCCTGGGTTCACAAAGCAAGCTGTGCCCCTGCAATTAACCAAATCCAAGGCATCCGATTCGCTTGTGCATTTAAGATAAAAACGAAAAATGGATTATCTATATAAGAAAGGCAATTCTTATGAATAAAATGAGTGATTAGTATCCTTGATGGCTGACTGGTGATAAAATTGCCCCATGAACGATCTGCTGGCGACAATTAAGACCAGAGCTCAGGAAATGACCGGGGAACTCGTCGCCCTGCGGCGGGATTTTCACCAGCACCCGGAGCTATCCCACCAGGAAGAGCGCACGGCCCGGGTGGTGGCCGATTACTTGCGGGAATTGGGTCTGAAGGTGCGAACCGGCGTCGCCGGTCACGGCGTGGTGGCTGATCTAGCGGGGGCTCGCCCGGGCCGTTGCGTGGCCTACCGCGCCGATATGGATGCCTTGCCCCTGCAGGAGAAGGTCCAGGTCCCCTGGCGCTCGAAAACCGAGGGGGTGATGCATGCCTGCGGCCACGATTTTCATCTCAGCATCGCCTTAGCCGCAGCTAAATTGCTCAGCGGGCTTCGGGACCGGTTGGCCGGACACTTCCGCTTCATCCTTCAGCCCGCCGAAGAACGTCCGGCCCCGGACGGTCTGAGCGGCGCCCGCGCCATGGTGGAACTCGGCGTGCTGGAGCAGGATCCTCCGGTTAAAGCCATCCTTGCCCTGCACGTCGCCCCCAACCTGGAGGCCGGCCGGATTCGCTCCGGCTCCGAAGTGGTGATGGCCGGGGCCGACCGCGTCACCCTGACAATTGCCGGCAAACCGGCCCATGGGGCCACGCCGCACCGGGGCGTCGACCCGATCCTGGTCAGCGCCCTGGCCTTGAACCACATCCAGGCCTTTTTAGCCCAGAGAATCGACCCCCGGGCCGCCAAAGTTCTCACCTTCGGACGCATCAACGGAGGCAACCGCTTCAATATTCTGGCGGACGAGGTGACCCTGGTGGGCAGCCTCCGTTACCTGCAAGACGCCACCCGCACCGAATTGTTGCATGGCCTGCGCAAGGTCCTGGAGGGCCTAAGCCAGGCTACCGGTGCCCGCATTGAATTTTCGGCCGGCGCCGCTTACCCCATCCTGAAAAACGATCCGCACCTGAGCCGCCAGGCGGTCGCGGTGCTGGAGAACCTGCTCAGTCCCCAGCTTCTCAAGCCGCTAAGGCCCGCCATGGGCAGCGAAGACTTCGCCTTTTTTGCCTCCAAAGTCCCGGGCTTCTATTTCTTCCTGGGGGTCCGACCTCCCGGCGGACATTTGGGCCAAGCCCTGCACTCCCCGGACTTCAACCCCGATGAAGCCGCCCTGCCCTACGGCCTCACTGCCGCCGCGGGCCTGCTGGCCGCATTTGCAGAGCCAGAAAAATGATTTTCGAGATGGGGCCAGGGCCGCCAGCCCTTGCCCTCCCCCCACATCCCCCTCCCAACCCCATAGATGTTAGGGCGTCCCGCCCGTAAAAATGTAGGGGCGGCTGGCGAGCCGCCCCTTCAAATCATATATTCTAAGCTGGCATAACCGGCTATTCCGGTCACCCGTCTCCCGTCCCGGTCATTCCTGCGTGCGGCCGCTTGACCCACTCCGGCGCGGTCGCTTCCGGGATATCGTCTCCCTTAGGGATATAAGGCTTGAGATCGACAATGGGGGTCCCGTCCCGGGCGTCCAGGCCCGTTACTTCCACCATGGTGCCGTTGCCATGGTGCCGTTGATCTTGAGGATGCGGCAGGCGCACAGGCCGATGAGGTTGGGACGCTCCGGCGCCCGGCAGGCAAAGACCCCGGTCAAAGGATTGGCCGGGTCCCGGCGGGGGTGTACCTGGAGGGTCGCCCGGGCCTCGGGCCGGTCGTTTTCATGAAACCAATATAGCACCCAGAGGTGTGAAAAATCTTCCAGACCTTTCAAGGCCGGGACTAACTCCGGCTTGATTTCCAGAGAAGTTTGTTCCCCTGCCTTCTTCACCTCACCAATGGGCTGCATGATAAAGGTTTGGGATTCAATCATTTTTTTGTGTTCCCCCCCCCGACCACGTCCCTTTATCAAAAACTTGCCCTGTAAAAACCCTAGGTTGGTTCAAAAAAGCTTTGGTAGCACAGGCTTTCCAGCCTGTGCGGTTTCTGCATAACCTGCCCTTGGTCATTCTGTGCGCAGCGAGGACTCCCGCATTTCATTATTAAGAGATTCTTCGGTCGCTTCGCTCCCTCAAAATGCCGGGACCTCTTGAGCTCTTTCAGTTATTTCCCTAATAACGCTGCCAGAACCTCAGCCACCACCGCCATGGGCACATCCTCCCGCACCACTGTCTCCCCCAGGCGCGGCAGCAGCACGAAGGGCACCCCGCTTTCCAATCGTTTCTTATCCCGTGTCAAGGCCGTCAAAACGTCCTGAGTATCCAACGGCGGCAGGGGCTGGCGAGTCAGACCCAACTCCTGGATAAGCCGCTGGCCCCGCTCGGCTTCTGCCGGAGACAAGCCGGTGAGCTTCTCAGATAAGCTGAGGGCCGCCAGCATGCCCCAGGCCACCGCCCGGCCGTGAGGCAGCTTAAAATTGGAGGCCTGCTCCAACCCGTGGCCCAGGGTGTGGCCGAAGTTGAGGATGCGCCGCAGCCCTCCTTCCCGCTCATCTTTGGCCACCACCTCGGCCTTGATGGCCGCGGCCCGGTAGATGATCTCGGCGAGTTCTTCCCGATCTTTGAGCAGCCGCTTTGTCCCCGCGGACAAGCGCTCCAGCAGCCCGGCATCGCAGATAAAAGCGGCCTTGACCACTTCGGCCAAGCCGTTTAAAAATTCGGCCCGGGGCAGGGTCTCCAAGAACTCCGGATCAATGGCCACCAGACGGGGCTGGTGGAAGGTGCCCAGCAGGTTTTTGCCTTCGGGAAGATTGATGGCGGTCTTGCCGCCGATGGCCGCGTCCACCATGGCCAGCAAGGTGGTGGGCGACTGGATGAAAGGCAGCCCCCGCATAAAGATGGAGGCCAAAAAGCCGGTGAGGTCCCCGACCACCCCGCCTCCCAGGGCCAGAAGAGGGGAGCGCCGATGCGCCCCCTGCGCCAGCAGTTCCCGGGCCAGGCGCTGCACCACCGGCCAGGTCTTGGACCGTTCGCCGGCAGGGATGGTGAGCAGCACGGGCTCCAGCCCATCCCGCTCTAGGGCGCTAATCACCGGGGTCGCGTGCAGGCGGGCCACCCGATGGTCCGAGATCACGAAAAGCCGCCGAGGCAGATTAAAACTGCGCATTAACCTGCCGAGGCCCAAACGCAAACCCGGCTCGATGACTATCCGGTAGCTCTGGTCCCGCCCCGGCAGGGGAAGGAGGACCTCCTTCACTTCCAGCCCCCGGGACGCAAGGTCTTAATTTCCTCCATCAAGACGTCGAACTGGTCCGGGTAGAGGGATTGGGCCCCGTCGGACAAAGCCTTCTCCGGCTCATGGTGCACCTCGACCAAGAGCCCGTCGCAACCCGCCGCCACCGCGGCGCGGGCCAAAGGAGCCACCAAATCCCGCCGGCCGGCGGCATGGCTCGGGTCCACGATGATGGGCAGATGGGATTCCCGGCGGACCACCGGAATGGTGGCAATATCCAGAAGATTCCGCACGTGGTCGCCGATGGCCCGGACACCCCGCTCGCAGAGGATGACTCGGGGATTGCCTTCGGCCATGAGATATTCCGCGGCCATCAGCCACTCTTCCACGGTGGCGTACATCCCCCGCTTGAGCAGCACCGGTTTGCCGACCCGCCCGGCGCAGCGCAGCAGGGAAAAATTCTGCATATTGCGGGCGCCGATCTGAACGATGTCGGCATACTCCGCCACCAGGCGCAAAGAATCCGCGTCCATGGCTTCGGTAACGGTCAGCAAACCGGTCTCTTCGCGGACCTTTTTCAAAATCTTCAGACCCGCTTTACCCAATCCCTGGTGACTATATGGCGAGGTGCGCGGTTTATAGGCCCCGCCCCGAAAAATCCGGGCTCCGGCAGCCTTCACCCGTGCGGCGATGGTCAGGGCCTGGGATTCGCTCTCCACCGCGCACGGGCCGGCCATAACCACGAAACGCCCTCGGCCCAATTCCAGCCCGGGCCAGGTAATGACGGTATCTTCCCGTTTCATCTCCCGGCTCACCAGTTTGTACGGGCGGGAAACCGGGATGGCCTGAATCACTCCCGCCATTTCCACAAAGTGGGACGGATCCACGGGGCCGAGATTGCGCAGGACGCCGATGGCCACCCGCTCGCCTCCGGGCATGGGCTGGGCCTCGTATCCCAAAGATTGAATTTTCTGCACCACTGCGTCAATCTGTTCCGGGGTGGCGTCCTTGTCCATCACAATAAGCATATCTGTCTCCAGCCGCATGCGGAAAAAAGGCCGGAATCCGGCCTTCAGGCATGTCAGGGCAGCAAAAATTGGCGTCCCATCTGAAACCCCACCATTATTTATCAGGGTTCGGCGGCAAAATCAACCGACGGCCGGGAATGACTGAATTTGGAGCAGTTAATTTGGTCGGAACCATTCAACAGAGCCGTCGAAGTATGGTTAAAACCAGCGAACGGACACGTAGTTTTAGGGTCCGCAGAAGCAAAGGCTAATTTGGCTTTGTCCGGTTCCCCACCGTTATTTGGGTTGGATTAGTGATGATATCGCTGACCGGGGTGCGCAAGTTTACTGGAGCAGGACTCCCCTTTGTCCGCCGCGGCAGGAGCGTGGAGCTATAAGCTGTATTTTTCCCTGGATTTATTCCGGCTATTGCACGAGCCGGGGGGCCGACAGCAGCCCGTAATTGGCGCCGCCGGGATCGGACATAGTTTGCGGGACGTCACTCAGGGCGGGAACGTTTCCCCGGATATACTTGTGGCCTTTGGTGTTCACCTCCGTTATGTTAAGGGCCGCAAATCCTAAAACCGGCGCCGACTTATTGAACTTTTGCGTGTCCACCACCGGCGCCCACACGGTTTTGCCGACCCAATTATCGGCCAAAATACTCATAACATTGCCCCAGGCGCCGTTATTCAGATTGACCGTATCTCCTACCTTTAGCGCAGGAATGCTGGCGGGATCAGCCAGGTAGTTGCGAATCAGGTTGTTGGTCGGCTTATCCGGGTCCTTGGCATACCAGCCGCCGCCGTCTAGAGGATCGGGGTTTAAATAAATGATGACATCGCCTTTTTGGACATAATCCTTTCCGATGACCAGGACAAAGGCAGCCCCCTGCTCCAGTTTTCCCACCCAATCCATTACCGCCAGGGAAGTGGCCTGCAAACTGCCGGGCGCTAACCCGAAGACCCCCATCAAAGTCCACGAAATGTTGTTGCGGGATACGGTGAGGGTCAGGGCATTGCTGAAAGGACTGGAGGCGCAACCCGGAATGAAGCTGCTGTTTGCCCAGTTCCAGAATCCCGTACGGATATCAGCAATTACCGCATTGCTGCCATCCACCAGATTGTCCTGGCAAATGGTCCGCCCCATATTCAGGGCCTCGCTACATTTCGGAGTAAGAGGTAAAGTAGCTTCATTTAAAGGATAAGGATACAAGGACCTGACTCCAGCCATGGCCCCGGCATCCGCGGCACGTTGGAGTTCGCTTTTGATCACGTACAGTTGGCCCAAGTCCAGGACCAATCCGGCTATTCCCAAAAGCAGCAGCAGTCCTGCGGCGGTAACAATTATCATCGCCCCTTGCTGGTTCAAATGCCGTCGGCGTTGTTTAGCGCTCATGGCCGTTGTTCCAGGATCTTATTATGGGCCCGCTGTTCATGATCAATCTCCGCACAAGATTACTGCACCAGCCGGGGTGCAGCCAGCAGGCCGAATTGGCCTCCCCCCGGTCCGGCCTCGGATTCGGGCACGTCATCTATCGGGTTAGCCGTTGCCCGGATATACTTGTTTCCGCCAGTGGTTCCCACTTCGCGAATA
>JAMCQY010000145.1 GCA_023381945.1 Deltaproteobacteria bacterium
CGCGGTCTATTTCGGGCTCCGCATAGTTACCGCCTTTGTCTTAACCTTCTCTCTGGTCCTTTATTTTGTCATCCGTGAGAGTGCGGCCCCCACCAGTTTTCTGATGGCTTTCTGCTTAGGGATAGCTGGCTTTCATCTTCCGGCCAGTCTTCTGAGAATTAAGATAAACAACCGCCAGGAACGTCTGGATAAAGCGCTGCCGGATATTCTGGATATGTTCGTCATTTCGATGGACGCCGGCCTCTCCTTAAATGCCGCCCTGCACCGGGTGGCGGAGGAAACTCGCGGGGTCTTCCAAGAATTCTACGAGGAACTGCAGATCACCGCAGCAGAGATACGCACCGGCATTACCTGGGATGAGGCCTTTGACAATCTGGCCAAACGCACGGGGGTGCAAAGCATCAGATCAATGGTCGGACTGATGATTCAATCCAGCAAGTTAGGAGGCAGCGTTGGCGACGCCTTGCGGCACCACGGGGAATTTACCCGCACCCAGCGGCTCCTGCGGGCTGAAGAAAAGGCGGCCAAGCTGCCGGTGAAAATGGTCATTCCGATGATCTTTTGTATATTCCCTGCCATCATTATCGTGGTGGTCGGCCCGGGGTTGATCCATATCTTCGATACCTTCATGAAAAACGGCCTTTTCTCTGGCGGATTCAAATTTTAAGGGGATCATGCCATGGACAGAACATCTCGCTTTTGGAAGGATACCGGCGGTACTATAACCGCCATAACGGCCATCTCGCTGATCGCCTTCGTGGGCGCCCTGGCCTTCGTGGTCGACCTGGGACATCTGCACATTGTCCAGAACGAACTCCGGAACGCCGCTGATACCTGCGCCTTGCGCGGGGCTCGGGCTTTTCTCCCGGATGTCCTGGTGCCGGGCCCCCCGCCATACTCCCCCTGGACCGGCGATCAGATGAATGCTAACGCCAGAGCCCAAGCCACTGATACGGTTTCGAAAAACAAATCGGACAATACGGCCCTGAAGGACCTGCCGGACGCCGACATTCAAACGGGCATCTGGTATTACAAGCAGTCGGAAATTCCCGGTGGTTCCAGCGAGCGCCTCCAACCCTGGACCTGGCCCCCTCCGGCGAGCGAATGGGGTAAATTTATCGGGCCAGGCATCCGCCTGCCGGTCAAGAGAGATGGTTCAGACAATTATGGCCCGGTGGGTATGACCCTGGCCAGTTTCCTGGGGCAAAAACAGGTTTCCGTTGGAGCTCGAGCCACCGCGGCCTTGAGTGGCGTTGGAGGATTTGTCCCCGGTTCCCCGGTCCTGCCCTTTGGCACCTGGGGTGACCTGCTCACCGGAATTGGACAAGTGATCGAAGGCAAGTTTAAACCAGATGCTAACGATAAACTTGGTTGGACCAATCTGGATCCCAACGATACCAATCCCAACGCCAGTGAGCTTAAGAAAATGATCAGGGATGCCACCGGCCAGTACACCCCTGACTGCCCCACCGGATCGTCGGTCGGCATTCAGAACGGGGTAGACGCCTCGGTCATTGGCGCCATGACCGGCCATAACAACAGGTTCGGATTGGCGCCATCGCTATCAAATCCAGATATCTATGTCCCGACGGGGACCAACGCCTCCGGCGTGCCTTATGCCGACGTGGTCTACATGATGCCGGTCTTCGAAGATAACGGCAGCGGCGATAAGTTCAATCAAAGCGCCGTAGTCGGTGCAGTTCCCGTAAAGATAGTGCAGGTCCAAACTTCGCCTGTCAACTCGATTACGGTTAAAGTCGTGGATGATTACTATCCCCCCGTTCCTGGTTATGGCGGCGGGCGCTATTATGGAATTTTATCACCCCAACCGTTTCTGGTCGAATAACGGTGGAATACCCCCTGGCTGGATGCCATGGGGATATTTAAAAGGATGTTGCGGCGCCACATCGTTTTTGAGGGATGACGCACAAGCCAAAGGAGAGGTCATGATAAGGCTATGTGGTGGCCAGTGGATTTCGTCCTTAATAGTTACAGCGTCATTTCCCAGTATCTTAACGAACCCGTACCCGTTTTGATCGTGGTGGGCTCGTTGCTAATTGCCTCATTAATCGTCTTGCACCAGCGGTAGTGGATCAAAGGCGACTGTCGAATCAAGGTATTTAAAGAGGATTAAATTATGAACTTAGCCAAACGACTTTTGCAAGCTGAAGCTTTATCTGCGGAGCAGCTCAGTCAGGCGCTCCATCGCCAAAAGAAGTTCAGGGGTTTTCTGGCGGACCATCTCATTGCCCTGGGCATCCTGCAGTCTGCGGAAGTGGCGGAGTTCGTCCCCCCGTACCCCCTGGTGCCGCAAACGTTTGACGAGATCGGGCTGCCGGAGAATTTTCTGGCGCAGTTGCTCTTAAAGCATGCCTTTTTCCGCTATACCTTTACCGCCCGGGAAATGTCGGAAGCCTTGGCTATCCCCGAGCACCTGGTGGACGTGCTCATTGAATATCTTCAGCAGCAAAAGTATGTGGACATCAGTCCCCGGGACGCGCTGACCCGAACCCCGCTGCACCTGGCGACGGATATCCGGTACACCCTCTCTAACTCTGGGAAAGAAAGCGCGGGGCAGCAGTTGGAATTCAACAGCTACGTGGGCGCCGTACCCGTCACCCTGGAAGACTACTGGGATTGGGTGGAAGCTCAATCCATTCAGAAGGTACATATAACGACAGCGCATCTCCACGAGGCCTTCAAAGACTACGTAATACCCCAAGGACTGTTTAATGAAATTCAGCCGGCCATTGCCAGTGGCCGCTCCATCTTCCTCTTCGGCCCTTCCGGCAACGGCAAAACCGCCCTGGCCAGGTGCGTCGGAGAAATCTTCGAAGATACGGTTTATGTCCCCCATGCTCTTTATGTTCATGGCCAAATCATTCGCATATTCGATGAATTTGTTCACGAACCCCAGATTCCCACCGCTCCCGTCAAGGGACAGGATGCCCGCTGGATTCAATGCCGCCGCCCGGTGGTAATCGCCGGCGGCGAGATGACCGAAGCCGCGTTGGAGCCTAAATACAACCCGGTCTCCAAGTATTACGAAGCACCCCACCAGATCCAGGCAAATAACGGCGTGTTTATCATTGACGATTTTGGGCGCCAGAAAATCTCACCCCAAAAACTCTTAAACCGATGGATGTATCCCCTTGAGGGGCGCCAGGATTTCTGCAGTCTCCATACGGGGCAGCAGTTCGCGGTCCCCTTCGATGAGTTGATCATCTTCTGCACCAATCTCGATCCTTATGCGCTGGCTGATGAGGCCTTCCTGCGCCGGATTCGCCACAAAGTCTTTATCGGCGAGGTTTCCCAGGAGCAGTACCTCGAAATTTTCCGTCGTGTCTGTGATCAGTATGGGGTGAATTTTGATGGGCCGGCAATCCAGGAGATGATTGAAAAATATTATATTCAGGGCGGGCGGCCCTTCCGGGCTTGTCATCCCAGAGATTTGATCGAAAATCTGAGCGATCGCGCCAGATCGTTGGGGCAGGGACCACAACTTACTTTCCAGGCCTTGGATTTGGCTGGTCAGAGCTACTTCATCAAAAGCCGCGGAATTATTGATCACGATAAGGACCACTGGCCGGCACGGGCATAGGAGCGTCAGTAACGTGAAACTCCTGACTCAGGATAATCGATTAGGGACGGGTGTTCGTCGTTGGAGAACTAAGCGGCGCCTTCCGGAGGACTTGGGGGGGCATGAAAATCTCCTCGTCCTGGCAGTTCCTTACGGTCGAGGAAAATTTAGCGAGCCGAGATGAAGAGATTAAGTGCCCACAAAAAAAGG
>JAMCQY010000146.1 GCA_023381945.1 Deltaproteobacteria bacterium
TGGAGATGTTGGGCGACGAGGGTCTGCCGATTCCCGGAAAAGTTTATGGCAAAGTGACCCAGGTGAAACCCGCGGCCGGGCAATTTACCGCCAATATTCGCTTTACTTCGGTGGCGCCGGAGGTCTACCAAATTATTCGGGAGACCTTGAAACGGTTAACTGGAGAATAGCTGCCTTGGCGCGGGGTCAAACTATTTGATAAAAGGTTTATCCTCTCTTAATTATTGCTTGCCTTAAAAATAATACCTACCTTGAGGATTATAAAAAACCCAAGGGAGGTCTGTCGTGAAGAAGTTTATCTTTATTCTGGCAATTGCTGCCTTGTTGGCTGGAGGGTCAGTCGCCGCCATGCCGGGGTCTTCTCAGGCCCAATATTATCCGCCCCCGCCCCCAAACCCGCACACGGCTCCCTGGGTAGGAACTAATACGCCATGGGTATATTACAATGGCGATTGGTTTTTGAATGGCGTACTGTATTACTTTTTCGGTCCGCAATACGGCTGGGGCCCGTATTACGCTTATCCTCCCGCCTACATCGTCAGGCCGCCGGATTGGTATGGGCCGCGGTGGACGACTTGGTACCGGGGACATCCGCGGTACTGGCAGCACTTTACTCGAACTTATCCCTATTGGCGCGGACACTATGAAGGTCAACGCTATAACGAGAGGTTCTACGAAGAGCACCACCGCGGCCAGGGCGGCGGTTGGCAGAGAGGATTGCACGGCGCCCCACCGGCCGCAATCCCGCCGGGGCCTGGCCGGGTGGCCCCTCCTGAAAGACCACAGCCGGGTCCGCCCGGGGTAACCCACCCTGAAAGACAGCATCCGTCTCAGGTTGCCCCGCCCGCGGGGCAGCGGCCTGCTACGGGCGCCTTCCAGGGGCAGCGTGAACAGAGGCCCATCCGCGTGTCGCCTCCCGAAGGACAGAGACCGGGCCAGACCCACCCGGCTCCTGAAAGACAGCCACAGGGGCCAGTCCGGATGGCTCCTCCTCCAGGACAGCAACCGGGACCGGGCACGGCTGCTCCTCCCGAGGGGCCGAGGCCTGCTCCTGCCGCGCCCGCAGGCGGGCCTGCTCCTAAACCCGAAAAACCTGCCCCTGGAGCACATGGAAAAGGCCACCAGGGTGAGGAAAATCGGTAGCTGACCGCTACAGTCAGGTAATTAAGATTTCCGGGGCGTTATTTCGGGAGGAATAACGCCTTTTGTATGTGCATCAAAATGATGGGACGGGATGGTATTTATCCGATTGAAACCTTAAGAAAAAACCGGTAAGATGTGCTGACCTTATGAGCCGGTTTGCCACGATATCTTGGGTTGCCAGAAAATCCCGGCGCCTGATCCTGGCCGGGTTTCTTCTGGGTTCTCTTGCCGTTGCCGACGCCTGGGCTGGCGCCGGCAACCTCGACAAGGTTTCTTTTATCCCCCAATGGCAGCCGCAGGCCCAGTTCGCCGGCTACTACGTGGCCTACGAGAAGGGTTTTTACCGGGAGCGTGGTCTGGACGTCAAGATCCTGCGCGGCGGGCCTGATCATCCCCCGGCGGAGATGCTGGCCCAGGGCCGGGCCGATTTCGGCACTATGCAACTGACGGCTGGCATCGTCCGGCGAAGCCGCGGCATCAAGCTGGTGGATATCTGCCAGTTGGCCCAGCATTCGGCGCTCATGCTGGTAGCCAGGAAGTCCAGCGGCATCGTTGAGCCCGAAGACATCAACGGGAAAAAGGTAGGCCTGTGGGGAGAAGACTTTCGCGGCCAGCTTAACGCCTTCTTCCGCAAGTATGGCTTGAAGGTACGGACCGTGCCCCAGGGGGCCACCCTGAATCTCTTCTTGCGCGGCGGCGTGGACGTGGCTTCCGCCATGTGGTACAACGAATACCACCTGCTGCTCAACGCCGGCTTGAATCCCGAGGAATTGACCGCCTTTTTCCTGGCCGCTCACGGCCTCAATTTCCCTGAAGACGGCATCTATTGCCTGGAACGGACCTTAAAGAGCCGGCCCCGGGTATGCCGCGCCTTTGTCCAGGGGACCATCGCCGGCTGGCGATACGCTTTTGCCCATCCAGAAGAGGCCTTGGACATCGTCATGAAATATGTTAACGAGGCCCACATAGCCACCACCCGGGTTCACCAGAAGTGGATGTTGGAGCGCATGCAGACGATGATCATGGCCGCCGGCCCCCGGGGTTCCATCGGCGGTTTGGATCCGGACGAGTATTACCGGGCGGCGGACACCCTGAAGAGTGACGGGACTATCAGCGAGATTCCCGATTTTTCCAAGTTTTATTGCGATTGTGACACCCCCGATGAAAAATAGAAGCCTGGCCAGCCAGCTAATCGTCTTTATTCTCACCAGCGCCGCGCTCATCTTCCTGGCTGCGTCCACCTACAGTTATTATACTTCCAAGGAGGAGATCATTCGCCAGGCCCGGGAGAACGCCCAACACCTGACATTGGAGACGGTTTATAAAATTGAAACAATCCTTAAGGGGGTGGAAAAGATTCCCCTGAATTTGGCGGCTACCCTGGAACATGTGCCCATCGAGCGGCAGGACCTGGTGGGGTTGGTTCAGACCGCCATGTTACACAATGAGGAATTGTTCGGTTTGGGGATTGCTTTCGAGCCTTACGCTTTTAACCCCCAGTACTATTATTTTATGCCGTATTGTTGCCGGGAAGGACAAGGACTCAAGCTGCGCTGGCTGGGAAGCGACTCTTATCGGTATTTCTATCAAGACTGGTACCAGATCCCGCGGGAACTGGCCCGGCCATCCTGGAGCGAGCCTTATTATGATGAAGGCGCTGGCAATATCGTCATGGCCACCTTTTCCGTGCCCTTTTACCGGGAATCTGGAGGTCAACGGAAGTTAGCCGGAGTGGTGGGGGCTGATATCTCTCTCATGCGGCTGCAAGAGATCGTCTCGGCGGTGAAAATCTACCAAACCGGTTTCGCCTTTCTGATTTCCCCAAATGGGGTTTTCGTTACCAACCCGAACAAAGACTGGATCATGTGTGAAAGCATGTTCAGCTTATCCGAAGCCAGGAATGACCCCATTTTGCGTCAGGTGGGCCGGAAAATGATCCAGGGTGGCGAAGGGTTTGTGTCTTTTTATTCGCGTATTCTTGGCAAGAAGTCCTGGCTCTATTACGCCCCCCTGGCTTCCACCGGCTGGTCTCTGGGGGTGGTCTTCCCGGACGATGAATTATTTGCCGATACCACCCGGCTGATGAAACGCACCGTGGCCATTGCCGCCCTGGGTCTGGCCTTCCTGGCGCTGCTGATCACCATCATCTCCCGGAGAATCACCCGGCCGCTGCGGGTCCTGGCCCAGAAGACCACCCTCATCGCCCACGGCGATTTTACCGTTGCGGCGCCGGAGAACGGGGCTAAAGAGATCGCCGATCTGGCCCGCTCCTTTAACCGCATGGGCCGGGAACTCACGGATTACATGGACAAGCGTGATTTCATCCGGGACACCTTCGGGCGCTATGTCACTCAGGAGGTGGTGAAGCGTCTCCTGGAAGACAAAGAGGCCCTGGAATTGGGAGGCGAAACCCGGGAAGTCTCCATAGTCATGAGCGACCTGCGAGGCTTCACCGCCATCACCGCGGACATGCATCCGGAGCAGGTGGTGACCTTTCTGAACCGTTACCTGGGAAAGATGATCGAGATCCTCACGGATAATCGGGCGGTGATCGACGAGATTGTGGGGGACGGCATCCTGGCCTTTTTCGGGGCGCCGACGGCCATGGCGGACCATCCGGCTCGGGCGGTGGCCTGCGCCCTGCAGATGCAGGCGGCCATGGCTGAAATCAACGCCTTGAATGCCGCCGACGGCTTGCCGCAACTGGAGATGGGTATCGCGGTGAACACCGGCGAGGTGGTGGTGGGCAACATCGGCTCTGAACGCCGCACCAAGTACAGCGTAGTGGGGGCGCACGTCAACTTCACCAGCCGCATCGAGGCCTTTGCCTTGGGTGGGCAGGTGCTGGTCAGCGCCGACACCTATGAACGGGTCAAAGACCTGGTGGAAGTGGGGGAGGTCCTACAGGCCAAAATGAAGGGCATTCCGGGGCAATCCACCATGTACGAGCTGCGGTCCATCGGCGACCCGTACAATATCGGCCTGTCCCCCGAAAGCCATGAACTGAGAATCCTGGCCCGGCCGTTAAAAGTGCGCCTGGATTTGGTGACCGATAAGATCGCGATCGGCACCATTGAAGGGGTGCAAATCATCGAGCTGGGCGAGGGCGCGGCGCGAGTGGCGGCCCCGGGGGAGGTAGGACAGTGGCAGGATGTCTGGCTGCACCTGCTGGCTGAGGACGGCGCCGAGATCAAAGGCAGGATTTACGGCAAAGTGACCGCAGTTGAGCCCCAAGAAGACGGCCGCTGGCAGGCATACATCCGTTTCACTTCGGTGTCGCCGGAGATTCACCAGGTTTTGCGGCAGGCCGGGTAAAGAAAATTAAGTTGGGTTCGACCAACCGCCTGTGATGAAAATCCCCCCTGCCCCCCTTTGTCAAAGGGGGGTTATAAAGTCCCCCTTTGGCAAAGGGGGATTTAGGGGGATTTTAATTTTTTTTCGATAACCATGCGGCTACTACAACAATTGATGAATAATCCAAACCAACAGAAAGCAGCCAAAGGCAAACCGGAAGCCGGTTTCTTCGGTTTGCAGGCCCTGGTTTTTGGCTTGGTGGCCGCGGCCATTAGCAACGTCTACATTACCCAGCCGGTGCTGCCGGTGATCCAGCGTGAGTTCGGGGTCAGCCCTTCCCAGGCCTCTTATACCGTGTCCGCGGTGATCCTGGGGATCGCCCTGGCCAACCTGCCCTTCGGGTGGCTTTCGGACCGCTTCCCGGTGCGGCGCCTCATCGTGGCCGGCGGCGCGGTGGTGGCGGCGGCGGGGCTCGGCTGCGCTGTTACCCACAGCCTGCGCCTGCTGGTAGCGCTACGCTTTCTCCAGGGTCTGTTTGTGCCGGCCCTGACCACCTGCCTGGCGGCCTATCTCTCGGCCAACCTGCCTCTGGAGCGGCTCAACGTGGTTATGGGCTCCTATGTGTCCGCCACCGTAGCCGGCGGCCTGGGGGGAAGGCTGTTGGGCGGCTGGATTCATCCCCCCTTGCACTGGCGCTATGCCTTTGTTACTGCCGCGGTCTTGGTGGCTGGGGCCACCTTAATGGCCGTCTGGCGGCTGCCAGCAGGCAAGGGGATAGAGCAGGATTCAGCGGGCCACGAGGGCTTTCTGAAACTATTGGCCCAGCCGGAATTGCGGCGCATCTTCCTGGTGGCCTTCGGCGGGTTTTTCGTTTTCTCCTCGGCGTTCAACTACCTGCCGTTTTATCTGCATCAGCCGCCCTTCAACGCCTCGACTCAACTGATCACCCTGTTGTATCTTTCTTATCTCATCGGGGTGTTTATCGGCCCGGTGGCCGGGAGGCTGAGCAACCGCATCGGCAACGGCGGCACCATGGTCATAGGTTCGCTGATCTTCGCCCTGGCCCTGATGCTGACCCTGATCAAGACTCTGACCGCCATCCTGGCGGCCCTGGCCCTGGTGTGTTTAGGTTTTTTCGCCATTCATGCCGCCGCGGCCGGCGCGCTGAACCGCAAACTCACCGCCAGCCGCGGCCGGGCTAATTCGCTGTACGTCCTGGCCTATTACCTGGGGGGCGCCGCGGGTATCAGCGTGAGCGGCTATGCCTACGACCTGGCCGGCTGGCCGGGGGTTATCGCCTTGGGGATCGCCATGCTGTCCCTGCCTTTTGCCACCGGGTGGTCTGAGAGGCACGCAGAGCAGGCCGGAAGCGAGGCGCCATAATAAAGTTGAGCCGGATAAACAGATAGGCGATAATAATAAACAGCTTAACAGTAATCAGCTTTCGGCTTTCAGCACCAGGACCTTTCGGTTTGGTCGGACCTAATGGTTATTTTGACCATGCCCGATTTAACATTTTTTAAATTATCGGGTCTAACTTATTGAAAGCCGGTGACGAGACCCAATGACCGACTCACAGCTCGTGGCCCGGGCTCAGGCAGGGGACCTGCCGGCCTTCGAAGAATTGGTAGTGAAGTATCAGCGGGAGATTTATGGCCTGGCTTGCCGGATGGTGAGCGATCCGGAAGAGGCCAAAGACCTGGCGCAGCAGGCCTTCATGCAGGCCTTTATTCATATCCGGAGCTTTCGCCAGGACGCCCAGTTCCGCACCTGGCTATTCCGGATCGCCATTAACCAGTGTTACAACTTTTTAAAGACTCGCAAAAAGTTTGGTGATCCGGTAGATAGCGACGAGGTAGTTCTGGTGGGAGAGGACGACTCCCCGGAAGAGGACCTGATCAATCAGGACGAGCGCCGGCGGGTTTACGCCGCCTTGGAAAAGCTGCCGCCCAAGCAGCAGGCGGTGCTTACCCTGAAGGTGGAACAGGGCCTCTCGTACCAGGAGATCAGCGAGGTTCTGGGAGGCACCCCGGGAGCAGCCCGGGTGAACTACTGCCAGGCATTGAAGACCCTGAAGAAATATTTGAGGAGCGAAGAAGATGAAGTGGCAATGCACACTTCTTCAACGGTGGCTGCCCGAGTATCCCGACGGTGACCTGCCCGCCTTTTGGAAAGGAAGGTTGCGGGCGCACTTGGAGCACTGCCCTGTCTGCCGAGAGGAACTGGCGGCCGTAAAGGAAATCAGAATGACCTTGCAGGCTGCCCCGGTGCCCGATCCGGGCCCGGAATTCTGGCAGCAGTTTTCCCGGGAGATGCACCTGAAACTTGTGCAGGCGGACCAGGCAGGGAAGATGGCCCCGCCGCCTCGATCTGCCTGGTGGGGCAGGCTGCCTTACCTGGTGGGGGCTCCGGCCCTGGCCGCCTTGCTTCTCTGGGTGGCGGTAGGCTATTGGAATCCCGAACGGCCCGGCCCCGCCCCGACGGCCCAGATGGCCAAGAGCGCGCCACCGGCGGTTACGGCCCCAGTGGCTGAAATTGCCAAAAAGGAGAGCGCCGCTCCGGCAGAGAAGATGGCAGCCGCGCCTCAGGCCTTGCCGCCTTCCGACGAAACCATGGATTTTGTCAATGTTGCTAAGACCCGCGGCAACGGTAGCGAGGAGGCGGCCCCGGACGATGATTCGGACGATCTGGATTCGACCCTGGCTGGGATGACGTCCCAGCAAAGGGAAGCCTTCCTGCAAAAGTTAAGTCAGCATGAAAGGGATGGATCATGCGAAAGAATATCTTCTCCTATTGCCTGGGCCTGATCCTGGCAGGGATGACCGCGGCCACCGTGGCGTTGGCCCAACCCGCGGGTCAATTTGTCAGCCAACCCACAGGTCAACCTCCCGGCCAACCTAATGGCGCCAGGGGAGCCGGCTTCCAAGCCCGCTTTCAAGAGATCAAACGGACCCAGATGGGACCGGCCATCGGGGTGAACCAGCAAACTGTGGATCGACTCCTGCAGATTCAGGCCCGCTACCAACCCCTGCGCCAGCAATTGATTAGGGAAAGCAAACAGGAATTCCAGCGCTTGCAGCAGGTCATGTCGCATCCTTCGCCCTCAGAACAGGAAGTGAAGGTTATCTGGGATAATATCAAGCGGAAGCAGCAGGAGATGCAAGAATTGCAAAGGCGGCAGGGTGAGGAAGAAGAAGCTTTGCTCACCCCGGTGCAGCAGGCCCGCTATTTCTTGTATCAAAGATCCTTGCTGAAGGAAGCCCGGAGTGTCAGAAGAAGTGGTCCGGGGGAAGAGTCGCCCCTGATCCCCCAAGGTCCCCGAGAGATTCCGGTTTCGCGGCCTGTTCGCTAAATAACGGTTTTATAATAAAAGATAAAAGACGGCTTGCTGTTTCTGAAAAACTAAAGGAATTAGGGCGACCTGAAGGTCGCCCTTATGTTTTGGCGGGCTGGCGTCTGGGAGTTTCACCACCCTTCCCCTGATAAATGGGCTTTTACCGCAATGGTGTTAAAAGAAACGCCCTTCCACCTTTGTAGGTGTCGGTTGCGAAACCAATGATATAACCTTGGGCATTGATGCCGGTCGGATAAGAGATGTAATTGCGGGAGGAAGATCCGCGATCGAATCACTGAGAAGCTGTAGGCCGTTGTTAGGGGACCATAGAAAACCATGCGAAGTAGTACCATCAGAGAAAATTTCCCACGAATTGCATTAGGTTGTTTATTCCACGAGCAAAACTCGAACTTGAATTTGGTGACAAATTTAAAGTCTTGACAGTTTCGCCGCTTCTGTAATGAACGGGACCGCAGGCGGGGGTTGAGGATTTCACTTTTCACGACTTGCGGCCTCGGCTATCAATAATTGGCGGTTGCATGGGCATGATTATTTTCGTATAATAATTGGCGCGTATAAAAGCTGTACGGTTTTAAACCTATGATGCGGTTAGCCGGGAAGAATAGAAAGCTTGGCAGGCGAAAATCGGTAAGAATGAAAACCTTTAATGACACCAAAGATTTTTTTATGGAATCAGAGGAGCAGATAACTATTTGAAATAAATA
Source organism: Deltaproteobacteria bacterium (assembly GCA_023381945.1). Next base: position 8,497 of record JAMCQY010000146.1, read on the forward strand.
GAATGCCGGAGTGGTGGAATTGGTAGACGCAGGGGACTCAAAATCCCCCGAGGGCAACCTTGTGCCGGTTCGAGTCCGGCCTCCGGCACCAAGTAACCATAAGGGTTTGCGGGCTTAATTGGTTCGCTGCCCTTTTGTTTTTTGAGGTTTGGTGAATCGATCAGGCATCGGTTGCCCCGGGAATAAGAGGGCGCGGTTCCGGGAGGAATGGTCTTTTGCGTATATAGCGTTTGCCAAAGGTTTTTTCCGATAACCCGATGGATTGTAGGGGCGGACCCATGTGTCCGCCCGCAGGAGGGCGCACACGCGGGTGCGCCCCTACAAGAAATTATTTTTGGCAATCGCTATAGGTGAAAGAAGACCGGCCTCGGCCGAAATGAGCGGGAGAATTTCATAGGACTTATTGCTTTTTTTGCTAAAGACCCGATCAAGGCCCAGGCTGCTTGGGAAACTCCAGGGTAAAGGTCGATCCTGCTCCCGGTTTGCTGGAGACATACATGGCGCCGCCGCATTTCTTCAAAAGATGAAGGCTGACTTTCAGGCCCAGCCTGGTGCTTTCCGGTTCCCGGCGCTCCCGTAAGGAGAGAAATTGCTTCTGCAATTCGCCAACCTCGACCCCCGCACCATTATCCGCAATGGAGACGGCCACCTTATTATCCGTCTCCTCGGTTATCACTTGAACCCGGTTTCCATACTTCATGGCATTGCTCAAGATATTTTCCAGGATCACCTGCATGGCCGCCAGGTCGAAATTAAAAACCAGGGTGTTTTGGTATTGGTCAAAAGGCTGACCGTTAACCAGCACCTCAATCTGTTTATCGCGGAACCGCAAACTCAGCAAATCCTGGATGGCGCCAATGATAACGGGATAAACATTCCGGAGCTGAGGAACCAGGGTGCTGCCGGATAAGATCTTTAAAAATGTCAGCTCTTTTCCCAGGGTTTCATTAAGTCGCTGGGTGGTTTCCACCAGGGTATTCACATCATGCCCCAAAGAAGGCAAAGTTTTACAAAAGCAATGATCATGAGGGCAGCACTCCTGCCCGTGGCATTGCTCTGCATCCCGGGTTAAGTCGGTCACCTTCCTTTTAATGCGTTGAGAAAATCCTTCGATACCGATGGTCATATTTTTGTAATGATGCCTAAGGCTCGCCACCTGCAATTCGAATTCCTGGTAGAGCTTTTCAATGCGCAGACGATGTTCCAACAATTTCTGGTAAATTATGCTGAGGAACATGCCTACAATCGCTCCGGACAAGGCGTACAGCGCCATCATGGGCCACATGCGTAGAGAGAAGATGTGAAATGCCTTCCAGATCGGCCCCAAGAGGGCTTGATTATGAAAATATTCTTGAATCTTGCTAACCAGCATGGAGAGGGGATGTCCGATGAATAAGCCGGCAACCGCGCCGAAGAGCAATCCCAGGAGGGGATAAAATCTCAGGGTGGGGGAGGGCCTGGGCAACTCCAATTGCAGGCGTTCCGGTAAATCCGGGGGAGGTCCTGGTTTCCTCGGTTTCTTAGTGCTGTTCATCATTTTCCTTCAACTCTGGCGCGGTTTTGAGCCTGGCATCCAGTTCTTTCTTCAGATCGATCATCCTGGTCTCCCAGGCGCCGACATACTGGGTGCGCTTCATCTCGGTCAACCCTTCCAGGGAAGCGATCACTGCGTCGATTTCCCGGGAGGCTTGGTGAATCATCTCCATCTGACGTTGAGCCTCCGAATCGAAGGTGCGCTTGATAAGGCGGTTGCTGTATCCTCCGATCACCAGGTTGGCGTTGCGAATGTAGTGGGCCAGGGTGACCATCAATTCCTGCAAGGTCTCCAGGGCCACCTGCCGGCGCTGGGATTCCAGCCTCTCCATCGTCAGCCTTTCTTTCTGCAAATACCAAATCCCGAAGAAGAAACCGGCCAGCCCCCCCATAAAGGCAAAGGCCATAGCCATGGCCAGCATCTCCGGGCCGAAGGAGACTTGCAGGTGATGGCCCCAAAAAACGAATTCCTTGGGAGAGTATGGCAGGCGGGGCCCCAGGGTATTGGCCAACATGGCGAAGGGATGGATCAGGAGGTAGCCCACCAACATTCCCGCCAGGATAAACCAGATTATCTTGCTTTTTCCCATAATGGTTACCCCCGGCGACTCTATTGCCACTTGACAAATTATAAAGGAATATCCGCAGCCTGGCGGTATGACACAAGGGGTCCTGGGTACTATAGGACACTCCATCCGAACCAAATTACTGAGGGCATCTTAGTGTTCGTGCTCCTCCGGGTTCGGCTGCACCTGTCCTTTTTTCTGTTTTTGCACCTCTTTTTTCAAGACCTTCAGGCGCCGCTGCATCTCTTGCAGTTGGCGACGGTGCCTCTCCGCCACGTCTCCGGCTTGGGGGGTAAGCATTTCTCGCATCATTTGACTCATTTGATCCATCATGTTCGACATCTCCCGCTGCTGCTCGGGTGTCATGCGGCCATCGCTCATCAACTGCTGCATATCCCGCATCATCTCGGACATCATACCCATGTTGTGCACACTCCGGCCGCTGGCGTGTATGCCTGGCATCAGTTGCTGGGCTGCGCCTTCCCCTTGCAATCCTGTTATTATGAATAAGACCCCCGTCATGAAAATAATAAGTGTTCGCACCATTATCCCTCCTTTTTTGAAAACCACGGCCTGTTGCGCCCTTGAGCGCAACTGAAATGGCGGCTGAAGCAACTTAAATAGGCGAGGTTATTCCGATCTCCGACCTAGAAGGAAGATAGTGATTCCCAAGCCGATAAAGATCAACATGATAAAGATGGAAAAGTCTTCCCGGAATTTCAATTCCCGAAAGCCCTTCCGGGTCATCTGGGAAATCGCCGCCAACTTCTTGGAGAACTCCTCAGTCTTGGACTGGACCAGGGTTACATCCACCGTATGAAAAAGGGTCCGGTATTCCGCCTGGGTCTGGAACAGGACCTTTTCATCATCCTGGGTGGCAATTAATCCCGCCTTTAAGGTCTTCAGGTCGCGGTCAAGCTCATTAATCTTTGTCTCGGTCTGCAACAGGGCCCCTTTCATCAGGAGGGCCCGGTCATAAGTGTGGCAGACCCCGCATAGCTTTTTATTGATAATATTGATACTTGCCTTCTGGATATCGTGGGAATGGTGGCAGGTAACGCAGTTGGGTCCCCTGCCGGCGGTCATCAAGGCCTTGCCGTGGCCGCTCTCCAGGTAGTTATCCTTGATGCCGATATGACATTTGCCGCAAAACTCCGGGACCCCTTTGGGTTTCGGAACCCCGACGAAACCGGCCTCGGGGGTCATGGACTTGGCGGCGTCGTTAGGGTCGCCGCCATGACAGTCCTGGCAGGAAACCCCGTTTTGGTAATGCCAGCTTTTGCGCCATTGGGCCGAAATCTCTCTATATTCTTCCTTCATTAAGTTCGAGGTGTGGCAGTCGATACATACGTTCCGTTCCACGGGAGGTCTGGTTTTCCAAGGGGTTTTGGGGATTTCCTTCTGTAAGAAATCAGTCCAGGCCCCTTCAGATGCCGATACGAGGCAAAGGAAACAGATTATCGTGAGCAGGTGGCGCATCAGCGAGAACCCCAGATGGTGAGCCCGATCCAGACGATTATGGTCACAAAGAAAATGGCCAGCAATTTCGGCCTTTTTAAAATGTTGTGTTTCTTGGCTTGATCAATAAACGGCCAGAAAATGAATACCAGCAGCAGCACCAACTGCAAGGCAATCCCTAAAAATCTATTGGGAATCAATTTGAGCATTTCATACGGCGCCAGGAAATACCATTCGGGTCTGATATGTGCCGGAGTATTGAGAGGATCGGCTGGGATAGTGGCGTCCCCAGGAATGAACAGGGCCGGGACAAAGGAGATGACGGCAAACATGATAACCAGATAGGTGACGGTCATGAGCACTTCTTTGAAAACGAAGTCCGGGTAGAAGGCCGGCCCGTCGGGATGGCTTTCATGATGGAATTCCTGCCATTCTTGGGACTCTTCAGAACCGATGGGGGGGGTGGAAATCCCTATTCTCCTTACCAGAAAGGCGTGCAGCGCAAAGAGCAACACCAGAACCAACGGCAGGAAGGCTACATGCAGGGCAAAGAAGCGGTTAAGCGTAGGCCCGGAAACGTGTTGGCCCCCTCGCATGATTTCGGATGCCAGGTCGCCAACCAGCGGAAAGGCCTGGGGTATGGTGGTCACCACCGTGGTGGCCCAGAAACTGAGCTGGCTCCAGGCCAGGAGGTAGCCGCTCAGGCAAAAACCCATAGTGGTCAGCAACAGCAAGGCCCCAACCACCCAGGTGAGCTCCCGGGGCTTTTTATAGGAGCCAAGGAAAAAGACGGAGCCCATATGGACGAGAACCACCGCCACCATGAGGTTGCTGCCCGCCACGTGCATCAGCCGAAAGAGCCAGCCATAGGGCACCCGGTTCATGATGAATTGGACGCTTTGAAAGGCGTTCTTCTCATCGGGAATATAGTAGAAGAGCAGCAGGATGCCGGTTAAGACTTGAATAAGAAAGGCTGCAAAAGCGACCATGCCAAGGGTGTAAAAGATGTTGATATTTTTCGGAACCCTATACTCGGTGAGCTGAGACCGGATTATTTCGTTGAGCCCGATCCTGATCTCCAGCCATTCTCTGATTCTTCGTCCCATCTCAAGCCCTGATCACCAGATTGTCGCCTTCCACCCGGACGGAATATTTCGGCAGCGGTTTGGGCGGCGGCCCGGATATGACGTTTCCCTGGAGGTCGAAAGTGCCGGCATGGCAGGGACAGATGAAGACCTGCTGCTCGGGGTAATATTTCACCAGACAGCCGAGATGGGTGCAGACCCTCGAGAAGGCGAGGAATCCCTTGCCCTTGGCATTGACGATGATAGCCGGCGTTGTCCCGATCATTACGTCTTTAAAACCGCCTAAGGGCACATCGATTTTAGGGATCTCGACCTTACTTATCCGGGCTGCGCTTTCCACCGGCAGGAGAAAGCGGAAAAGGGGATAGAGGAAGGCGCCCAGGGCGGTCAACCCCAGGAGGGAGGCCAAAATTCTAAGAAAGCTCCGTCTCTGCATGATGGCCCGGCGATCAAAGAGTATATAAGAATAATTAGGCCGTTAGCTCAGCTTGTCAAGGCAGGCCCTGGGCCGAAAGATAGGAAAGCGGCCCGTAGGCCGCTTCCGGTCAACAGTGCTTCTCTATCTCCTAAGCCTTAAAACGTCTGCGTGAGGAGGATAAATAAGCTGTTGTTTTGGGAGGCCTTACGCTGCGGGAAGGGGAAGGTGTCAACCGCCTCCCCGTCATAGAGGCTGCGAGAGCCATTAAAGTGGCTGTACACGGTATATTGGATGGTTATCTTGGAAACAAATTGTTTCCACCAGGGCACATAATCGAATTGAAAGATCCAATAGTCGGTATTGGGTTTGTGCACCCTGCTGCCGGTCCCGACCTCAGAGGGGTAGAGGAAGATATCCCCGCTCCCCCAGAGGTTGACATAGGCCACGGTGCCGCCCAGGGTGCCCCAGTTGTCGGTGCGATAGTAGTAATTGACATTTATTTTATAAGTGTCCAGCCAGGCGGACTTGTTAAACGACCCGCCCTGGGAGAAAGCGTTGTTCAGACGTTGATCTTCGTGGATATAAGAGGTCTGGGCGGTGACGATGTGCTTTTTGCCGATGAATTGGTATTGGGCGTCAAAGCCCAGATCCGTGAAACGGTCGATGGGTCCTCGAGTGTCGAGTAGATTGGGACTTCCTTTGATATCAGCCAGTGGATCCTCCGACAGGATCCGGGTCACCAGGCCGAAATGGCCCACCTGAAGGGAGTGCTTGCCCCACTGCTTGTTCAGGAACATCCGCCAGTAAGGAGAGACGTCCTGGGTCGAGGTTTCCGTGACCGTGCCGGCTCCCAGTAGTTGTGTCGGTCCGGTCCTGGCCGTGCGGTAAGCGGCTAGTTCCGCATAGACCAGATTATTCCAGTAAAGATAGCCTCCGATTCCACCGACTTGCTGGATTAAGGCGCCGTCGATAATCGGACCTGCCCTTGGAGTCAGGGCGGTGGCCCCGCCGGCGGGGGCGCCCTGCGGGAAGCCCCAGACGGCGGTGGTATTTAAAACGTCCGAAGCCGTAGGAGCGTTATTGACGGTGAGGCCCAGGACCAGGTCTTTATTGAAAAGCTGGGTTTTGGTTTTTAGCCGGACATCGGTAATGTCCAATAAGAACTTGTTTTCGATCCCATCGTAGGACCCCTGGATCAAACCGCCGAGGTAGTCGCCATAGATGCGGCCGCCATACCACAGGGTTACCAGATCGACTTCAAAATTGTCATTGCCCCGGAATGTAGGATTATAGGACCCGGCCGGCATGCTTTTATTAAGATTGGTAAAGGATAACCGGAAACCAGCGCTCACCGGCGGCGGCCACTCGTAAGGCTTGTCGCCGTGTTTGGTGGGGGTAAAACCATTGATTTTAAAGTTCCGCCCCACGGAGGTCAATTCCGGAAAGACAGTATGGCAGGAATTGCAATCCATCCCCGTCTGGCGGGTGAAACTTGGCACTGCCTGGACCTGGTTGGGGGCTAGGCATAGCCATAGCCCCAGTATCACCAGAACCACCGCGACCCCGACGCATCTTCTTTTCAGCATCTTCCCCCCTCCTTTGAACAAAAGGTATCCCCTTGGGAATCGAGGTGACTATTGTATGCACAAAATATCTTACATATCAACAAAATTATTTTTTGAAAGCCTTGCGCATGTATTCCGTAACCGCCTTGATTTCATTGGGCTTCAAGTCCACCGGCTGCATCTGGTCCTTGCCCTTGGTGATGGAGTCGCTGATTTTTTTATTGGCGTCTCCCTGCCAGAATTTGGGATCGTTTAAATTGCCGGGTTTGCGTTCGAAGGTGGCGGCCATGGGACCTTTGCCGTCCCCCTTCTCGCCGTGGCAACCTGCACACTTGTCATCAAAAATTTTCTTGCCGTCTTGGGCGCAGGTGAAGCCAGCGTTCCCCAAAAGGACCACTCCCAGGAATAATGCCGCCACTGCCCACAGAATCATCTTTTTCATGAGCCTTTCTCCTTGTCCTTTTTATTCGCGTCAACACGCGTTGTTTAAACCAGGGAATTATCATGAATGTAATGATTCAATCCCCCCCGTCAATATGCGGAACGAAAATTTCCTCGATCTGACAGGATGTTAGCCGATATTGTCCTTAATCCTGCCCTCGAATTCATTGAGGGATACATGGCGGGCAAAGCGGGCACCCCTCGCCCATCACCATGCTTCCGCCCAGATACCCCAGGACCACCACGATCACGAAGTAAAAGACGTATATCAGCAGAATGCCCTTGGTGCACACCTCAGCCTTTCGTGTGAGATGGATTCCCAAAGATAGGAGAATGAGAAGCAGTATGGACAGGCCTATCTTAATCTGGATGGCGAGAGTCCAGATCCCGCGATAATTGTGTTGCCAATCCATTATTCCCGACACTATGGCCGGGATTGAGAAGACCAGGGCGAGGATAAGCAAGTAACGGGAAGCCTTGGTAAGATCAGGACGTCCATGCCGACAGCCCCAGATGACAAAAATTAGCGCGCCGACCACCAGCCCGGTGGGCATGCGGGTTAATGGGGGATGGAACAAGTTATGATAACCTATTGCGTTCAAAAACTGGTAGATATGATCCATGCTTGCTTACCTCCTGCTTAAGACACCTGCATGAAATATCAATAAAAGCTGTTTCTGGGCCTGAACCCAGCTATCATTTTTTCGGGTGCAGGACGTTGACGATATAAAGGTAGAGTTCCTTCATCTGTTGATCAGTAACTCTTTTCTCGGAAACCGCAGGCATCAATCGTTTGGGACCAGGGGGCTTCTGAGGATTGCGATTAAATGCCAAAAAGGTATCGGCATCTTTCAACTGAGGGGAACCTACTAATGGCAAGCTGGGATTAATGGTGTTGCCGCCATTGGGATGACAAGAGACGCAATTAGAGGCATATATCTTTTCTCCTGCTTGGTACTCTGCAGGAATCTTGGCCATCTTTGCCCCAACAACCAAACCCCCGCCAAAATAACCCAGGACTGTCACGGTCGCGAAATATAAGAAGTAGATTGGCAGAAAGCTCTTGGCGCAGACGTCGCTTTTGCGGCTGATGTAGAGGCCCAGGGCCAGGAGAACTACGAGCAGGACGGAACAGATAATTTTAATCTTTATGGCCAAAACCCAGGCGCCGCCATAATAGTGTTGCCAATCCATATATCCTGTTATGATCGATGGGATTGCAAAGATCAGGGCGAGGATAAGTGAGTAACGGGCGGCTAAGGAAAGATCAGTACGATTATACCTGCAGCCAAGGATGGCCAACACTAACGCACCGGCCACCAGCCCGGTAGGCATATGGGTTAATGGGGGATGGAGCGGGTGCGTATAGCCTATTTTCTCAAAGAAACTGTAAATCATTTCCATGGTTTTTTACTCCGGATTCTTTTCATCGCACAGATCCTTCTTAGTGACAGTATTTTTTCCAGATACCCGGGCGGCGCGCGCACCGCCGCCCCTTCAAGAAGTTTTGCCAGTCAAGGCTTCAAATCCCGCGACGATATCCAAAAGCTCCTCGGTGATGGTGCTCTGGCGCAACTGGTTGTATTGCAGCCGCAGTTCCTTTAAGCGGTCTTCGATGTTATTTTCCGCGGCCTGCATGGCGGCAAGGCGGGCGGCGTTTTCACTGGCCAGGGACTCGGCAAAGGCCCGGTACAGGGAAATAAAGAGATACTGACCCAGTAGCGCATAAACCAACCGGGGGCGGGGCATGGTGAAGGTGGGCAGGGCCTTGGAAGGCCAGGGTTTTTGCCCCAGACTTTCCAGCCATTGCATATCGATGGGCAAAAGGGCTAGCGCTTGGGGCCGGTAGACGGCGCCGGCAACGGACTGGTGATGGAATAGCATGATCCGTTCAATCCCTCCCGGGCACTGCCAGGACTCGATTTTCAGCAATAATTCCTGGACCCGGGAAGTGATGCCGCTAACCGAGCCGGGAACGCCGAAGCAGGACTCCACTTGTTCTCCGGCCTCTTCCAGGCGGGAGGCGGCCCGGGCGCCCACGGCAATGATGGTGCGATCCTTGCCTGCCACCTGTAACTCGTTAAATTTGCCCAGGGCATAGGTTACCAGCAATTCGTTAAATTGGCCACACATGCCCAACTCCGAACCGAAGATGACCGCCCCCAGGCGCTGGCCGGGAGCGCGTTGGGGTTGTGTCCTTTCCTCTCTGACGCCGCGCATCACGATCTGCATGCCCATCTCTACGGTCCGGCTGTACTGGCGCAATGACGCCACGGCCTTCTCATATTGCCGAATGCTGACCGCGGCGATGGTCTTCATGGTTTTCACCACTTCTTGCAGCTCTTGGGAAACGTCGATTTTTCTTCTTAAGGCTTCAATGGTTTCCATCACCGCCTCAAGCGGGGGCGGATATATGCGTCCGCCCAAGCCTTAGGGCGCACATGCAGGTGCGTCCATAGAGTTCATTGGTTTCCATGGCCCTGCTCCAATGAGGATTGAATGGCCTCTTGGGTTTTCCGCAAGATCAGCTCGCGCTCCTCAGCGCTGAGCTGTTCGCCGGCTTCGATGCGCCGGCAAGGCTCCGGAAGCTGCTCGCAGAGCATGCGCCGCACCGCTTTTTCCGCCGCTATCACCTTGTCCAGAGGAATATTGTCGAACAGCCCCTGGGTCACCGCCAGCAGCACCGAAATCTGGTGGGCCACCGGCATGGGATCGAACTGGGCCTGCTTGAGCACCTCCCGGACCCGGTAGCCGTGATCCAGGGTTTTACGGGTGCGTTCGTCCAGGCGGGTACCGAAACGGGAGAAGGCCTCCAGCTCCTGGAACTGGGAGTAAGTCAGGCGCAGGTCACCGGCCACGGCCCGGTAGGCGG
>JAMCQY010000426.1 GCA_023381945.1 Deltaproteobacteria bacterium
GTGTTATCTTAATTGAAGTAACAGGTTGATTTGATTTATAAAGATACCTTTCCGAGGTTGGTGTATGCGCCAAAAACGTGATCCGCAACGGAACCTTTTGCATCTTATGGCAAGGAATAAAGTAGCCCGGGAACTGGAGGCCATTTCCCAGGTCCTGGACCAAAATCCGGGTATCCTGGACCTGATTTTCCGGGACCTGGTGAAATATCAGCGAACAGATACCGGGCGCGACGGCATGACTGCCGAACAGGTGTTGCGCTGCGCCATTTTGAAACAATACCGGGAATTGACCTACGAGGAATTGGCCTTTCATCTGGAAGATTCCATAGCCTTCCGGTCTTTTGCCCGGCTGGGGGGCCAATATCCCTGCGGTTCCACCTTGCAGGATAACATCAAAGCCATTGCCGCCGAGACCTGGGAAGCGGTGAACCGGATGCTCCTGGAACATGCGGCGCAACAAAAGATGGAGAAGGGGCGGGTCGTGCGGCTGGATTCCACGGTGGTGGAGAGCCATATCCATCATCCCACCGACTCCTCCTTGTTGCTGGACGGTATCCGGGTGATCACCCGTCTGCTCCAGGCCGGCAAGGCCCTGAACCCGACGCCGTGGTACACTTTTGCCGATCATCAACGGGCCGCCAAGAAACGGGGGTTACAGATTCTCAACGCCCGTAAGGAGCAGGTGAGGCACATGGCGTACCGGGATCTGTTGTCCCTGGCCCGCCGGGTGCAGGGGTATGCCCGGCAGGCCAGGGCTGAACTCACGGGGTTTGTGGGTGCGGACCTTAATGAGACCATCGCCGCCCACAAGATACTGGCACAATTGGAAAGGGCGGTATCGCTGCTGCAGCGGGTTCTGGAACAGACCGAGCGTCGGCTGATCCGTGGGGAGAAGATGCCTGCGGGCGAGAAGGTGGTCTCCTTCTTTGAGTGCCACGCCGATGTGATTGTCAAGGGCAGACGGGACACCCAGTATGGGCATAAGATTTTTCTGAGCGGCGGCCGCTCCGGCCTGATCCTGGACTGTGTCATCGCCCGGGGCAATCCCGCCGATGCCGCCATGTTCCCGGATTTGCTCAGCCGGCAGGAGGCGATCTATGGCCGCATTCCTCTGAAGACCGCGGCGGACGGCGGCTTTGCCTCCGGGGATAATCTGCGTCTGGCCAAAGGCCGGGGAGTCAAAGACGTCATGTTCGCCAAGAAGAGAGGCCTGGGGATTTTGGCTATGGTCAAGAGCCTGTGGGTTTACAAAAAGCTGCGGAACTTTCGGGCCGGCCTCGAAGCCAATATTTCCAGGCTGAAACGGGCCTTTGGTTTGGATCGCTGCAACTGGCAGGGTTGGCCCGGCTTTCGGCAGTATGTCTGGAGCGCCGTGGTGTCTTACAATGTCTTGGTTTTGGGGACGTTGCTTCAGGCGCAATAAGGCGGAACCAGCACGGCCTTTTGGGCCAAGGGAGAGGTCCGCCTGGAAGAGGGGAAAACCAGGTAAAAATGCCCGGCTAACTGCCAATTTTGCTCGCATAGATCTTGATTAACCAGGCGTCAGCTCAAAATGGCCCGACGACGCCAAAACCACCAACATGAAATGACTCTTTTCGGATAAGAACTAGCTAGTTTTAATTAGATCAAATCGAAAGCAGGCCTTTTACATTGCTGTCTTGAGTTTTCTCCGCCGCTAGTTCGCAAACCGCAACGGCAGACGGTCCGCCACCACCAGCCCCTGGGCCGTGGCGGTCACCCGGCCGTTGATCAAGCGTACCAAACCAGCTTGTTCCAGTTCCAACAAAGAAGCCTGCCAACCGGACTGCTGCTGGATAACTTCCAGCGGAACGCCCTCTTTGGTGCGAAAACCCAAATAGATGGCCTCCAGCCGCAGCTGCTCCGGGGTGAGGCATTCGCTGCCTGCCACCGGCGCCTGACCGGCGTTCAGGGCGGCGCAGTATCCTTTCACTGACGAGAGATTCCACCACCGCTGGCCTTCCTTGAAGGAATGAGCCGCCGGCCCCAGTCCCAGATAAGGCGTGTGATTCCAATACTTGCAGTTATGCCGGCAAAAATGGTAGCGCAGGCTTCCAGCCTGTGAATCATAGTGGCACAGGCCTCCGGCCTGTGGTTCTCCTCCCCGGTAAGCGGCAGTAGTGGCGCAGGCCTCCGGCCTGTGGTTCTCCTGGCGGGCGAAATTGGAGATTTCATACGGAATATAGCCTTGATCCTCCAGAAACTTGCGCGTCACCAGAAAAAATTCCCGCTGCGCCTCCTCATCCGGCAGATTGAACTCACCCCGGGCCATGCGCCGGGCGAAAGCAGTTGGCAGGGCAGGCGTCTCGCCTGCCGAAACAGTCAATTGGTAACAGGAAAGATGCTCCGGCGCCAGGCTCAGGGCTGTCTCCAGGGTTCGGCGCCAGGTTTTCTGGCTTTGGCCCGGTAATCCATACATCAAATCCAGCCCCAAATTATCGAAGCCCGCGGCCCGAATCTGTTCAATGGCCGCCATAGTCTGCCGGGGCGTGTGCCGCCGCTGCAGGAAGATCAACTCTTGCTCATCAAATGACTGCACTCCCAGGCTGAGGCGATTAATGCCCAAATCGCGATAAAGGCAAAGCTTTTCTCCGGTAATGTCATCAGGATTGGCTTCGAGGGTGAACTCGGTATCTTCGGCAAAGTCAAAATGCCGCCGCAGGGTGTTAACCAGGGCAGTCAATTGCTCAGCATTCAGCAGGGAAGGAGTGCCGCCGCCCAGGTAGAGGCTGTCGAAGGCAGGAAAGGCGGTATTTTGGTAGCCGCAGGCATTAGCGTGAGAGACTTCAAATCCCCCTAAATCCCCTTTTTCCAAAGGGGGACTTTTAACCCCCCTTTGAAAAAGGGGGGCAGGGGGGATTTGCAATTTGGCGCTATAAAATTGCGCCTCTTTATCAAGGGCCTCCAAATAGGCAGTGATCAACTCAGGCGAGGTGATGGAATAGAAATCGCAGTATGGGCACTTGGATTGGCAGAAGGGGACGTGAATGTAAAGGCCGGGGAGGGAATGCATGACGTTTTTTGAAGGTTGTGCTATGCCCGCCGATTTTGGAGGCTACAGGCCGCCCTATAAAGAACAGCCGAGGGCGGCTGTTCCACATTTTTTTCTATTACCGAAGTTGCGTTTAGAAACGAAAACCAAAGTGGTGCTACGAAAATATTCACTATTCATTGATCACTGGCCACTGGCTACTCCCCTTCGGTCTTCAAAACCGCCACAAAAGCGCTCTGGGGAATTTCCACCGCGCCCACCATCTTCATGCGTTTCTTGCCGGCCTTCTGTTTCTCCAGGAGTTTGCGTTTCCGGGTGATGTCGCCGCCGTAGCATTTGGCGGTGACGTCCTTCCTGAAGGCCGAAATGGTGGAGCGCGAGATGATCTGGCCGCCGATGGCCCCCTGGATGGCGATCTTGAACTGCTGTTTGGGAATCTCGTCCTTAAGGCGGTCGCAGACCCGCACGCCCCACTCCCGGGCCTTGTCCCGGTGTACGATCATGCTCAGGGCGTCCACTTTTTCGTGGTTCACCAAAATATCCAGCTTCACCAAATCGCTGGGCCGGTAATCCAGCAGTTCGTAGTCGAAGGAGCCGTAGCCCTGGGTGATGGTCTTGAGGCGGTCGTAAAAATCGATGATTACTTCGGCCAGCGGCATCTCGAAGCTGATCTCCACCCGGCCGGGAGACGGGTAGCTGAAGCTGGAGTTGACTCCCCGGCGCTCCAGGCACAGCTTCATCACCGCGCCCACGAAGCGCTCCGGAATGAGGATGTGCGCCCGGATGAAAGGCTCTCGCGACCCTTTGATGCTGCTGGGGTCGGGGTAGTGCATGGGGTTGTCCACCGTGACTTCGCGGTCGTCCGCCAGGATGAACTCATAGCGCACCCCCGGTACCGTCATGATAATGGCCAGATTGAACTCCCGCTCCAGGCGCTCCTGGACGATCTCCAGGTGCAGCAGGCCCAGAAAGCCGCAGCGGAACCCCAGGCCCAGGGCGGCGGAGGCGTCCTTTTGATAGACCAGGGCGGCGTCGTTCAGCTTGTATTTCTCCAGGGCCTCGGCCAGGTCCTGGTAATCATCCGCCGAAATCGGGTAGATGGAGGCGAAGACCACCGGCTTCACTTCTTTGAAGCCGGGCAGCGGCTTGGCCGCGGGGTTGGCGTCCAGGGTGATGGTGTCGCCGATGCGGGTATCGCTCACCGTCTTGATATTGGCGATGATATAGCCCACCATGCCGGCATTCAGCACTTTCCGGGGCTCCCGCTGCAGCCGGAAGACGCCCACTTCCTCCACCTTATAGGCGGCGTTATTGGACATTAGGCGGATAATATCGCCCGGCTTCACATTGCCGTCGAAGACCCGGCAGGAGACCACGGTGCCCCGGTAGGAGTCGTAGTTGGCGTCGAAAATCAGGGCCGACAAGGGTTGGTCCGGGCTCCCTTTGGGCGGCGGAATCTGGGCCGCGATGGCCTCCAGCACCGCGTCGATGCCGATGCCCTCCTTGGCGGAACACAGGATGGCCATCTCCGGGTCCAACCCCAGCTCCCGGTCGATCTGCTCCTTGACTCCCTCGATGTCGGCCGCGGGCAGGTCGATCTTGTTGATCACCGGGATGATGGCGAGGTCGTGCTCCATGGCCAGATAGAGGTTGGCCACGGTCTGGGCCTCCACCCCCTGGGAGGCGTCCACCAGCAGCAGCACGCCCTCGCAGGAGGCCAGGGCCCGGGAGACCTCGTAGGAAAAATCCACGTGGCCCGGCGTGTCGATCAGGTTGAGTTCGTATTCCTGGCCGTCGTCGGCGGTGTAGGGCAGCGAGATGGTGTTGCTCTTGATGGTGATGCCGCGCTCCCTTTCCAAATCCATGGTGTCCAGGATCTGGTCGCGGAACTGGCGCTCCTCCACCATGCCGGTCCATTGGATGAGCCGGTCCGCCAGGGTGGACTTGCCGTGGTCAATATGGGCGATGATGCTGAAGTTACGGATATTCGGCATAAATTAGTCAAAGACTGGGTTAATCTTTTTATTTTACCTTTTCTTTGTTTAGCCGTCTACTGTCAGCCGATTTTTGTCATCCTGAGCGCCGCGAACGATCTCAAGGTTTGGTGGCACAGGCTTTCCAGCCTGCCTCAGAATTACAAATAGTAAATTTTTTTCATTATTCAAAATACATTGGCAAAAGAAAGATATAGACGCTATAATGTATAAAAGCTTTCGAGACGCCCGCCGCCTCCAGAGCCTAAAAATTTAAGAGGTTTTAAATGTTAGACGAATACGGTTGTGATTACGACTGGACCCCTGAACCCAGAAAATGGATAACCGCAGTGCTGCCCCACCCCGGCCACGGCCGCCTGGTGGAAAAAGCGATGCTGATGGTGAGTCATGTCCTTTGCTTCAAAGAATGTTTTTATACCTTGAGCTGGCACTCCGGCGACGTCGCCTATTACCAGCCTGCATACGCCGAGGAAGTACCCGAGGGTTGCGGCTGCCATTAAATCAGTGATCAGTGATCAGTGGTCAGTTATCAGTAAAAGAAAAAGATTCATTTTTCTGATTACCGATCACTGATTACTGATCACTTTTCTATTTCTTGCCCTGCGGCCCGTCCTTACCTCGGGCCGCTGCCCCTTCTACATTCTCCATAATGGCCGCCACGAACTTGTCGGCGTAGGCCTCGAAATCCCCCTCCACCACAAAACCTTTGCGGATGAAGCTCTCCGGAATATCCACCCGGGGCTTGTTGATCACGATGTAGATGTTGGGGTTGATGGGCCCCGGCCCCTGGTAGCCGAAGTAAAGATTGGGCACCCGGCGAGCCGTAATAATCAGGCCGCTCTCATCCAGGATGGTCAATTTCTCGTACACGGGCCGGAGGTTATCCAGCTTATCGATCACCGCGCCCTTGGCGATCAGGCCCACTCCTTCCCGATTGAGCCGTTTAAGAGTGTTATCCAGTTGGGTCAGGGTCTGCTTCTTTTGTTCGATGGTGGCTTTATCAAACCGGTAGAAACAGCCGGTGGGGAACTGCTTGGCGCTGACGGCCTCGGCCGCAATAACGGGGCCGGAGTACAAGGCGCCAATTATTGTCAACACCGCGAAGAAACGGTTGAATTTGCTGGTCATGATGGCTGAACATGAAAGAATTTTTCTTAAATATAGCAAAAAATCCTGGCCGGGTCCGCCATCATCTGAACATCCGGGTTTCGCCGATCCCCATGGTGATAAAGGCTTCCGGGGGCACCCCGGCCTCTTGCAAGGCCTTCTTCAGGTACAGCGGCGGCTCGCCCATGGGCTCATCGGTGAGCCTGAAGGTGCCCCAATGGATGCCGATGGATTGCCGGGAGCGCAGCTCCCGATGAACTCTCACGGCCTCGGGCGGGTTCAGGTGCATCGGCGCCATAAACCAGCGGGGTTGATAGCAGCCGATGGGAATCAGGGAGAGCTTGAGCGGCCCGAAGCGCTCCCCAATCTCCCGAAAATCCGGGGAATAGCCGCTGCACCCGGCAAAATAGAGGTTGCCGGCCGGGGTCTCCAGCACCCAGCCGCACCAGAGGGTGCGGTTGCGGTCAAAAGGGGTGCGCATGGAAAAATGCTGGGCCGGAACGCTGGTTATCTTGAACGGCCCGAGGTTTTCTGCCTGCCACCAGTCAAATTCCTTAACCTGATTGCGGCCCAGGGACTTGAACCAGCCGGCCAGGCCCAGGGGCACGAAATACTGCAGGTTTTTCCCCAGGCGCTTTACCGTGGGTTCATCCAGGTGATCGTAATGGTTGTGGCTGATGATCACCGCATCGATGCGGGGCAGGTCCTCAAACGGGACGCCGGGCGGGGCCTTTCGTTTGGGACCGATAAAGGACACCGGTGAGGCCCGGTCGCTGAAGATGGGATCGGTTAGAAAAATGCGCCCGGCCACTTGAATGAGAAAGGTGTCATGGCCGATCCAGGTGATCTGAATCACTTCCGGATCCGGGTTCCGAATTTGCTTCAGGTCCAGGGTTACTACTCGAGGTTGATAAGGCGGCACTTCCCCGGGCGGCAGGGCCGGTGTCTCTTTCCGCAGGCCGAACCACCAGGTCAGGAAATCCTTGAAACTCCTACCCCTTTCGGGCAGATGCGGGTTAAAAAACCCTTGCGGGCCATGGTGCGACGGAGCCTCCGGGTCTTCTTTACCGGGACCGCTGCCGCAGCCCAAACAGAGTAATAAAGCCATCAAGACCAGCACCTGCAAACTTCTTAGAATTAACTTTGCTGCCATGGAAGCGGGATGGGCTGCCCTTCGGGAGTAGTAGCTTGCGCTGGCGCCATCCCCAAAACCACCAGGAAATATAGGTCCTCCGAACCGTTGTTGATGACC
Source organism: Deltaproteobacteria bacterium (assembly GCA_023381945.1). The sequence continues at coordinate 7,364 of JAMCQY010000426.1, forward strand.
TGGTGGGTAGTGTCCGGCGGGACGATTAGAGTCGTGTCCGGACCGAATGGATAATTCCGGTCCTCGATGGTCAGAAGCCCGGAGCCGCGCAATACGACAAAGAATTCTTCGCACTTATGACGGTGTACCGGGGTGCCGGCCCCGGGGGACACAGTTTCGAGCCATACCTCAAAAGATTTCACCCCCTGCTCTGGCCCTGCCAGGGTTTGGTGAACGATACCGGGTAAGGTAAATTTTTTTACCTCGGATATTTTCCTTACTGGCATATCCTGATCCTCCTGGGCTTGTGGCTTTCCCCCAAAACCTTTCAATCAAACCTGACTCCCGCCTCCGGGGGCTCGATATCCTCCGGGAACTCGGCAAAGGGAAAAGGCTTTGGGTTGCTGTTAAGGCTGACATAGCGCCAAATCCGGTAGGCATACGAGACCACGTGGTTGGCGAAAATCCGCACCGGCTCGCTATGTTTCCGGGTAATGAACAGCAGGATGAATTGAAACAGAGTGGTCAGGACGACCAGGGCGTTACAGAGGCCGTAAATCGGCAAAAATAAGATGGTTAACAGCAGCCGGATGGCCATCTGGGAGCGAGCCGCAACTTCTTGGGGCTGATCGTTCATAATGCCTCCTATAAAGTTTCGAGTTTTGAGTTTCGAGAAATATCCCAAGCAAAATATAGGGCGGCCTGTGGCCACCGTAAATCCGGCTTGCCTGGCTGGAAATGCTACTTCATAAAAGCCTGAAAGGGGCGGTAGCAGGGGCAACCCGCAGTTGCCCTGGTTTAGAGAACCGCTGCCTGGAGTTTGTACAATTCCCCGAATTTTTTCGTCAGATATTCGATCAGATATCCGGGATTCAAATCCTCGCCCGTCACCGCCTGCACCAACTTACGGGGCCGGTAGCGCTTGCCCTGCTGATGAATTTTTTCCCGCAGCCACTGTAGAAGCGGGGCGAAATCCCCCTTGGCGAAGCTTTCTTCCAGATCATCCAGATCCTCTTCGGCTTTGGCAAAAAACTGGGAGGCGTAAAGGTTGCCCAGGGTGTAGGTGGGAAAATAGCCCAGATGGCCGCCCGACCAGTGGACGTCCTGCATCACTCCCTGGCTGTGGTTGGGAGGAGTTAATCCCAGAAAAGACTTAACCTTTTCATTCCAGGCGCCGGGCAGATCGGCCACCTGGAGGTCGCCGCCGATCAGGGCCCGCTCCAGTTCGAAGCGCAGCAGGATATGCAGATTATAAGTGACTTCGTCGGCCTCGGTGCGGATCAGGTCCGGCCGTACTTCGTTGACCGCAAAATGAAAGGTTTCTAGACTTATATCATCCAGGGAGGGAAAGGCCTTTTGCGCTTCGGGATAAAAAAATCGCCAAAATCCCAGGGAGCGGCCCACCAGGTTCTCCCACAGGCGGGATTGCGATTCGTGAATGCCCAGGGACACCGCTTCACCCATGGGCGTGCCCCAATGTTCCGCCGGCAGCCCCTGGTCATAGAGGGCATGCCCGGTTTCATGCAGCACGCTGAAAAAAGCCGTGCTGAAGCAGTTTTCATCATAGCGGGTGGTGATGCGTACATCCCCGGGACCGATGCCGGTGCTGAAGGGATGCGCCGTGGGGTCGATGCGGCCGGCCTGAAGATCATAGCCAATCCTGGCCGCCGCCATCCGGACAAAGCGTTCCTGGTCGCTTCGGGGAAACCGCCGGTGCAGGCTGGTGCAGTCCGGCCGCCGGCTGCTCGCCTGAATATTCTCCAGTAATTGGATCAATCCGTCCCGGAGCTGCGCCAGCAAGGGCGCCAGCACCGCCGCGGTCTCCCCCGGCTCGTAGTCATCCAGCAGGGCGTCGTAAGCCTCCTGCTCATAACCCAGGGCCTCGGCCTCCTGTCGTTTTAAATCGATAATTTTTTCCAGGTAAGGCTGAAAAGTTTGCCAGTCGCTGTCTGCCCGGGTGCGCTCCCACACGGTTTCGCCTTCGGAAGAGGCCTGAGCCAGGGCCACCGCTAGGTCCTGGGGAATCTTGGTGGCCCGGTCATAGTCCCGGCGCCACTCCCGGATATTGACCGCCGTAACATTCAGGGGGTCCCGGACCAGTTCCGAACCCTCCACCGCGGCCAGCATTTCTCCCAGGCGCGGGTCGGTTTCCCGTTGGTGCAGCCACTTCGCCAGCATGGCGAACTGGACATGCCGGTGGTCATGTCCCTTGGGGGGAATATGAGTGCGCTGGTCCCAGCCCAGCAGGTGCCCGATGGACCCGAGGTGGGAAGTTTCCAGGTTGTGCTGCCGCAGCCAGGCGTAAGCGTCTTGAGGTGTCATGGCAATACTTTAGACATTTAGCCGGAGCCCGGCAAGGGCGAATCTTAGTAGCACACGCTTCCAGCCTGTGAAAAACCCCGGCTGTAAGCCTGCGCTACCAAAAACACCAGGGCCGGCTTTAAAACCCCGCCCCTTGTATCTTGGCTTAAGATACGTTTTATTAAAGTAATGGTCATGGTCGAAATTGGCAAAGGATTATTGTGCCTGGACGTGGACAAAGTGCCTGTCAGTCAACCCTTTTCCGTGCCCAACAACAAGGACGGCAGCGCTGCCCTGGTGCGCACTTCGCGGCCGGCAATTCTCTTAATCAACCCCTGGATTTACGATTTCGCGGCCTATGATTATTTTGCCCGGCCGTTAGGGTTGCTCTACCTGGCCGGCTGGCTCCGGTCTTGGGGATTCGCGGTCCATCTCCTTGACTGCCTGGACGTGCCCCACTCCCGGCCGGGCCCAGGCGGCACCGGTAGTTATCCGAAGGAAATCGTCCCCACCCCGGCGCCCCTCTCCGACGTCCCCCGGCGCTACGGGCGCTATGGCCTCACTGAAGCGGATTTCCGCAGCCGTCTAAGCCGATTGCCGCGGCCCGACGTCATCCTGGTCACCTCTCTCATGACTTACTGGTACCCCGGCGTCACCGCGGCCATCGCCATGGTCAGGAAGCACTTCCCCAAGGTCCCGGTGATTTTAGGGGGCATTTATGCCAGCCTGTGCCCGGACCACGCCCGGGCCAATAGCGGCGCGGACCTGATCCTGCCCGGACCTTGGGAGACCGGGCTGCCGCCTCATCTGGCCGGACTGGGTCTGGGCCGCCGGTCTGTTCCCGACAGCCTCGATGCCCTGCCTTATCCAGCCCTGGACCTCTTGGGGCATCTCTCCTACATTCCCATCCTGACCTCCCGTGGTTGCCCCCTGGACTGCGACTACTGCGCCTCCAAATTGTTGCAGCCCGCCTTCCGGAGCCGCCATCCTCAGGCTGTGGTTGCGGAACTGCGGCACTGGCAGGACCGGCTTGGCCTTCAAGACGTGGCCTTTTATGACGACGCCCTCCTGATTAATGCGCCCGGCCACCTCCTGGTCATTTTGGAGGAACTGCTCAGGCAGGGCACCTTGCGCTACCACACCCCCAACGGCCTGCATGCCCGTTTGATAACCCGGGAAGTGGCCGGCTGGCTCAAGCGCGCCGGCTTTGCTACTCTGCGCCTGGGGGTGGAGACCACCGCCCTGGGCGAAGATCGCGCCGACCGCAAGCTCCAAGCCGGGGAACTGGAGGCCGCCCTGGCATACTTGCGCGAAGCCGGCTTTCCTCCGAAAGCAATCGGCGTTTATTTGCTGGCGGGCCTGCCAGGCCAAGATGAAACCGTGGTGGCGGCTTCTATCCACCGGGTGAAGCAACTGGGTGCAACTCCGGTTTTGGCCTATTACTCCCCCATCCCCGGGACCACCCTGTGGCGAAGGGCTTGCGAGTGCTCCCGCTACAACCTGGCAGCCGAACCCTTGTGCCACAACAATTCCTTATTCCCCTGCCTGCCCCAATTTTCTTGGGATTCCCTCAATCGGCTTAAACATTTAGCCGCCGCCTGAAAATTATGGTAGGGTGTCATTACGGTTGAAGTTGACTGACCGCTGAACTACGGGATTACTGAGGAGCTGCCAGCATGGGGACCTCCGCTGCCAGGCGGGCGCCGACCTCCCGCTTCTGGCGCTTGGCCAAGGCCGCAGCCACCCGCTACCTGTCTGCCGAGGATGGCGGCGCGGTGGACGCCCGGGAGGTGGCGGCCCGGTATATTGCGGCCCTGGGAGAGGGAGGCGCAACTGGCCCTGCCGAAGTATTGGCCGTGTTTCGCCAGACCCGTCTTGCGGCCCAAAACTTAGGGGCCTTTTGCTGCCAGGCTGGCTCCCAGGGGTGGCGAGCGGCCTTGGAGGACCGCGGTTTAAAGGATTTGACTGAGGCGGGGCCTGAGATCCCGACCCCATCCTTAGGGGCGGTTCTGGAGAACCCCGGCGGCGGCCTGGAGCAGGCCGTGGCGCATGCAGCCCTGATGGTGGTCTTGCAAAACCTGCCCATGAATCCCGAACCGGAGGAAGGATCGACCCAAGTGGTGCGGCGTTTTTTGGTCGAGGCCTTCCAACTGCGGCTGGCCCTGGACTTAGGAGAATCTCTGGAGGCTGCGGCCTCGGGAATCACTTCTCTGCGGCAAGGGTTGACCGGACTGGCCGCATTAATTGACCAGGCGGCCGTCCATCCGAATGCCGGGTCTGCGCCCCAAACTCCGGAGGAATGGCTGGGACTGCCGGGCTGGACCTGGGTCAGCAGTCTGTTGACCGGGTTGATCTTGAATTTAACCGGCCAAGTTCTTTCCAAAAACAGTTAAAAGTAATTAGATTATGATTTCGATGGGATAGAGAATTATGACGGATAACAAATTTGTCCGGTATGAAAAACCTCAGAAAATTAAGCTTGCGTGAGCTTAGAAAAAAACTATCCCACCACTGATACCCACTCAAAATTTCATCTATGTCCGGCATAGTAGCCTGACCGCCAGGGATTCCGGGAATATCCAGAACCTCCACCTCTTTTTTTGCTGCCTCCTTGGCATCATCTACTAACCTCCATTTTCAACCACAGCCTTTGATCATTTAATTAAGATTCGCTATTTTGCCGATAAGGTAAATTAAGAAAGAAATAATCGGCAATTCCGCCTGGGGAGGCCAATTATGTTGAATTGGGAGATGACCCTGGAAACTTTGCGGCGGCAGGGATGGGGTTACGGTTATGGAAAATGTATGGATGCAACCACGGGCCACGAAATCTATTTGGTAAACCTCCGGCGCGGCGACAAAAGGCTGACCATCCTAAAACCTACCATCGAAGAAGCCGTGACCACCATCAGCCGGTTGGCCCAGGAGGACCATTGACCTGGAATTGAGGGTCTTCTCCCGCTAATAATATTCCTTACGAATATCTTCCAGGTCGAAAGGCTCAGATCGTCAGTTCTACTAGTCACGCTGGCCAAGGAATGGCCAATAGACCTATTCTTAATGTTGCCCTTCCCCATAAAACTTGATCTCTCCTCAAAACGCGGTAAAATCTGCCATCCTTAATTAAACACTCCAAACTTAATGCCATGGCCCAGATTTTCTTGAGAGCCCCCGCCGGACAACGCCGTTCGCCCCAGGGGCTGGCGGCGGAGATTCACCTGGATGAGGCGGGGAGATCCGGCTACCCTTTGCACCACGACTTGTGGCAGATGCTGTCTGCTCCTTATCCCCCCGGTGAGACGGCTCAAGCCTTTCTCCTGGCGGCCATGGGGGTATGGGCTGCCGATAAACTGCTGCCCCGGCGGGAGGCGCCGGACGCCTGGACACGGAATATTATCCTCCACCTGCCGGCCACCGACTTGTTGCGCCAACTCGCTCCCGATTTCGCCCGTCTTCTCAGTTTCCTCACCGGGGACGACTGGATTTTAAAACTGCGCCCCTCGAAACTTGACCTGGGGTTCAGGGGCTGCTGGCCCCATACCTGGCAGCCCCAGGCGGTGGTGCTGTTCTCGGGCGGCTTAGACTCCCTGATCGGCGCTATAGACCTGCTGGAGGAGGGGCAGCGCCTGGTCCTGGTGAGCCACTACGATTTCGGCCAACTGGCCTCTCTCCAGCAAGGCCTGGCCGCAGCCCTGACGGCGTACTACGGCCCGGATAAAGTGCATCACCTGGGGGTGCGGCTGCAATTTCCCGAGGCCCCGGAGCTCACCCTGCGCAGCCGCTCGCTCCTCTATCTATCCCTGGCGCTGGCCACTGCGGCAGCCTTTGCGGACGACACCCCGGTGCTGGTCCCGGAAAACGGCTGGATCAGCCTTAACCCGCCGCTCACCGGGAACCGCCTCGGGGCTTATAGCACCCGCACTACCCATCCGCATTTCATGGCGCGCCTTCACTCTTTGTGGCAGCGGGCCGGGTTGCGCCACCCGCTGGCCAACCCCTACCAGACCTTCACCAAGGGAGAAATGCTGCGGAATTGCCGGAACCAGATCCTGCTCCGGGAGTTGTGCGCCCGCACCGTCTCCTGCTCCCGGCCGGTGGTCTCCCGCTGGCAGCGCAGGCAGGCCGGCGCCTGCGGCTATTGTTATCCTTGCCTGATGCGCCGGATTGCCCTGCACCGCCCGGGGTGGGATGACGGCGTTCACTACCTGCTGGATGTGCTGGCGGCCCCGGAAACCCTGCGCCACCGCACCCGGGGCCGGGACCTGCGCGCCTTGTTGCTCGCCCTCAAGACCTGGGAAGATAATCCCGCCGAGATCACGGCGCGACTCTGGCTGGGGGACAATCCCGCAGACGTGAGGGCGCGGAGTGCGCCGGCCCGGGCGATATTGGCCCAAGGCTTTCAGGAGATCGGCCAATTTTTTCGGGATAAGGGGCCGGAGTGGATTAAGGATTATGGAGGATGGTAGTAAGAAGTGAGCAGTGAGCGGTAAGCAGTAAGCAGTTAAACCAAAGTCCCAAAGAAATCTCTATCACTGCTCACTGCTTACTTTTCACGGCCTGATGATCCTTCCCGCCTGCATCTGGCTCTCCAGGATGCTGAACATATTGGAGACCTTGCCCGCGGTCAGGCGGTCCTTCACCTTATAGAAATCGAGGCAGGTGCCGCAGACCAGCAGTTCCACTCCCGCCTCCTCCAGACCCTTGAGTTCAGTGAGCACCGGGGAATCGTCGAGGGTCAGGAAGACGCCCCGGTTATAGAAGAGCAGTTTTTGGGGGGCCGAAAGCTGCACCACGGTTTGGCAGAAGGCCCGCATCAGGATGGCCCCCAGTTCCGGGTCTCCCTCCCCCATGCGGTCCGAGGCAAAGACCACTACGGTGGTTTGGGGCGCCGGAGCGACCCCGGGGAAGCAGGTGCCGGCAGCCTCGCCCGCCGGCGGCTGGACGGTGAGGTGAAAACAATTTCCCGATGCGGCCACCGATACGGTGCAGCCCCGGCTTTGGGCGAAGCGGCTGACGTTGTCCCGAGCCGCCTCGTTGTCCACCACCACGATGAATTCTTCGGTTTCCCCGCCTTCCAGGGTCTCCTTAGTGCGGATCACCGGCAACGGGCAGGCCAGGCCGGACAGGTCGATGATTTTTGTCATATTATCCTCTAACTATTTGAAATCACTTGTAGGGGCGGGTTTCAAACCCGCCCCACTATCCCCCCAGGGAGATGGCTAAAGCCGTAGTCAGCTTTACCACGTCCTGGTTGGTTTTGCGCAGATGCCGGGAAAGTAGTTGGGCCAGCCGCAGGAGGAGTTTTGTCCCCATGGCGGGATTTTGCTGAATCAGCCCCTGGAAATCCTGTTGGGAGAGTTCCAGAAGACCGCAGTCGGTTGAGGCGGTCACCGTGGCCGACCGCGGATCATTCTCCAGCAGGCTCATTTCTCCGAAATAGACGCCGTCTTCAGCCTTGAGCCGGATCATGACCCGCTCTTTGGGGGTGTCTTCGTCCAATACCAGGGTGAGTTGTTTGGTGATCTCCACTTCCCCCGTCACCATGATATACATTGAATCCCCCGGGTCGCCTTCCTGGATAATAACGCTGCCGGCAGGGAATTCCCGCGGGTAGGTGCGGCTCAGAACCTGCTCGATCTCCCGGTCTTCCAGGTCCTGGAAGAGGAAGATTTTTCGGAAGAATGCGGCTTCCCTAACGATGTCCATCACAGCTCCGGCCTCTGGGGCGCGATAACCACGGCAAATTGCCGGGGACCCAGAATGGTGTTGCCGGGAGGATTGATCTGGTAGTCAACTTTGGTGCGGCCCAGGAGATGGGTCATCTTGGTCTCGGCGAATTTGCGCCGGATGAAATCATTAATAGCCGAGGGCTCCTCGCCCAGTAAGTCTCCCAGGCTCAGGGCCCGGGCCTCGGTGTAGATCGCGATGAGGATGCTTTGATGCTGCTCCCGCAGATAGGCCGCAAACTCCGATAAGGACCGGCCATGAAAACCGCCGGGGATTTCCACGTCCCAAAGGTTTTGGCCCTCTGCCACCAGGAGGGTGGTCAGGACGCGATAGATGCCGGGAGAGGCGATGGCCCCGGCCAGCAGGGAACTGTCATATTGCCCGCGGATGAGCACGTCCTCGGCCCCGGCGCGCTCCAGGTGGGGGCGGTTTTCCGAATGAAGCAACTCCGCCAGGATGCGAATCTTGGGATTTACCGCCTTGAGGGTAAGCGCCGTAAAGAGGGTGCGCTGATCCACCTCGGTGGCGGTTTCTCCCGCTTGCCGCTCAGCCAGGATGATGGCCCTGACGGCCTGCCGGACATTGGCCTTGAATAGAACTTCTTCCCGGGAATATTCCCCTCGCAGAAAGATGGGCGGCTTGGTGAGATAGCGGTCCAGCAGCGCCTCCATCTGTTCCGGCGGCTGCTTGTTGACCAGGACGACGGGGATGTCAGGGGAAAGCCGCTTGAGGAGCTGGTCCAGCAGGGTTTCTGCTTCTTCACTCCACCCGAGGATTAAAATGTGTTGGCTGACTTTAACCGGTTCCAAACCCCGCTCCCGGCGAAACTTGCGTTCGATAAAGACGGAAGCCACGGTGGCGGTGACCAGGGAGAGGCTAATTACCCCGCCCAAAATGACGAAAAACCCCGCCACCCTTCCTATGAAGGTAACCGGGACCACGTCCCCGTAGCCCACGGTGGTCAGGGTGACCAAGGCCCACCAGGCGCCCCGGCCGAAGCGCTCCAGCCAGGTGGCTCCCTCACCGGGCTCGACCAAGGCAAAGACCCCGGCCCCCAGAAAAATCAGGACAACGACCGCCAGGATCAGGGCAAAAACCCTTTCCCGGTGCAGGGTTTTAATTAACGAAGTGACATATTCTTTGACCACGGCCCCCTGAGGCTGGTCGGCCAGCCGCTGCTCCTCGATCTTCCAAGTTGGAATAATACATTAAAAAGCGGGATAAGTGAAGAGAATAAAAGGACATACGGCTGACCACAGATTATTGGGAGTTCAGCCCTGCCGATGGCAATCTTTGCAGTCAATGGGCCCGGCCCGGCGCCCTTGCTGCCGCAGTTTCAAGTGGCAGTCCTTGCATTGCAGGTGCAGGGCGCTTTTAAGGTCAGGTTGTCCTCCTTTGGGGAAAAAACTGTGGCATTCGGGGCAGCGCTTCACCGGTTGGCCCTGTCTCCAGACGTTGCGCCGGGCCTGATAGACATGATGGCACTTGGCGCAGGGAATTCCCGCTTCTTTGTGAAGGCGGTGGCTGAAGCTCACTAACGGCTTTTTCCGGGCCCTTTGGGTGGGCATCCGCAGCCAGCTGGTGGGGGCAGGCTCAGTAACCGGACCGCTGACCGCCCCCAGGATTCCCAGCATCGCCAGGGCGATACCTGCCAGCCGGATCCAGGAGCGCCCGCAGCTCAAGGCCCCGTCAATCCCGGTAGTAGGAGGCGCAGGAGGTGTCCGATTCCCAGACGTTGACCCTGGAGACCCGTATGCCGTCGCGGTTTAAATCGGCGGATAGTCGTTCAAACAGGAAGCGGGCCAGATTTTCCGAGGAAGGATTCTGGTCCCGGAAGGCCTCCAGTTCATTCAGATATTTATGATCGATCTCCTCCAGCAGAGCCTTGGTCCGGGCCTTGATCACCCCGAAATCTACCAGCAAGCCGGCTTCGTCAAGCTGCTCTCCCGTCAGAAAGACCTCCACCTTCCAGTTATGGCCGTGCAGGGCCTCACATTTGCCGTAGAAATTTTCCAGGCGGTGCGCCGCGGCAAATTGGGTAATGATCTTTAATTCATACATCTTGCCAGGCTTTCCTTTTTCATTTCCTAACCCCTGACCCCTAACCCCTGCTTTTCAGAGTGCGCAGCCGGGTCTCCATCCGGCTGAGGAAATTTCTCAGATCGGCTTGCAGGGCCGACAATTCCTTGTGCCGCTTGGCGTCGATGGCTTTCAACTCCTGCAGCCAAAACTCCAGGAGGGCCAGTTCCCGCTGGCGCAGTTCCTCTTCCACTTTCTGTTTCAATTGCCTGATGAGCGCGGCTTCGTCCATAACTCCCCCCTCCTATTGCTACTCTAAAAGGCCGTATCTGTCAATCGCGCAAACGCAGGGGCGGCTCCCCAGCCGCCCCTGCTCGAAACTTGAAACTTGAAACTGGAAACTCAGAAATACCGGATCGGCCAGCGGCGTCGCCGGGCCTGGAGCTTCAGGCGCCAGGACGGATTCACCGCCACCGGATGCCCGATGCTGCGGAACAGATACAGGTCCTGAATATGGTCGCCGTAGGCGTAGGAGCGGGCCAGATCAAATCCCTGGGCCAGGGCCAGATCCAGCAGCAACCGCAGCTTGTTTTGCCCTCGAGGCAGCATGCCCTTAATCTTACCGGTGAACCGGCCCTCGTCCCGGCCCACCTCAGTGGCGATGAGCCATTCAGCCGCCAGGTCCTCTTTCAAGGGAAGCAGCAGGAAGGTTAGGGAGCCGGTGAGGAGAACGACCGCATGTCCGCGATCCTGGTGCTCCAGCACGCAGTTGACCCCCTTGCGGCTGACCCGGGGCGCGATCTCTTCTTGATAGCAGCGCCGGGCCAAGCCCGTGACTTCGGCCACCGGCAGCTCTTCCAGATAGCTCTTGTCTTCGAACCGCATTTGAGGATTGAGGGCCAGGCTACCCAGATAGGCCAAAGCCTGAGTAAC
>JAMCQY010000309.1:0-10081 GCA_023381945.1 Deltaproteobacteria bacterium
TCTGGCAGTCCCTGCCCCAGGCCGTACTGGTCCTGGTGGGGGGCACCGAATTTGGCCGCCGCCACATGCGGGAAACGCCGTTTCTCAAGGAACTGCGGGAGCAAATAGCCCGGGCCCGGGGCCGGGTAGTGCTCACAGGCTTTATCCCGCCCGCCGAGATGCCTGCGGCTTATCTCCTGGGGGACGTCTTTGTGGGGCCGTCCCAGATTGAGGAAGGACTGGGCCTGGTCTTTCTGGAGGCTGCCGCCGCGGGGCTCCCCGTCATCGCCAGCCGCATGGGCGGTATCCCCGAGATAGTGCGGGATGGTGAAACCGGCCTGTTGCTGGAGCAAAAAGATGACTTTAAAGAACTATCCGAGAAGATTTTGGACCTGCTGCGGCACCAGGAGCGCCGCAAGCGGTTGGGGCAGCAAGGCCGCGAATGGGTGCTGAAAAACTTTTCCTGGGAGCAGATCGCCGGCGGCCTGGAAAAGGTCTATGATGAGGTATTAAAGAAAAGGCCACAGGGGTAAAGGCGCAGGGCGAAACAGAAAGAAATTCATCTTGGCCTTTTCTCCTTCGCCTTTCCGGTTTCTGAAGCGGTGCCGGTGCGTAACCTCCGCGCCAGGACAGCCAATTGTCAGGAATCATTTTGAGGGACCGGCCGGTCCGCCACGGGCGGTTGGTTGCCTTGGATGGTAGGGCCTGGCTGGAGCGAATCATCCAGAGTCAGGACATAGGTTCCCATGGCCGCCAACATAAGGCCGATAATCAGCCAGGTGCGCCAGTCTTTGTGGAGCCCGGTCCAATCAATCTTGCGTCGCGAGTTTCCTTTGCTTCCATGGGTAGGTTTGTGGCGGTGTGTTGTCATGAGATTTTCCTCAACCCGCAGTATACCTCAATAATGGCTGAAATTTCTACCCGCGATTTGCTTCCGAGCCGGGGGGTGGGATAGGTTATGTGGCACAGGCTCTTGCTGTCACTTTCCCGGCAGTACCTGCGCCGGCAGACTCGGCGGCGGCCGCCCCGGCCCCTGTCCGAACTCGACCCGGTCCGGGTCAAGCGGGTCCTGCTCATCAGCAACACCGCCCTGGGTGACACCATGTTTTCCACCCCGGCCATCCGGGCCTTGAAGGAGCGCTATCCGGATTGGGAACTGGAGATCCTGGGCCACCGGGTCTTCGGGGCGCTGCTGGCCCATAATCCGTACGTGTCGCGGGTCTGGGCCTACCCCGGCCGCAACCGGGGGCTCGTAAGCCTGGTCCGGGAACTGCGGGGCCGCCATTACGGCCTGGTCATTATCCTGCACGGCAACGACCCCGAGGCCACCTTGGCGGCGAGCCTCACCGGGAGCCCGTTCATTATCGGCTCGGCAGGCAGCCCACTGGCTTTCGCTTATTCTGCCCGGATAGAACCCCCCCATGATCCTTCGACCCACGCCATCGAGCGCCGTCTCGATTATGTCCGGCTCCTGGGCGCCGATACTGCTGATAAACGGATGGACCTGTTTTTGACCCCGGAGGAACGAAGGGAGGCGGAGGCGATCCTGACCCGGCATTTCGGCACGGCGCCCCCGCTGCTCCTGGCCCTGCATCCCACCGGCTCCGATCCTTACAAATGGTGGCCGGCGGAGAATTTTATCGAGTTGGGCAATTTCTTAACCAAAACTTATAATGCTCCCTTACTGATCATCAGCGGCACCAAGGACCGGAAGAATGCCGAGGCCATCGCCGCGGGAATCGAAGGCCGCAGCCTGGTGACCGGGGGGCGTTATCCGCTGCGGCTGGTGGCCGCCTTGCTGAATAAATGCCGGCTGCTGGTGGCCAACGACAGCGGCCCTTTGCATATGGGCCTGGCCCTGAAGGTGCCCACCCTTGCCCTGATCGGCGCCGACCATCCCAGCCGTATCGGGCCTTATGAAGTTGTCTGGGGCGTCTCTCTGCATAAGCGGGAAGCGGTGTGCGCCCTGGAACCTTGCCTGTTAAAAAAGTGCCCGGAGCCCCGCTGCCTCACGGCCATTGAGGCTTCCGAAGTGGTGAAGCTGATCAAAGAATGGTGGGAGCCAAAATTTTTAAGTTCCGAGTTCCGGATTTCGAGTTTCAAGGAACAAGATTAAAGGCAGAGCGGTCGTCTATGGCCGCTCGTGGCGGGCCCGGCAGCCCGCCCGTGGCCTTGGAGAGAATGCAGCACTGCCGCCCGGCGGTGAATATGAGGCGGCGCTGCATTTTTATATTCAGGCTTAAAATTAAATCCCCTTGCCCCCCTTTCAAAGGGAGGTCTAAAAGTCCCCCTTGGGAAAAGGGGGATTTAGGGGGATTTGAATTTTTACGGTCAAGTCTGCGCTACAGTTTCTTTCTGTTGATCAATTCGCCATAAATCTCATTAATCTCCCGGCCCAGGCGGTCCAGGGAGAAATTTGCTTCCGCGTGGCGCCGGGCGTTGTCGCCTAATTTTCTGGCAAACTTAGGGTCAGCCAGGAGGCGTTCCAGGGCTTGCGCCAAGGCCTCCGGGGTTTTGGGAGGAATGAGCAGGCCGTTTTCACCATCCGTCACCACCTCCGGCAGGCCGCCCACTCGGCTTACGATTACCGGCAGACCTGCGGCCATAGCCTCCAGCAGGGCCAGCGACACCCCCTCGCTGTGGCTGGGGAGGACAAAAATATCCAGGGCGGCGAGCAGGTCGGGAATATCCTGCCGCTGGCCCAGGAAATGCACCCGCCCGGCCAGGCCCTTCCCGGCCGCCAACTGCTGCATTTCCGCTTCTCGCCGGCCGCCGCCGATGATCAGGGCCTCGATGGGGAACCGGTCCTTCAGGGTGGCTAAGGCCTCAAAAAACTCCCGGTGCCCCTTGCCCCAATGATCCAGCCGGGCCACCAGCCCCACGACTTTGGTGTCTTCAGATAATCCTAATTCCTTGCGTACTTCGAGCCGCGGCCGGTGCTGCTGCAGCCGCGCCAAATCCACCCCGTTGTGCACCACCCTGACCTTCGCCGGGTTAAGTAAGCACTGTCCGATGAGATAGTCCTTTACTCCTTGCGACACGGCCAGGCTGAGGCCGGTGACGCGCCCCAGCCAGCGGCAGATCAAGCGGCGCTTGCGGGTAAAATGGGTAAAGCCGTGCCAGTGGTCCATGATGACCGGCACCCTGAGTAAGGCCGCGGCCAGGCGGGCGTAATTGCCCGGTACGTAACTGTTGGTGTGGACGATTTGAATTTTTTGACTGTACAGCACCCAACAAAGATGCAGGAAAAACCTGAGCCAAACCCAGCCGTTGAGCCCGGGCAGATTAAAGTGGATGGATGTTAAGTGGGGCGGGACCAGGTGTTCCCGGTCCGGGGTCAGCAATCCGGTAAAGACCCGGAAACGTTCTCGATCGAGACACGCCGCGGCCTCCAGTAACACCATCTCGGCCCCGGCGGCGCGTTCGGGCTTGATGATGAAGAGGACATTGATTTTGTCTGCCGGCATGGCCATGGAATGGAACCACAGATAAACGCAGATGGACCCAGATAAAATTCGCGTTTATCTGCGTTCATCCGCGGTTAATCATTTCTTTTCATTTCACTACGGGCCGCAATTGTTCGCTAATGAGCCGGGCCGCTAGCTTCGAGCCGGTGGTGTTTAAATGGACCACGTCGTACATATATTGCGACTCCTGGGGAATCAGTCGGGCCAGGTCGATGACCAGGACCCCATTTTGGTGTCCCACCTGGCGCACGGCCTCGTTGAACTGATCATAAATCTCCTTAAACTGTGGTTCCGAAATGCCGGAATCCTTTTCGAAGCCGGCCATGGCCGCCTTGATTTTCGGGTCCGGATCTTTCTTGTAGCGGTTGAACTGGGTCATCAAAACCGGGGTGATGTGACGGGCTTTACAAATATATATGAAGGTTTGGAGGTTCATTCGAAATTCATTGAGAATCTGTGCTCCATTAAAGGCAATCTTTTTGCCCCGGATGTAAGCGTATTCGTCCTCGGGGTCTCTGGTCTTCTTTCTAAAAATCTTGTGGCTCAGACTGCGGATGGCCAAATGCAGGTTAGGAATGTAAGTATCCCGGGCCAGGGTGGAGACGGCCTTGATCCCGGTCAAGTCTTTATAAAGCTTGTAGTCGATGATTGGCTGGCGGGTGGGATTCCTGCTCCAATAGGTCTTATCGTAAATCAGGGCCACCAGGTCGTTGATGTTGTGCATCAGCACTACGGCATCGGGCTTTTGGGGGATGAGCTTATTCAGCAGGATGTCCAGGGAGTGCAGGGAATTGTTGCCCCCCGCGCCGGAATTGATGGAGGTGACCTTCTTGCCGGTCTGTTGCTCCAGCAGATTGCCGACCAGATAAGGAAAGCGGCTCTCTTCATCCGCATAGATGCAGGCAGTGGTGGAGGCCCCTAAAAAGAATATCTTGAAATCGGGCTTGGCGTAATGGTGGTAAGGCAGAATAAAGCCATTGGCGTCAGTGCGCACCCGGTAGGGCTTCTGCACCAGACCGTCGCCTTCCCGCACCGCCTTGGCGGGGGGCGTATCCGTCACGTCCAGGTTGGGCTGGTACTCCCTGAGGTTGATATAACGCCGCTCGGTAAACAGCACCATTTTCTGGTTGTGGTTGATATAAGCCAGGACCTTTTCAGTGATTATAGTGGCCGCCACCAGGAAGATCATCAAGACCAGGACGATGGTTGTCTTGGGGTTGGCTTCAAACCAGCTTTTCTTTAAGTTCGCTTGTGAATCTGCTGCCATAATTTTCCGAACTTTCCTTCGCCTACACATTTCCTGACTTTTCCAACATTATACTACACCCGGTCTTATAAATCATTTGCTCAGGCCCCTGTCTCTGCGGTTAATTTTAGGAGTTATCTGACCACTGAACTACCGCCCAATGACCACTGCTTTCCTGGGGTGAATCACCCCCTGTTTGATACCGATTCCCCCAACTTGGAGCCAGACTATGGCAGATTTCCTGGGCGAACCGGCTGCTTAGCATGGCAGGGCTAAGAATAAAAAATAATTAAAATTAATATGTTACCCATGAACCGGTTAAATTTTGCGCAGATCGCACCAATTGGCACAAAATTAGCTTATAAGGCTTGTGGACTAATTCCATTGAATATCCGCGCCTGGCTCGAGCGAGCCGCATTTCATTTTGGAAGGAGGTGGCTGACGCCGTAAGGAGAACCGCATTTGACCTTAGCGGGCTCAAGTTTCCCTAAAGGTAACCTTGACTCAACAGTTGATGAAGGAGGAATCTGAATGTCCGAAGATCTGAAAAAAGAGGTTCAAGAAGCACCGTTACTATGGCCTCTAACCCCGATCCCGACGTTTGAAGAAGTTTACGATCCCAAGATCTGCACCGAGGCGTCCCGGGAAATCTCCACCATCTTTGAGGGCTGGCTCCATCCCAAGCATGAGATGGCCAAACCCGAGGCCCTGGGCCAGATCCGGGTGCTGGAATGCGGCCACGGCGGCCTCCAGTGCAACACCATGCAGGCCGGCGGCTACCTGGGCGAACTGGGGGCCAACGTCATCATGGTGGAACCGCCGGGCGGCTCCCCCATCCGCAAGCTGGCGGCCTTCGGGCGCAAGCGCTACATGTTCAAGGACAATGTCAACGGCGACCTCTGCGGTGGCGGCTTCCTGCATGAATGCCGCAACAAGCAGTCCATCACCCTGGACCTGACCACCGAAGAGGGCCGGGAAATCCTGAAAAAACTGGTCGTCCATGCCGATGTACTTATTGAAAACTACGCCCCCGGGCAGTTCGACGCCTGGGGCATCGGCTACCGCCAGCTTTCCAAGATCAACCCCCGCCTGATTTACGTCTGGAACGGCCAGAAAGGCCAGTGGGGCCCCTTAACCGACAAACCCGGCGAGCTCTATCCCTCGTCGCCTTGCGCCTCCGGCTGGTGCCATGCCACCGGGCTGCCCAAGAGCTTCGGCGGCACCCCTATCCGCTCCGGCGAGCGGTCTGATGATATCCTCTGCGGCAATCTGACGGCCCACGCCACCATCGCCGCATTGATCTATCGCCTTACCTCCGGCAAAGGCCAGTTCGTCGAGGTGACCTCGTCGGAAGCCCACGCCCGCATCCATGACTATGCCTGGGGTTGGTACGGCATGGACGGCTCCAGTAAGCCCCGTTACGGCAACTGGGACCTGGCCATCAACATCTACTCGGTCAACCCCTGCAAAGACGGTTACATGATGGTGGGCGGCGGCCATGACCGGCTGTGGTACCGCATCTGGAAGACCGTGGGCAAGGACCGCCCCGAGCTGGAAGACATGATCCTGGATGAGCCCACCCTGCGGGTGGTCATCGACCGGGTCGGCCACGACCAGCAGGTCAAGACCTGCACCATCCTCACCGACTGGATGAAGGACTACACCCGGGAAGAATGCCGCGCCAAGTTGCTGGAAGAGGAAGTAGCCGCCGGCGGCGTCTCCTTCCTGGACGAAGTGGCGGAAGAGCCCCATTACAAGTACCGGGGCATGGTGCGGGCTATCGAGACGGCCCACTACGGCAAGGTGCTGTTCTGCGGTTCGGTGTTCTATGGCCACCGGACTCCTGGCCGGGTCAAAGACCTGGGCCGCCCGGTCGGCTATGACAACAGCGACGTCTACCGCAAGCTGCTGGGCTTCGACACCGACAAGCTGAATGAGCTGTATTCCAAAGGGCTCATCTAATAGAGGGGGTTAGGAAATATGGCAGATTTGGATAAACTACCCTTTGAGGAATATTGTAGGACCGTATTCAACAAAGACACGCTGGCAGAGAAACCCGAATGCCTGAAGGGCTATCGGGGGCTGTCCTGCACCCAGTACATCCTGGGGCCTGCGGCCGCCGCCTACCTGGGCGAGCTGGGGGCGGAGGTCATCAAGATCGAGGTGCCCCGCCTGGGCGAGCCCATGCGTCACTGCTCCCCCTACAACGAGTCCTGGTTCTACCCGGTATCCCGGTGGAACCCGGGCCGCGGCACCTCCCCGGCCTTCCAGGGCGCCAACCACAACGAATACTTCGTCACCCTGGACTACCGCAAGCCGGAGGCCAAGGAGATCTTTTACGGCCTGGTGCAAAAGTCGGACTTCATGGTGTGGAACTACCGGCCCGGCACCTTCGACCGCTGGAAGATCGGCTACGGCGCCTGCAAAGAGGTGAACCCCAGAATCGTTCTGGCCTGGTGCGGCGGTTTCGGCGGCTTCGGCCCCGGCCGGAACTGGGCCTCCTACGACATCCTGGGCCAGGCCAAGGGCGGCGTCTTCTCCTTCACCGGCCACCGGGCCGGGAGGGCCAGCGCCGGCTTCCCCAGCAAACACACCACCTGGATCATGGACTACTCCATCGGCATGCTGGTCTCCACCGCCACGCTGGCCGGCCTTTTCTGGCGGGACACGGTGTCCAACCTGGGGAACTACTTCGAATGCTCCCAGGTTCAAGGCTCCACCCGCTACACCGAATACGGCCTGCCCCTATGGGGCCGCACCGGCATCGTCCGCATGCGCTGGGGCAACTGGGACACCGAGATCTGCGTCAACGGCATCTGCGCCTGCGGCCTCTCTTCCTATCCTCATTCGGACCATCCGGCGGAGAAGGAAGAAGGCTACATCTGTGTCCAGGCTTATACTGATGCAGACTTCGCTAATCTGATGAACCTCATCGGCCGCCCCGACCTGGGCAAGAAGTACGCCACCCATGACGACCGGGTGGAAGCCCGGGCCCAGGAAGAGATCTACCCGGCCATCGAGGAGTTCCTCAAAGACAAGAACAAAGAAGAAGCCAACCGCATCTTCAGCAGCGCCGGCATCATCTCCCAGCCCCTGCTCACCATCAGGGAAGCGGCCAATTGCGACCACTTCCTGGAGCGGGGCTCCCTGGGCTGGTATGACGACCCGTACTACGGTGACGTCTTTACCCAGAAGACCATGTACAAGATGAGTGACTCGCCGCCGCGCTTGAAGCACGTGCATCGCCCGGTGGGCTCCGATAACGAGGAGATCTACCAGCGGGTCTGCGGCTTCAGCCAGGACCAGATCCGGGAGTTTGAAGCCAAGGAAATCATCTAACTGGAGCGCGGTGGGGCCGGGTTCTATTGCCGGCCGGAGCCACACCTCTATTTTTAACGGGAGGAATGACTCGATATGACTGAATTCAAAGTATCGTTGTTTTACGATTGCCCGAAATGCAAGGCGCGTAACTTCCTGGATCCCTATAGCTTTTGGGAATATTCCGGCAATTTCAAATGCGCCGGCTGTGATAACCTCTACTATGCAGAGTGGGAAAACGGCCAGCGGGTGGTGGAGCCGGAAGCGGCCCGGGGCACGGACTTTATCCTGCCCGGCTATGCCGAAACTCCGGATCTGAAGCCCCTCTCCGGGGAAGGCAAGACCTCGGCGCCGCCCTTTGCCAATGTCACCTTCCTGGGGAAACCCAAGAATCTCACGGTGTCGGCTCGGGGTAAGCTCGTTGCTTGCACCCAGCTCACCCCGGAAGACCTGGACGGCAGCGCCTGGAAACGTATCACCGCTCAACGGAAATACGGCAAATCCTGGTAACGGCCGTAACTTCGGAAGATAGGAGGAATATCTGATATGCCAGAGATTCTGTGCGACTCTTGCAGGAACATCAAATATACGTATGACCCGCAAATGTCCAAGGTTTGTTACGGTCATTGCCGGGCCATTGAATATCCTTTCCTGCTGGGCATTTTTAAGGAAGCGCGGCCGGGCGCCTTTACGGCTCCTACGGACTGCAAGTACTTCCAAGAAAAGAAAAAGTAGGATAGACTAACGTCCAACCGGGGCGTCGGCTCACCGGCGCCCCTATCTTTTTATCCTCACGGTAATTCTCATGAGAGACTTTTCGCTCTATTATTGGGATCGGCGCCTTGACGAGGCCGAAGTGATTGAACTTCTGAACCTGGCCTGGGACGAACTCTATGAATTGGAATTCGACCAGTCCTTCGGGGCCTGGCGGGGCGTGCACTTCGAGCCGGAGACGGATACGGTTCATATCACTTGGGAAAACATGTATGCCGCGCCGCTGATGATGTCCATCCACCGGGTCACCCGGATTATCCGCAACAATTACCCGCGGGACGAATTTCTCGAACTGGAGCAGGCCGAAATTGAACGGCTCCGCCAGTTGCCGCCTAAGAGCCGTCAAAAGCCGGGAGCTTGATAAAAGAAATATCCCCTTTAATACGTTTACCTTAAGGAGCCGGACAGATGGATTGGGGAATGAAAAATCGCTTAAACCTGCTGATGCCGGGCGGCAAATGCTTTTTTATGCCCATTGACCATGGTTATTTTCAAGGACCCACCAGGTGTCTGGAGAAGCCGGGAGAGACGGTCGAACCGTTGCTGCCTTATGCGGATGCGATCTTTTGCACCCGGGGCGTCTTGCGGGCCGCCATCGATCCCCTTGCCACGAAACCGATCGTTCTCAGGGTCTCCGGCTGTACCAGCGTGGTGGGTAAAGACTTGGCCAACGAGGAACTTACCACGTCGATTACCGAGATCATTCGCTTGAATGCCGCGGCTGCTGGTATTTCGGTCTTTATCGGCACCGATTATGAAAAGGAATCCCTCAAGAATCTCTCCACCCTGGTTAATGAGTGCGAGGATTACGGCATCCCGGTAATGGCCGTGACCGCGGTCGGGCGGGAGCTGGAAAAACGGGAAGCCCGCTACCTGGCCTTATGCTGCCGGATTGCCGCCGAATTGGGCGCCCGGGTAGTTAAGACCTATTGGTGCCAGGATTTTGAAAAGGTGGCCTGCGGCTGTCCGGTGCCGGTAATTATGGCCGGCGGGCCCAAGTGCGAGACCGAATTGGAAGTGCTGGAATTTGTGCATGACGGCATTCAGAAGGGCGCCGTGGGTATTAATTTAGGAAGGAACGTCTGGCAGAGCCCGCATCCGGTGGCTATTGCCAAGGCCTTGAGGGCGATTGTGCATGATAAGGCTTCCGTCAAACAGGCCCATGAGATCTTCAGAGGGGCCAAAGAGAAAAAGTAGTCGGTGGCCAGTGAATAGATCGAAACTGAAAACTGAAAACTGAAAACTGTATTCCATGCTGGTCGCCAGATACTACAACAACAGCGATATTCACTTGGAG
>JAMCQY010000309.1:10091-18249 GCA_023381945.1 Deltaproteobacteria bacterium
CCAGCGGCATCTGCGGCACCGATGTCATGGAATGGTACCGGCTGCCCAAGGCGCCCCGGATTTTGGGCCATGAAATCGCCGGGGAGATAGTCGAGTCCAAATCGGACCGGTACCGCGTGGGAGAGCGGGTTTTTGTCAGCCATCACGTGCCCTGTAATGACTGCAAATTTTGCCGGGAAGACAATCATACGGCGTGTGATACCCTGCATTCCGGCAATTATGATCCCGGCGGCTACAGCGAATATGTCCGGGTGCCCAAGATTAACGTGGATTATGGGGTTTATGTCCTGCCGGATCAGGTCACTTATCTGGAAGGGACGATGATCGAGCCCCTGGCCTGCTCCGTGCGGGGCCTGGGGCTGATCGATATCCGGGCGCACCACACGGTCTTGATCCTGGGATGCGGCATCTCTGGCATTTTGAACATCCAGATAGCCAAGTTGACCGGCGCCCGGGTCATTGCCACCGATATTAATGAATATCGCTTAAACAAGGCCCAGGAGTTTGGCGCCGATCAGGTGCGGCGCGGCGATCAAGGGCTGCATCTCAAGGCTGACCGGGTCATTGTCTGCACCGGAGCTTACCCCGCGGCGGAGCAGGCCTTTAAGTGCATTGAGAAAAAGGGGACCATCCTCTTCTTTGCCATCCCCAACCGGGATATTGCCATCCCCATACCGGACTTTTGGCGCAATGAACTCACCGTAACCTCTTCCTATGGCGCCGCGCCGGCAGATCTGGAAGCCGCCCTGGTCCTTATTGCCGAAGGCAAAATCAACGTTAAAGACACCATCACCCAGACTCTGCCGCTGGCGCAAATTCAACAGGGTTTTAAGATGGTAGCTGAGGCCAAAGAATCTTTAAAGGTGGTGTTAGAGCCTTAGCAAAACTGCAATAGTCAAGTCTTAGCTACGTTTCTCTATAGCTACTCTAGCTTTTTTACTAGGCGAAGCCCCACATAATGGCTCCGGGAATCAGGCGCCCGCTTGGCGCGGCAGGCGGCGCGGCAGTTTTTGGCGCTGCTGAACCAGGACCCGCCCCGGATTACCCGGGCCACCCCGGTGGGCGGCCCGGTGGGATCGACCGCCGCGCCGGCCGGATATTCGCCATACCAATCCTGGCACCATTCCATGACATTGCCGT
Source organism: Deltaproteobacteria bacterium (assembly GCA_023381945.1). Next base: position 11,232 of record JAMCQY010000309.1, read on the forward strand.
GCATATCATAGAGATCCCAGGCATTGGGGTTTTTTACGCCCACCGGGTGGGCATGCCGCGCCGAATTGCCGCAGTACCAGGCCACCGCCTCCAGAAAGGGATCGTGTTCGCGAAACAGGGCGGTGAGCTCCCGGTCTCCCAGGGCGGCGGCGCCGCCGGCCCGGCAGGCGTATTCCCATTCCGCCTCGGTGGGCAGCCGGTAGACGCCCTCCCTCAAAAGATTCAGCTTTTGGAGGAAGGCCTGGCATTCATGCCAAGAGACATTGGCCACGGGACAGTCGCCGCCGGTTGAGGAAGTTGCCGGCTTGCCGCCCATCACGGCCTGCCATTGCCTTTGGGTCAGCGGGGTGCTCTGCAAGTAGAACCCCCGGCTGAGGGTAACTTCGTGCTGCTGCTCATCGGGATTGCGGCCGGGTTCATTTTCGGGACTGCCCATGATAAAGGAGCCGGCGGGAATATAAACAAAAGACCTGTCCAGCGGGATCACGCAGGTCTCTTCCGCTGGTTGAATAAGGGTATTGCTAAGTTCTGCCACGGCCGCCGGTGCAGGGGACTCAGTCTCCGGCACCACCACACTTTCAAGGGTTAGGGGCCGCGGCGCCTCGTGAACGGGAGGGGTGGCCGTCTGCGGCAGCTCCCCGGCTTCCGGGGACTCCGCAGCAACACTTTCTGGTTCAACTGGCTGCGCCTCGGGTGGTCGATGGAGGGCCTCTGGCGCGGCTTGCGGAGGGAAGTCGGCAGGGACCGGTTCCGGCACGGTTTTGGGTTCAGCCGCATCCGGGGCCAAGGGGGTCTCTGCTTCCACAGGCTGGATCGCGGTCGCAGCAAGTTCTGCCACGGCCGGCGGCTCAGGGACCTCAGGCGTGGATACCACCACATTTTCAGGGATTAGAAGCCGTGGCGCCTTGTGAACGGGAGGGGCTTCCAACTGCGGCGCTTCTGCTTCGGGGGACTTCGCAGCAACACTTTCAGGTCCAGGCGGCTGCGGTTTATGTGGCCAATGCCTTTCCTCTGGCACAGTTTGCGGAGGAAAGTCGGCAAGGATTGGTTCGGTCGCGGCAGGTGCCGCCCCGATGCCGGCAATGGTCGAAAAAATGACTTTCTGTCTACGCGGTTTTCTCATGGAATGAAACCCTTTAGAAAAGAATGAAGATGAATCGGTGTAATGGCAAAAAACTCGAATTTAACTGCCGGAAATTTCCGTAGAAGATCATTTCTTATTTGGCCTTCACAACTTCTTGGGCTTTTTGCAAATCAGCCAGGGTCTTGTAGCCGCCCAAAAGGATCCGGTGGGAAGCTGCTCCCCGGCGGCGATCATAGGGGATGATGGTGTATCTGATTCCTTTTTGTTCCAGGAAAGAAGTAATTCTCTTCATGGCGTCGGTGGAACCAAAACCCCACCCTTCTTAAGCGATGGTCGACGTACTGCCTGGTCTCGTAAGCATTCATGGGAGACAGGAACCGGTTGATATTGATGCGTTGCCGCAGATGGCGCATTTGGGGGCGGTCCAACTTATAGCTGAGCTCGTATTGCCCCACCAGGAGGATTTGCAGCAGTTTTTGGTCTTCGGTTTCGATATTGGAGAGCAGCCGGATCTCTTCCAGGGCCTGATCGGACAAAAGATGCGCTTCATCAATGATTAAGACAAATTGTTTGTTCAGGCTCTTGGCCTGTTTCAAGAGCTCTTTGACGGCGTCGGTCAACTCCAGGATGCCGTCTTTCTCTTCGACAGGAATACTTAAGGTCTTGGCAATGTGGCGCAGCAGCTCCAGCGAGGTGACGCCGGGATTGGCCACAATGATAGGTTGCACATATTCGGGCAAGGTGCCGAGGAAGGAATTGATCAACATGGTTTTGCCGGTGCCCACATCGCCGCAGACAATGGCAAAGCCTTTTTTGGTCTTCACAAAATAAGACAACGCCGCTAATACTTCCTGGTGATCCTCGCTGAGAAATAAAAAACGATGATCCAAGTTGTTTTCAAAAGGAGATTCGGAAAAACCGAAGTAGGATTCATACATAGGGATGGACCACACGATAATAATGATTCATGACATTCTTATCACGACTAAATTTTTTAACAGGAGCCAGGGGAAGATAGCTGCCGCATTAGCTACCCTCTCCATAAATGATAGGGCGCCAGGGCGTGAAGTCAAGCTGGTCGAAATGACCATTTTTTGTAAAAATATAAGTAAATAGTTGGCCCGCCTAGAGACGATCTGTTTGAACCGATTGCCGCATTCGACTCAGTTTGTTACAATCAACAGATTGGATTAAAGGAATCTCTCTATGTGTGTCGCCAGGACCTTGACTTATATCTCCGATGTCACCGGTTTTGACCAAGATGAATATTTTTCCACGCCGGATCAGGTAAGGGCCTTTTTCACTGTGGAAGTCATGGAGGCTAACTTTCCGGGCTGGTCTGAAAAGACCGGCCTGACGCAGGGTGATTTGGACGAAATGGCCGGAGCGGTTATCCATCACCGGTGGCATTGTCTTTTTTAAGGCTGGGAGCGTCTGACCGCGAGTTTGTCAAATGACCTTGGGCGGAATGGAGACGAAGTATGCAATTTGAAGGAACCGACCGTTATTATCTGAATCCCGAGTTGCGGGAGATCGTCAATATAGCCATTGCCATGGAGAAGCCGCTGCTGCTTACCGGCGAGGCCGGGACCGGCAAGACGCAACTCGCCTTTGAAATTGCCCGGGCGCTAGACCTGAAAATGGAGGAGGCTCGCTGCAAGTCCACCTTCAAAGGTGAAGAACTATGCTACGTCTATGATACCGTGCTGCGCTTGAACGACTCCCGGTTCGGCAGCGGCGAGACCGACCGGAATGTCAACAATATTTGGGATTATCTGCGCTTTGGTCCCATAGGCCGGGCTTTTCTGGCCGAAGACCGCCGCATCCTCCTGATCGACGAGATCGACAAGACGGATTCGGACACCCAGGACAATCTGCTGGATGTTTTAGAGGACAATTCGTTTGTCATCCGGGAGATCAATTATAAGGTGAGCGCCCGGCAGCGGCCGATCATCATCATCACCAGCAACGCCAAGCGGGAGCTGTCTGATCCGTTTCTGCGCCGCTGCTTCTGCCACTACATCCCCTTTCCGAGCCGGGAGGAAATGGTCCGCATTGTTTGCCTTCACCACCCCAACCTGCCGGAGCCCTTCCTGGAAACCAGCCTGAACAGCTTCTATCGCTTGCGGGAGGAGGGCTTCGAGAAGCCGCCCGCCACCGCCGAATTGCTGGATTGGCTCGGGTCGATGCAGGCCGCCGGGTTGCAGGCTCCCGGCGCCGGTAAGGACTTGGCGCATATCGGCACCCTGCTCAAGCGCACCGAAGATTTACTGAAATTCAAAGGGGTTACCAAAGCGGGACGGTTTTAAGCGAGGCATAGAGTTAATGAGCCTAAGGACGGACACACGGGACCGCCCCTACGTTTCTCGCCTAGAGGTGAAGGCATGGTAGGTTTCATCTATGAATTGCGCGAGGCCGGGGTCCCGGTCAGCGTCCAATATATCCTGGAATTCTACCAGGCCTTAAAGCGCGGCATCGCCTCTAATCTCGAACAACTCTTCCTCCTGGCCCGGCTGGTCTTTGTGAAAAAGGTTGAGCATTACGATATATTCGAACAGGTGTTCTCCGCCTATTTTCTCAAATCAGGGCTATACCGGAAGATGCGGAACTGGGAAGAATTGCTGAACGGCAAGCCTTTCCGGGAGTGGCTCCAGGAACAGATCGACAACGGCAATATCACCCCAGAGGAGATTCGTCAGTTCGGCAATGAAGAGCTGCTGGCCCGTTTCTGGGAGACCGTCCTGGCGCAACAAGCGCAGCACCAAGGCGGCAGCACCTGGGTCGGAACAAAGGGAAGATCGCCCTTCGGCCACAGCGGCCAGAGCGCCGGCGGCATCCGGGTGTACGGCCAGAGCCTGTACCGCTCCGCTCAGAAGGTGATAGATTCCCGGCGTTATATCGATTACAGCGAGAAATCGACGCTTTCCAATGAAAACCTGCGCCAGGCCCTGGCCTGCCTCAGGAGTCTCAGGCCCATGGGCCCGGAAACCGAGCTGGATATCGACGCGACGATCGCCCGGACCGCCAAAAACGGCGGCGAAATCGAATTGGTGTTCGAACGGGAATTGCGCAACCGCCTGAAATTGATCGTCCTGCTCGATAACGGCGGCTATTCCATGGACCCGCACATCCCTTTGGTAACCACGATCTTCAATAAGTTGCGGGATCTCTTTCAGGATGTCAATTTCTACTATTTTCACAACTGCATTTATGGCGCAGTGTACCGAGACCCGCGCCGCCGGGAGCCGGTGAAGTGGGAAAAATTCCTGGGCGAAGCCAAGAGCACCCGCTTGGTGATCATCGGCGACGCCAACATGGCGCCCTCCGAGCTGATGGCGGCCAGCGGCTCCATCGATATTCATACCAGCGCCCGGAAGCCCGGACTGGAGTGGCTCGAAGAACTAAAGGCGGCTTATCCGGTAAACGTCTGGCTCAACCCCATCCGTAAGGACTATTGGGCCCACGAAAGTATGACCGTCCGGCAGATCGGCCGGATCTTTCACATGGAAGACCTCACCCTGGCAGGCATCAAGAACGCGGTGGCGCATCTTAACCTCCAGGGCCAGACCTTCGATAATCTCTAGCCTGCCTTCCTTGCATTAGTCCCAATCTCTTCTCTTGGCCGCTAAAAGATTCTAAGAGTCATTTAGAGACTTCTGCGAAAATCCCTTCCGACAAGCCCGAGGGTCTCATTAAACACAATATGATGGAGAGCAGGCGCCCTCGCCTGCTATAGCGATTGCCAAAAATAAATTCCTGTAGGGGCGCACCCGCGTGTGCGCCCTCCTGCGGGCGGACACATGGGTCCGCCCCTACACTACATCCGGTATCGGAAAAAACTTTTGGCAATCGCTATAACACAGCCGGGGGCGGCTGTTCTCCATGATTTTTGCAAAGCTCTCTCCCAGTATTGAAATTCGACCAGGTCTGCAGAGGCGCGGCTTAATTTTTGATTAATGTTTTTGAGGCCGAGGGGCGATAAGTAGATAACTCTTAAAGGAGGAACCCCATGGAGAAAAAAACCGTGGACCTGGCTTACAAAATTTTGACCAATAATTGGATTATCCTGTCCGGCGGCATCTTCCTGGCGCTCTTGGTCATAATCACCTGCAACTAGAGCCGCGAGGACGGTCCGCCTGTAAAGATCATGCTGCATAAGATCTTCAATCAAATAAGCCGCTTTAAGGTCTCAAGGCCGTCAGGCAGAGAGGGCGGCATGGAACGGCGGCAGTCGCACCGGCTATACACCAGCTTGCCCGTTGAATGCCGGGCTGTTCTCCAGGATCGAGCCGGCACTTTTGCCGTTACTGCTATGATGAAAAATATCAGTCATGGCGGAGCCTATCTGTGTTGCGACATAGAGCCCAATTTAATCGAAGGGGAGGCGGGGCATTTCACCTTCAGGGCAGCGAGCCAGCAGGAGTCGAGAACTATTCGTTTGGCCGCTAAAGCCAAAATCTGCCGTATTGACCGCTACCCTGACGGCCCATTCCCTTTCGGCCTGGCAGTGGAGTTCCTTTCCGGTCCTTTAATCTTTTACAAAAATTGAAGTTCATTTCTTGACCCGCCTCGCTTGCCTGGTCAGCCAGCCCGGCCAGCATCTGTTCACGGTCTTGAAAAAGACACGCGGATAACTCCGAGTGCGGTTTATTTGCAGATAATCCCTCTCCTTGCCGTATCCAGATAACTTGGCGTTTTTTTGCCGCGCCAGGCATTCCCTGAATCAAGGGTAGAGCAGTAAAATAGACATCTTAATGATTATTGAATAAATGGCGGGACAGGAAAGATCATGCCGCGGCCGTCCTAAAGGACCGTCTCACGCCTTGACAGATCGATTTTCGCTGCATAAAACAAAACTCTCTCATTAAATGCTCAGGAGAAGAAAGTGTATTGGGACGCGTCCATTGAAACCATAGAAACGACGAAATTGCGGGAACTTCAGCTGCACCGCCTCAAAGAGACGTTAGCCCGGGCAGTGCGAAGCCCTTTTTACGGAGAGCGCCTGAATCAGGCCGGAGTCTCCGCCGACAGCATCATAAGCCTGGATGATGTTCGGAAGATTCCCTTCACCACCAAGGATGATCTCAGGGCCCGGGGCCGGGAGATGCTTACCGTACCCTTGACCGAGATCGTCAGGCTGCATGCCTCTTCGGGCACCACCGGCCAGGCCACGGTGATCTATTATACCCGCCGGGATATTGAAACCTGGGCCGACTTGGTGGCCCGCTCCATGTATATGACCGGGGTGCGGCCGGGAGACGTCTTCCAGAACATGATGGGCTACGGCCTCTTCACCGGAGGATTGGGATTTCATTATGGCGGCGAGCGCCTGGGCGCCCTCACCATCCCGGCGGGGGCTGGCAACAGCACCCGGCAGCTCCAGCTCATGCAGCAGTTCGGCAGCACCGTAATCCACATTATTCCCAGCTTCGCGCTTTATCTGTTGAACACTTTCGCCAAACAAGGCCTCGATCCCCGGGACCTGCCCCTGCGGATCGCCTTCGTTGGGGCCGAGCCCCATTCGGAGGACATGCGCCGGCGCATCGAGGCGGCTTACGGCCTCAAGGCCTATAACTCCTATGGCTTATCCGAGATGAATGGGCCGGGGGTGGCCTTTGAGTGCCCGGAGCAGAATGGGATGCACGTCTGGGAGGATGCCTTCCTGTTGGAAGTCGTCCATCCCCGGACCCTGGAACCGGTGGGCCCGGGCGAAGTGGGCGAACTGGTTTTCACCAACCTGACCCGCCAGGGCATGCCGCTGCTGCGCTACCGCACCCGGGACCTGGCCTCTTTTGACGACAAGCCGTGCCCCTGCGGCCGGTCCTCCCGGCGGCTCTCCCGCATTCAGGGCCGCAGCGATGACATGCTCATCGTCAAAGGGGTAAACATTTTTCCTTTACAGATAGACCAGGCGCTCATGGCCATGCCCGAGGT
>JAMCQY010000290.1 GCA_023381945.1 Deltaproteobacteria bacterium
GCCTGGCCCTGGCCAGCGGCAGTTTTGTCTTTCTCCAGCGCCGGGGCTCCTCCTGCAGCCAGGGCGTAGCCTTCCTAAACCGCCGGGGCTGGGCTCCCAAATTTTTGCTGGAACAGGAAGGCTTTTTTGCCAACCTCGATTCCAGCCTCTCCTCTTTTTACCGGGATTACCCGGGCCGGGCCCTCCTGGCCTTTATCCTCTTTTTCTTGAGTTGGGTGCTCCATGCCGTGGAGGTCTATCTGATGTTCTGGCTGATGGGGCATCCCATCGGTTGGGGGCTGGCCATCTGCCTGGACTCCCTGGCGATGCTATTTGCCGCCTTGGGCTTCTTCATCCCTGCCGCGGCCGGGGTCCAGGAGGGCGGCAACCTGCTACTCTCCCTGGGCTTCAAACTGGGCCTCACCCTGGGCGCCACCTTCAGCATTCTGCGGCGGCTGCGGGAGGCCTTTTGGCTCAGTTTGGGACTATTGGTTGTCTGGAAAGAAAAGTAGGGGCGACCCGCTGGGTCGCCCGGCATTTGATAGCGCAGGCTAAAGCCTGGTGACTGTACATTTTTCCCTATCCAAACAACCGCACCTCCACCTGCTCCCCTTTGAACAGCCCTTCCACTCCCAGGGGGATCATCACCAAGCCGTCGCTTTTCACCAGAGGGGAGATGAGGCCCGAAGGTCCCAGGACCGGGTCGGCCCAAAGTTGCTCACCCTCCCGGCGCAATCTTATCCGGACGTAATCCTCCCGGCCGCTGGCCCCGGCCAGATTGCGTGAGAGGGCCGCGGTGACGGTGCAGCCCCATCGGGGCTGGGCCTTGAGGCCGGATAAATGCTCTAAAAGAGGCCTTCCTAAAACCTCCATCACCACCGCCGCCGAGGCCGGATGCCCCGGCAGCCCCAAGAGGGGCCGGCCCTCCCCCACCGCCGCCAGGATGGTGGGTTTGCCGGGCCGGAGGGCCACGCCGTGCGCCAGGATCTCGGCCCCTGGCAGGTCCTGGATGGCCGCCAGGGTCAGGTCCCTCGCACCCACGGAGGAGCCGCCGGAGATCAGGATCAGATCGGCCTCATCCAGGGCTGCAGCCAGGGCGGACCGCAACGCCGCGAAATCGTCTGGAATAATGCCTTTGATCAGGGGTATGCCGCCCCAGGTCCGCACCTGGGCCGCGGCCAGATATGCGTTGGCGTCCCGCACCTGGCCGGGACCGGGGCTCTGACGGATAGGAACGATCTCGTCACCGGAAGAGAGGATCGCCACCCGGGGGTTTTGGTAAGCGGTCAGGCGAGTGATGCCGAGAGCCGCCATTAACCCGACATCCTGAGGGCGCAATTTTACGCCGGCCGAGAAGAGCAGCTCCCCGGCCTGCACGTCCTCGCCAAGTTGTAAGACGTTTTCCCCTGGGGCCACGGCCCGCCGCACTTCCAGAGTCTTATCAGGGTGCTCGGCAGTGTATTCGAGCATCACCACAGCGTCGGCGCCCGGCGGCAGCATGGCGCCGGTGGGCACCCGCAGGACCTCGCCGGATCCGATGCCCTGCTCCGGGGCGAGGCCCATGGGCACCTCGCCCCTGATCTCCAGGTATTGAGGCGTCCCGACGCTGGCCCCGAAGGTGCCACGGGCGGCCACCGCGTAGCCGTCCATAGTGGCCCGCAAGAATCCCGGCACGTCTTCCGGCGCACTCACAGGCCCGGCCAGCACCCGGCCTATGGCCGCGGACAGGACCACCTCTTCGGTTCCCACCGGAGCAAAACGGGGATACAGGGCCAGGACTTCTTGCCGGGTCTGGAGGCGGAAGAATTCTAATGTGCTCATAATTAATTTTTTTATATTATTTTGCCAATAAATGATTAATTTAAATCTGCCACCTCAAAGAATAAGGAGTTTAACATGACAGCTTTGCCAATTTCTTACCCAGTAGGGGTAGACGTTATAAATGCCCTGAGGGATTTTCCTAATCTCGAAAAAGCTATTTCTTTGAATAAAGACGGACGCTCTGAATTAGAAATTTTTCGGCTGTTAAATAACACTCATTATGCACATATCACAAGATTATTAGAGTTTGTTAATCGCCTTCTGCCATCTTGTGGTGAAATTTCTGGTAAGCTCCTAGAAACAAAATATCCTTTCCAATTTGAACAAATACTATATGAATTATTTCTTTTTAATCACCTTAGAATGAGATTGGGTAACAATGTTAATCCGGTAAGATCATCACGCACCGAAAGAATTCCGGATATAGAGATCGGATGGCAAGATAAATTAATTAAAATAGAAATTTATACGCCGAATGATTTTATGGGCTTTCAATTGCTTTTAGAAAATATTCGGAATCTTTTGAAATACTTGGAAATTGACCGTGGTTTTTCACTTAAAATATCAATTAATCCATTACATGACTTTAATAATAGTTCATTTTACCCTTATACTATTCCTAAAGAATCAGAAATATATTCATGGTTAAATGACTTTCTGAGTGACGTAGTGTTATGGCTAACTAGTTCTTCTCCAAATCCCTTATTTCTTAAACAAGGCCCAGGGAATATAATTACAGAAATTGAATTAATAAAATTAACAAATAACGAAGATGAAAGAATGATAATTATAACGCCATCCACTCGTTCTACTGATACAAGACTATTCTTTGAATGTGGAACTGCCTGTGACACTGCAAATTCTCAATGGGGAAAAAAGATCCTTAAAAAAATAAGAAAGGGTCAATGTGGCCAACCGGCAGAAAATATTATACGGATTCTTGTTATAAATTTTGCATTGGCAGATACTGGATGGCCCGAATTTATCGCTTGGCCGCAATTTACTCAGCGCTTTAGGGAGACTCTATTTATTTTGTCCGGAAGCATTAAGGAAACATCGCCCTATGATATAGTTACTCCTGCTCAGTTAAATTTTGATTGTTGTTTTGGTATGCCAGTTTATATTAATATGTCTAAAAGCAATATAGCAGACCCATTTATTAAACAAAGTGGCCTTAACAACCTATGTAAAAGAATACCTGCTGAGAATCAGCAAGAGTTAATAAACGAACTCTTAGAACCCGGTGGTTTGTAAGACCGATATTGCTTTTAACAATGATGGACATGAGGGACACCTATATTACATGCCCCATCATTTCCTCTTCCGGACCGAAAGTCTCAATATGAAAGGCGATGGCTGATTTGACATCCGCCAAGGCTTCCTCGTAAGTGTCACCCTGCCCGACGGCAATCCCTTTTAATCCCAAAGGGTAGGCCACATATCCATCCGAATGCTTTTCTACGATGATCTTCAGCCGCCTCATGATCAGCCTCCCGCGATGGGCTTATATCAAAGTATCAAGCCAGTTACCATTCAATCCACTACTGGCTATCTTCCAGTGTGAGGCCATTTAGAGGCGGCTCGCGAGCCGCCCCTACAGCACAAATTAAATTGTTACCTCGAAAAAATCCTCACATCCACCGCAAACAGGCCCTTCTCGTAGAGCAGCAGCGGGTTGAGTTCGATCTGGTCCAGTTCCGGGTGTTTGCCGGCGAAACTGGCCAGGGCCTTCATGGCGGCCAGTAATGCTTCGGTGTCTCGCTGCGGCTGGCCCCGGTAGCCGGTGAGCAGCGGGTAGCCTTTGACTCTTTTCATTAAATCTTCCAATTCGGCGTCGTCGGCGGGCAGCAGGCAGAAGGCCACGTCCTGGTAGATCTCGGTATTGACGCCGCCCAAGCCGAACATCAGGGTGGGGCCGTACTGCGGATCGGTGAT
>JAMCQY010000420.1 GCA_023381945.1 Deltaproteobacteria bacterium
ACCGGCACCTGTTCCTGCTCTTTAATGGCCAGCAACTCGTCAAGATCGAAGCCGTCGGCGGGAAGCAGGGAGAGGCCGGGCAGGGCGGCTTCCCGGGGCCAGTCGGAGGGCTTGAGCAGTTTGGGCATCTCCGTCATTTCAGCCCCAGATGGCCTCTTTAGCCTGGGCCGCCACGGTTGGCTCGGCCAACCAATTTTGCAGCGCCTGCCATTGAGCCACGGTATGCAGATATTCCCGGAAGACGTTTTTGCCGGAGTGAATTATCTGTTCCAGCAAGATCAAATTTTCCAGCGTCTGCCGGGCCCCTTGGGAATCGCCCTCGCCCAGATAATCCATGGCCAGCTGGGTATGGCTCTGATAGGCCCGCATTTCCAAATCGTCCCCCAGAAAATGGCCCGGATAGGGCCTAAGGTCCTCAGCCGTTACCCTCGCCAGGCCCGGCCGGGGTTCTTGCTGCCGCAGCTTTTGCCGGGCGTAAGCAAAGCGCAGCAAATCCTGGCGCAGCTTAAGCCAGAGGGGATGGGGTTTCTCGGGGGGCAGGTGGGTAATACTGAGCTCCTGGTCCAGAAAGAAAGGGATGTTCAGCAGGCGGGCATTAAAGACATAATCCACGTCTTCTCCCCGGGGAATGGCCGGATCAAAGGGAACCCGCCGGTAGACCCCGGAACTCAAGGCCAGGTTCCCCCCCAGGGCGAGGGGGGTGGCAGGCAGCCGGGGTGCGGCCAGCAATTGTGTGAAGGCTTCGTTCAGCCATCTTATTTTGGGCCAGTAACCGGCCCAGGGAGCCTGGGGCTCCGGCAAGCGCACCCCTCCTTGGGCATCCCGGTAGATGCCGGCCAGCCCAAAGCTATCATAGCCCCGGGAGAGCAAAGCAAAATCCCGCTCTATTCTGGCCAGGAATTCCGGGTCAATGATGATCTCATCGTCATCTAAACTGACCAGCACCTCAGCCGCGCAAATATTTGCCAGGATTAAGGTGAGGTTGCGGATCTGGGCATAGCCGCAAAGGGAAAGCAGCGGGGTCCATTCCGGCTGGCCGTGTTGACCGACAAATTCTTGCAGGGCTCGTAAATGCGAGGTCGAGAAGAAGGCCACCGGAAATGGCAGCGGCGGAGTGTGAATGAGTTCTCGCACCCGGCTCTCCACCGCCTTTCCCAGATCCTTCGATGCGGCTGCCGCCACCACCCCCACCTGTACCCCGGCAGAGACCAGGGGCGCCAGGCTCTCCAAAGTCCGCCTCAGGGTGCCCGGGCTATCCAGGGGGGTGGGATGGTCATAGACCACCTCCTCCGGGCCTGCACTCCCCGGACGGCTCCAATAAGTGGGGATGGCAATAAAATAACCCAGCATGCCGAGAACTTATCTTCTCTGACCTGCCAAGTCAAGCGGCGGCCGGTAAACCGATGAGATCGGCTCTCTCCGGTTGACAGGCTAGGCGGCATCGCTGAAGCCGGTGAAATTTCCGCAGGAGTCTGATTGGGCAAGATTTTGGAAATGATAAAGAGCAGATGTCCAGTCAAATTAGGATTCTTCCCCCATACCTTTGGAAAAAGTTTGTATTTTTAAATTTACTTCGCTATTCTTCTAAAAAAATATCACCAAGAAGGAACCATTGGGAAAAGGAGCAGGACCCTGACCGGCTCCTGGAAGAAATTAAGCAGGCCGGGCCGGAGCTCCTGGGATGGCAGCAGGTTCAAATCCACCCCCAATTTCTCGGCAGACGCCGCCGAGGCCCCATTGGCATTTGTCCACTTTGCCGGGAAGCTTATCCGGTCCAGGATGGCGGCACCTGCCGCGCCTGCCAGGGCGGAGTGCCTTACCTGACCTCGCCTGAGGCCGAGCACCAGGCCGGGCCGGCCCTGGAAGGACGCACACGCCGGCGTGCCCCATGACAAGTATTGAAAGCTATCCCTGATACGCCATTCTAACTTCGGTGGCTGCGCTCAGAATGACAATCCTGAGCGAAAAGTGAATTTTACAAGGGACTGAGGTCCCTACCTTTTCTTGCCGAAAATGGATCCCAGCACCCCCCGCATGATTTGCCGGCCGATCTGGGTCCCCATGGAGCGGGCCGCGCTCCTGGCCATATCCCCAAGAATTTTGCCTGCCTGTTCCATAGCGGACGGCGGCTGGCGTCCCTTGGCGGCTCGATCAGCCTCCTCCGCCTCCACCGTTCCGGCCTTGGCCTTAAGAATCTCGTAGGCGGACTCCCGGTCGATGGTTTTCTCATAAACCCCGTACAACCCCGAGGCTTTGATTACCCGCTCCCGTTCCTCGCTGGTCAGGGGCGTCAACCGGCTTTGGGGCGGGAAGATCAAGGCGCGTTCCACCTTGGTGGGCGTTCCTTTCTCGTCCAGGGTGGAGATCAGCGCTTCGCCCACTCCCAGTTCGGTGATGGCTTTCACCGCATCCAGTTTGGGGTTGGCCCGGAAGGTTTCGGCCGCCGCCTTGACGGCCTTCTGGTCCCGGGGTGTGAACGCCCTGAGGGCATGCTGCACCCGGTTTCCCAAGTGCCCGAGCACCCTGTCCGGCAGGTCCAGCGGGTTTTGGGTCACGAAATATACCCCCACCCCCTTGGACCGGATGAGGCGCACCACCTGCTCGATCTTGTCCACCAGGGCATTGGGGGCATCCTCGAAAAGCAGGTGAGCTTCGTCGAAGAAAAAAATGAATTTGGGCTTGGGAGGGTCACCCACTTCGGGCAGTCTCTCGTAGAGGTCCGAGAGCAGCCAGAGGAGAAAGGTGGCGTACCGGCTGGGGGCTTCGATTAGCTGGTCAGCCACCAGGATATTAATGACCCCTTCCCCCCGGGCCGAGGTCCGGAGAAGATCGTCAAGGTTCAGGGCCGGCTCTCCGAACAGTTTGTCGGCCCCTTGCTGATCCAGAGCCAGAAGACTCCTCTGGATGGCCCCGACGCTGGCGCTCGAGACATTGCCATATTCTGTCCGGAACTTCTCGGCGTTATCCCCGGCGAATTGCACCATGGCCCTCAGGTCTTTCAGGTCCAGCAGCAACAAGCCGCTATCATCGGCAATCTTAAAGATCAGGGTGAGCACCCCGCTCTGGGTCTCATTGAGATTGAGCAGCCGTCCCAGCAGCAGGGGTCCCATTTCGGAAATAGTGGTGCGCACCGGGTGGCCCTGCACACCTTCCACATCCCAGAAGACCACGGGATAGCCTTTGTAGTTGAAATCCGTAAGCTTCAGTTCCTTTGCCCGCTTGGCTATTGCAGCCTTGTCTCCCCCTGGAAAGCAAAGCCCGGAGAGGTCCCCTTTGACGTCCGCCATAAAAACCGGAACCCCCAAGCTGCTGAAGCGCTCCGCCAGGACCCTGAGGCTTACGGTTTTTCCCGTTCCCGTGGCGCCTGCGATGAGACCGTGGCGGTTGGCCATCATGGGCAGGATGCCGAGGTCAGTCTCCCCCTTGGCGATCAGCAGGGGCCCGTAAGTTTCGGACATTTCGCCTCTCCTTCTGCAAAGGCCGGTTTTCCCGGTATTCCAGCGTTTAAGTGGGACTCGCTGGTTTCGCCAGACGATCTGAAGTCCTTTGCATATATTAAGAAGGCTGAGTCGGGTCTGCCATAAACCGAGCTGACAGACTGTTGAAAACCGGTCAAGTCCTGGCCCGGAAAAGTTCCCCTGGACTGACCTCTATGAGCATTAATTTTTCTGAATTTGTCCAATTTTCCAACATCGTAATTTATTCAATAATAGCCATAGGTTAAATA
>JAMCQY010000198.1:0-1412 GCA_023381945.1 Deltaproteobacteria bacterium
CTCACTGAAAAGAAATCACTGTCCATTTATCCAGGGCCGCAAACATCACCAGCCAGAAGGCCAGTTGCACCACGATGGCAAAACGCCGGCGCCGCGCCGTGATCAACACGCGTTCGTCCATGGCCTTCATAAAATTATACATGACCGCGCACTCCAGGGCAAAGGGGGGAAACCCCAGGTAGCCCAGGACCGGCATTTCGAAGATCTTCCCGAAGCCCAGCACCGGCAGGGTATAAACCCATTTGGCCGCGGCGCCATAGTTCCAGGCCTCCCACCAGAGGCCGCACAACAGCCCGGCGCATAAAAGGCAGAGATGTTCCCGACGCTCCCCGGTGAGCCAGGCCTGGATGAGGGAGCGGCCGCCCAGGAGCTTGACGAAGGGGTCCAAAAGAAAAAAGCCGGCGCCCCAGACCAGGGGAAAGCAATAGCGGGGCCAGACCAGGGGGAGGACCAGGCAAAACACGCCCACTATCAGGGCGACCGGTTCCCAGGCAAACGGCAACTGCACCGGCGGGCCACGCCGTCCCCCGCCGACCCCCAGCGCCGACAAGACTTGAGCGCCCAAAAGCACCCCGGGCAGCACCGTGGCGAAGGCCAGGGCATGGCCCGGCCAGCGGACCCAAAGGTTGGGGATCAATCCCGTGTAACCCCAGTTTTTTATAACCAGATTGAAAGCTTCAAAGACGAGCCAAATGGTGACGGACCAGAAGCCCATCTTGAGTAAGTCCCGAGGCCTCTCCCACAACCAGGAATCGCCCTGGAGACGATGGAGCAGACCGTCAAGGAACAGGATCAAGGGATACCAGGCAAAGAAATAGAGCCACTGGAGGGCGAATGGCCGGCCCCGGATTGCGCCCGTCAGACCCACGAGCCAAAGGGCCAGCGCCAGCAAGATTTCCAGGTTCGGCAAGGTCATCAGGCGATTCATACCCAAGTGGTTTTAGCTTCTTCATCGAGCCGAGAATCTTCTTTGATCATAATAGTGATCATGACCGCGGAGGTAAAGGGCCACATGTGCTTGGAATACTTCAGCCGGGCCTTTTTCGGTCTGGCATGCATAAGGTGGGCCGCTTCAATGACAGCATCAGGCATGAAAAAATTATTTCCCTTTTTATTTAAAGAAGAGTGCGGGGTTCTCCAAATCCACCTGCTCCGCGAATGAGCCCGAGAGGGCCGGAGCGCCATAATCCAGCCTTGTGCAGATTTTCTTTTAATCAGTCTGGGTTTGCATAGATATTAATAATAACAGTAGGTTATTGGTCCGAATATGGAGGTCAACCACTGGAGAGCTGTCAACCACGCAATTTTTCCCTTGATTTGCCTTGGAAAGGTTGCTATAGGAAGACAATCTGGGTCTAATGGCCTGCCTCTGGGGGAGGTAACGTCATCAGCTTCAGACCTACAGTCCCGCA
>JAMCQY010000198.1:2200-18136 GCA_023381945.1 Deltaproteobacteria bacterium
AGATGATCGCGGCCACCATCATCGCCAAAAATCCCGAGAAGTTCGGCTTCAGGAACGTGCCTTACCAGCCGCCCATCAAAATGGACAAGATCCAGGTCAACGAACCCACGTCGCTTAGGGCCGCGGCCTTTGCCGTCAATATGCAGCCGGAAGATATCCAGATACTCAACCCGGAACTGCTGCGCGGCGTCACTCCGCCGAACAGCCCTAATTACAGCCTGAATATTCCGCCCAACAGCAAGGAGCTGTTCAACAAGAACATCACCCTGGCCCGCATTGAGTACCCGGGAGTCGCCTCCCGTTCGATACAGACCGCTACCAGAAGCAGGCACTATTACCGCCGGGCTCAGGCGGAAGAGAGGGACGAACCGGAGGAGGCCCCGGCCGCCTCCAAATCCAGCTCCAGGCACGCAGCCTATTCCAAGGCGCCTGCGGCCAGGACCAAGGCCGCCGCCTCCAGAAAATTCGCGGCCCACGCCACCTATGCCAGGAAAGGCAAAATCCAGGAGGCCAAAGAAACCCCAACTCCCGCCGTACAGGCCTCCATGTTTGGGACTGTCGGCGCTTCGTCTAAGCATGGCACGGTGCGCAATAGCCAGGCCAAGGGCAAGCCCCAAACCATCGCCAGAGCCGGCTCCAAAAAATCAGTAGAAGCCGGTACGGCCAAGAAGAATGAGCCGGCCCCCAAGGCCAAAGGCAAGGTCGCCAATAAAAAGGCCAATGGCAATACCTCCTCCGGCAAATCCAAGGATAAGGTTTCCAAGTCCAAGTCCAAGGCCAAATCTGCAGCCTTGTTCGCCTCGGCGGCCAAGTGACCCCAAAAATCGGGCCGCCGGGCCGCCGCCTGCAACAGCAAGGGGAAGAAATCCCCTCAAGCTAAGGGCGCCAGTCCCTCCATCCTCAGACTGGCCCAAAGGAAGGAGAGGCCGGCAGGCAGCGGCAAACATTAGTGCCGCTGCCCTAAGATTAAACCTGGCCCGCTAAGGTTACGATCGAACCAACCAAGCCCGGCCGGGCCGATCCCAAAGCTCTGGTAATTTTCGAGTAGTTTCAAGCCTGCCAATTTCGTCAATTTTCCCAAAAAAATTATCTTAACTCTTGATTTTCCGAAAATAATAGTTAAAATCCCCAAAGATTAGCACTAACCAATGAAGAGTGCTAACAACAACGCGACTCTAATATAGCACGAGGAGGTTTTATATGAAGGTTAAGCCCTTGAACGACCGGGTCTTGGTCAAACGGACTGAAGAATTGCAGGTCACCAAAGGCGGCATCGTCATCCCCGACACCGCCAAAGAGAAACCCATTGAAGGCGTGATCGTAGCCGTGGGCCCCGGCAAAATGAGCGAGCAGGGCCAACGCATGACCCTGCAGGTCAAGGAAGGCGACCGGGTGCTGTTCGGCAAATACGCCGGCACTGAAATCAAGGTCGAAGGCGAAGAGTACCTGATGATGCGCGAAGAGGATGTCCTGGCCATTATCGGTTAGTTCGCCCCGCTCCCCCTTAGCATCACCTGAAGCACATTCCCCAGTCATCTTTAAAGGAGAACAGTATGTCTGCTAAAGAAATCAAATATGACATCAAGGCCCGGGAGTCCATGCTCCGGGGTGTCAATACTCTGGCCGATGCCGTCAAGGTCACCCTGGGGCCCAAGGGCCGCAACGTGATCCTGGACAAAGCCTTCGGCGCTCCGGCCATTACCAAGGACGGCGTCACCGTAGCCAAAGAGATCGAATTGGACGATAAGTTCGAGAACATGGGGGCCCAGATGGTCAAGGAAGTCGCCTCCAAAACCTCGGACGTGGCCGGTGACGGCACCACCACCGCCACCATCCTGGCCCAGGCCATCTACCGGGAAGGCTCCCGGCTGGTGGCCGCTGGCACCAACCCCATGGCCTTAAAGCGCGGCATCGATCAGGCCGTGGCGGCAGTGGTGGATGAGCTGCACAAGATCTCCAAACCCACCAAGGATCAGAAAGAGATCGCCCAGGTGGGCACCATCAGCGCCAACAATGACACCTCCATCGGCAACGTCATCGCCGACGCCATGGCTAAGGTCGGCAAAGAAGGCGTCATCACTGTGGAAGAAGCCAAGGGCATGGAGACTACCCTGGAAGTGGTGGAAGGCATGCAGTTCGACCGGGGTTACATCTCTCCCTATTTCGTCACCAACCCCGAGAAGATGGAAGCCAGCCTGGAAGAGCCCCTGATCCTGATCAACGAAAAGAAGATCAGCGCCATGAAAGACCTGCTTCCCATTCTCGAGCAGATCGCCAAGATGGGCAAGCCCCTGGTGATCATTGCCGAAGACGTGGACGGCGAGGCTCTGGCCACCCTGGTGGTCAACAAGCTGCGCGGCACCCTGCAGGTGGCCGCGGTCAAGGCCCCGGGCTTCGGCGACCGGCGTAAGGCCATGCTGGAAGACATCGCCATCCTCACCGGCGGCCAGATGATTTCCGAAGACATGGGCTGGAAACTGGAAAACGTCACCCTGAAAGAGCTGGGCACCGCCAAAAGGGTCAGCATCGACCGGGACAACACCACCATCATCGACGGCGGCGGCGAACGCGCCGCGATCGAAGGCCGGGTGAAGCAGATCCGGGCCCAGATCGACGAGACCACCTCAGACTATGACCGGGAAAAGCTTCAGGAGCGCCTGGCCAAATTAGTGGGCGGCGTGGCGGTGATTCGCGTAGGCGCGGCCACCGAGATTGAAATGAAAGAGAAGAAGGCCAGGGTGGAAGACGCCCTGAACGCCACCCGCGCCGCGGTGGAGGAAGGCATTGTGCCCGGCGGCGGCGTCGCCCTGCTGCGCTGCGTTCCGGCCCTGGAAGGCTTGAAGCTGGGCCATGATGAAGGCATGGGGGTCAACATCATCAAACGGGCCCTGGAAGAGCCCATTCGCCAGATCGCCAATAACGCCGGCTTCGAAGGCTCCGTGGTGGCCGAGCATGTCAAGGCCGAAAAGGGCGGCCACGGCTTCAACGCTGATACCGGCGTCTATGAAGACCTGCTGTCTGCGGGCGTCATCGACCCCACCAAGGTCACCCGCTTCGCCATCCAGAACGCCGCTTCGGTGGCCTCGCTGCTGATCACCACCGAAGCCATGGTGGCTGAGAAGCCCAAGAAAGAAGCCCCGATGCCCCCGATGCCCGGCGGCGGCATGGGCGGCATGGAAGGGATGTACTAAGAGCAGGGGTTAGGGATTAGGGGTCAGGGGTCAGCCAGTGCTCATTGGTCAGTGGCCAGTGATCAGTAAATAAATGGTAGCGCAGGCTTCCAGCCTGTGATTTATCCTTCACCCCGTCCCATCCCAAATATTGGGGCAAGGGCAGGGGAACAGTTCCTGCCCTTCCCCAAATTTCATCAGAAAGGAAAATGTGGGGCGGACCAATGGGTCCGCCCCGTTTTTTGCCATTAGAATATTTACTTGCATGCGTGGGCCAGGCCTTTGCCTTGCACCTCCGAAAAACATCCCTAGCTTACTGCTTATCTACGGCTCATGTTCTCTTGTCTTCCATCGCCGCGTCTCTTCAGATAATCGGCCCACTTTAAAGACTGGGCACTTCCCACCAATTATAGCAATTGCCAAAAGTTTTTTCCTAAATGTTGTGTACGCAACTTCTCGAAATCCCCCCTATCCCCCCTTTTTCAAAGGGGGGAACTCAATGGAATTCCTTTAAAAGTCCCCCTTTGAAAAAGGAGGATTTAGGGGGATTTGAAAAGCCAGCCACCAGAAGAAACTTTTGGCAAACACTATAATAGGGCGACCTGG
The DNA here is from genome assembly GCA_023381945.1 of Deltaproteobacteria bacterium. Next base: position 5,977 of record JAMCQY010000198.1, read on the forward strand.
CGGGTTGGACTACTTCAAATCCCGGCGGCTTCGAGGGCCGGCTGGTAGAATTTTTGGGAATATTCCTTAACCATGCGGCGGGCGCTGAAGAAGGGGCCGATGCTCTTCATGGACTCTTTCATCTTCTTCACCCAGTCCACGGGAATGCCGTCAATGTTTATTTTGTAGTACAAGGGCACTATTTCCTGTTCCAGGAGGGTGTAAAGCGCTTCGGCGTCAGCCGCGTCGGAGCCGGCGGTCTCGCCGCCGCCAAAGGCCCAGCCATTATGGCCGTTATAGGCTTCCGGCCACCAGCCGTCCAAGATGCTGAGATGGAGGGTGCCGTTGATGGCGGCCTTCATGCCGCTGGTGCCGCAGGCCTCCAGCGGCGGCCGGGGGTTGTTGAGCCAGACGTCCACCCCATGGACCAAATATTGAGCCAGCAGTTCCCCGTAGCCCTCGGCAAAGGCGATGCGGCCGCCCAGTTCCGGGTCCCGGGCGAAGTTGAAGATGCGCTGCAGGATACGCTTGCCCGGGTCGTCGGCAGGGTGGGCCTTGCCGGCAAAGACGATCTGCAAGGGGCGAAAGGGGTCGTTAAGCAGCTTTTTCAGGCGCTCCAGGTCATTAAAGATCAGATCGGCCCGCTTATATGTGGCAAACCGCCGGGCAAAACCGATGGTCAGGATCGAGGGGTCCAACAGGGCGCCGCCCACCACGATATTGGCTAAACCCACTTTTTTTTCCACCCAGCGCAGCCGGGTCTGCTCCCGGACATAATTGACCAGCTTTATTTTTTGGCGATAATGCAGGGACCAAAATTCTTCATCCGGAATGTCATCCACTACCGTCCAGTTTTCCGGATCGTCATGGTTGTCCAGCCAATGGGCATCTTCCACACACTGGTTGCAGCGGAGCCTGATTTTGGCCTCGACCCAGGTGGGCACGTGCACCCCGTTGGTGATGTGGTCAATGGGAACCTGCTCCACCGGCAACCCGGGCCATAAGGACTGCCACATGCGGCGGGAGACGTCGCCATGCTTGCGGCTGACGGCATTGTGATATTGTGAAAGCCGCAAGGCAAAGGCGGTCATGTTAAAGCCGGCGCCGGGGGGATCGGTGGGGGAGGCTCCCAATTTGAGAAAATTCTCCCGGCTCAGGGATAACAGCGGGTAGCAATGACAGATATATTTGTCGATCAGTTCGACGGGAAAAACGTCATGGCCGGCGGGGACCGGGGTGTGCGTGGTGAATACCGAGGTTGCTCGCACCTGCTGTCTGGCTGCTTCGAAGTCCATGCCATCTTCCACCCGCTCCCGGATGCGTTCCAGCAGGGCAAAGGCAGGATGGCCCTCATTCATATGCAGGATGGAATGCTTGATGCCCAGCTTAGCCAACATTTCGCTGCCGCCGATGCCCAGGACGATTTCCTGGAGAAGCCGCTGCTCCTGGTCGCTGATATAGAGATGGTCCGAGATGCGGCGGTGGGCCGGGTCGTTGATTTCCAGGTCGGTGTCCATCAGATAGAGCGGGATGCGGCCGACCATGACCTGCCAGACCTCCACATAGATAGGAGGGTCGGTGAAGGGCACCTGGACCACCAGCTGCTTGCCCTGATCATCCAAGACCCGGTTGATGGGAGCGGCATCGCGATCCAGGAGTTCATCCACGGTCTCCTGCCAGCCGTCGGCGTTAATGCGCTGGCGTACATAGCCTTCCGGATACATGAACCCCACGGCCACCATGGGAATTCCCAGGTCGCTGCACTCCTTGAGGTGGTCCCCGGCCAAGAAGCCCAGGCCACCCGCATAAAACGGCAAGGAACGGTGAAGGCCGTACTCCAGGGAAAAATAGGCGATGGGGTAGCATTCCGCCGCGGTGACGTTTTCCGTAAACCAGCAAACCTCATTCTGGGCTTCCCGGCGGAATTCGGCCAGCGCTTCGTCTAAATACCGCAGATATTCCGGGTTGCCGGCCTTGGCCTGCAGAGTGGCCGAAGGCAGCATTTTTAGCAGCTTTACCGGGTTATGGCCGGATTCCTTCCAGGCCATGCGATCCAGTCTTTTAAAAAGCATGCGGGCGGCGGGATGCCAGGACCACCAGAGATTATAAGCCAGTTCGCCCAAGCCGTTAAGGCGTTCGGGAAGGTTTGGAAAGGGGTTGGCGAGATCGGTCACGTGGATTCCTCATCGGTGAAAAATTAGGCAATCTAGATAGTTTCAAAAATAAGGCATCTTTGCGGAAACGCAAGTCCGCATAGACTTGAGCCTGAGATGCAGGCAGCGGGCCGGATTGACATCCTGGACAGGGTATCTATCTTTGTTTAATAAAATGACCTAAGGGAGAAAATTCCATGAAGGTCCTGGTGGTCTACTACTCTTTGTATGGGCATGTCCTGCAAATGGCCCAGGCGGTAGTGAAAGGCGTCGAGTCGGTGCCCGGGGTGGAGGTGGTGCTGCGGCGGGTGCAGGAGTTTCCCGACGTGGAAGAAGCCATGTCACGGCATCCGCATGCCCAAGAAGTCTGGGACCGTCAGAAGGATATCCCGGTCTGCACCCTGGACGACCTGAAGGCGGCGGACGGCATCCTCTTCGGCACCCCGACGCGTTATGGCAATATGACGGCCCAGATGAAGCGGTTGTTTGATTCCACGGTGCAATTGTGGTCGGAAGGAGCCCTGGAAGGCAAGCCAGCCGGGCTCTTTACCTCCACGGCCACCATTCATGGGGGGCAGGAGACCACGTGTTTCACCATGATGGCGCCTTTGCTGCATTTGGGCTTCATCATCGTGGGGGTGCCCTATTCGACGCCCGGGATGCTGCATACCGAAGGCCGGGGCGGCACTCCTTACGGCGCTTCCACCGTTGCCGGACAAAAAAATGAGCTGAAGCCGGCGCCGGAAGACCTGGACATTGCCAAAGCTTTGGGGAAACGAGTAGCGGAAATTACCAAAAAATTGCGCACCTGAACCGAAAGCTGACCTCGATAACTGCAACCGCTCCTTCATTTCAGCGCTCTCCGAAAAGAAATAATTATTTTAAGGGCAAAGATTTAACCCTTAGCGAAAGGAATCGCTTTGCCACTGGAAGAAAAACTGAAGAAGCCTTGCGCCGCGGTCATGGACCGTTTGCGGGCGCCGTGGATCCGCTGGAGCACCATCCTGCTCGGCTTGGTGCTGGCCGGGGCTTCGATATATTATACCGCGGCGCACCTGAAGGTCGAAACCAGCCGGAAGGACCTGATCTCCAGCAACCAAAAGCTGATCAAGCGGACTGATCTGATCGACCGGGCCTTCGGGGGTAGAGACGGCCTGGTGGTCTTGGTGGAAAATACCAACCGTTCGCAAAGCGTCAGGTTTGCCAATGAACTGGCCAAAGAGTTGCGCCGTTATCCTGACCGGTTTCCCGATCTTTTTTACCGTCTCGATGTCAACAGCTTTAAGCCGTGGGCCTTGCTTTATCCTGGGATCGACGATCTTTTGAAAATTAAAAATAATCTGGCCGGCCAGAAAAAACTGTTGGGCAGGCTGGTGGCGGAGCCTCGATTGACCACCTTTTATGGGTTGGTCAATGAGCAAATTGCCCAGGTGATGATTGGCACTGCCTTCACTGGATTTTTGCACGAAGAGCAGACGGAGGAATTGCCCGACGTTTCTCTCCTCAATGCCACTCTCCGAGAGCTCCGGTTGAGCCTATCGGCATACCATCCCTACGTCTCTCCTTTCGGGAGTCTCTTCCCAGGCGGCATTGGCGACCTGAGCGAACAGGGTTATTTCTTTACAGACAATGACCGGTTTTTGATGTTTCTGGTGACCTCACGATCGGGGGGCTATACCACGAACACTGAGGATTTGGACCTGCTGCGGAAGGTATTAAGCCTTGTCCAGACCCGGTTTCCGGGGATAAAAGCAGGGGTGACCGGCCCCGACGCCTTGCAAGCCGATGAGATGAGCAGCGCCATGCGGGATATCACTCTGGCCACCTGGCTGTCTCTGATGGGCCAGTTCGGCCTCCTCGTCATCTTCCTAAGGGCCTTGCGGCGGCCGCTGGTGGAAGTTTTTTGCTTGATTATCGGCCTCTGTTGGACCTTTGGCATGGTCACCCTGGTTGTTGGGCATCTCAACCTCTTATCCATAATTTTTGCCCCCTTGATGCTGGGGCTGGCCATCGATTACGGCATTCATTGGTTTGCCAGGTTGGAAGAAGAGGATGCGGTCAATCAGTACCGGTGCACTCCCGAGGCCGTAAGTTGCGCCTATCGCCAGACCTTGCCGGGAATTACCTATGCCGCCTTGGCGGCCATGGTCTCTTTCTTGCCCCTGGCCTTCGTGAATTTTAAGGGACTGAGGGAATTGGGCCTGATTCTGACCCTGGGGCTTCTTATCATGGTGCTGGCCACCCTCATACTCGCACCAAGCTTGGTGCTGGTTTTTGAGCGCTGCCTCTCCACCGGCCGCCCTCATCAATGTCCCGGAGAACCGCCCGCCTTCCTGCACCTGAAATGGCGGCACCCCGGCTGGGTCGTGGCTGCGGGTGCGACGATTATCTGCCTGGGGCTCTATTGTCTGCTGTTCCACGCTCACTTTGACCTGAATCCATTGCACTTGCAGAATCCCAAGGTAGATTCAGTGATCTGGGAGATGCGGCTCCTGAAAGAGTCCAAGTATTCTACTTCCTTCGGCGCCATGACTGCCAATTCCGTCCAGGACCTGGAGGCCAAGACCGAGGCCCTGAAGAAACTGTCCACGGTTTCCCATGTGGAATCGGTGCTTTCCTTTCTGCCGGCCGACGTAAAGAAAAAGCGTCCTATCATCAAGGATATCCAGTCAGATCTGGCCGGTATAGAGATTCCCGCGACTCGTAAGGGAACCTCCGATCCCCAACGGTTGGCGAGCCTTCTGAGCCGGATAAATTTCAAAATGGATGAAGCCTCCAAAAGTTTGGAAGAGAAACAGGCGGCCACCAAGGGGCAAATTGAGGAGACCCATGCCCTGATCAATAAAATCATCCCGCTGCTGGATTCCCGTCAAAATCCGCAGGTCATGGCGCGCCTTTCCGACTTCGAGTGGCATTTTTTTGCGGACCTGCACGACAAATGGAATCTACTCCGGAATTATGAGAAGTCGGCGCTGGAATCGCCGCCTATGACCCTGCAAGACTTGCCACAACAGGTACGCGAACGCTTCATAGGTGACGGAGGCTATTTGATCCGGGCCTTTCCTGCTCAGGATATTTGGGATTTCCCGCCCCTGAAAAGGTTCGTGAAGAGTCTCTGGAGCGTCGATCCCAATGCCGTGGGAGACCCCGTACTGCTGTATGTTTTTACCCTGGGCTTCCGCAATTCCATTCTCTGGGCCACGGGTATTGCGGTGGTAGCAATTGCCGGGCTATTGGCGATTTTTTACCGCAGCCTTGCCATGGCCATGCTGGCCTTGATCCCGTTATGGGTCGGCACCGGCCTGACCCTGATCCTTGTCTGGCTTCTTCACATCCCTTTCAATCAGGCCAACGTGCTATTCCTGCCGCTGGTTTTGGGGGAAGGTATCGAATTTGGGATCATCATCCTGACCCGGTGGCAACAGGAGAGTACGGCCCGGGCCATTACTCTGCCTGCCAGCACCGCCAAAGGCGTGGCCCTGGCTGCCTTAACCACCACCGTAGGTTTCGGCAGCCTCATGATCTCGTCCCATCAAGGCACCTTTAGCCTGGGGCTGCTGGCCACCGTAGGCAGCCTCTGTGTCCTGTCGGCCTCCTTGAGCGTTTTGCCGGCCTTCCTAAACCTGGTGGAGAAGGGCTGGAAGCCAGACTTGACCAGGTTTTATTCCTTACTGGGCGGCCCCGCTCGAGATACCTATAATAGGGCAAGATCTGAGGCTAAATTCCACGGGACAACTGGGCCAAAGCAGGCTTGAACCGGATCTCTGGGCTATCGGACTGCCCTGAGGAGCAGCATTGGGGCGATTTCCTCAAGAACTAGCCGCCTGATGGTGTCCCGGGCCTGACGGTAGCTCTCCAGAGGGCCGCCGTAGGGATCAAGCACCGGACGCTGGAGCAGGCGATTTTGGAGGGAAGGCGGTATCCGGGAGGCCAGGGAATAATCGGAAAGATTGACCAGCAGTCGGTAGGCGGGCAAATTGACCTCTCCCAGGCCCTTGGAATACAGCCCACCGGTGGGCGCGCCGACTTCGGCCAGAACCTCCAGGGTCTCCCGAGTGACAAAACCCAGGGGGCGGAGGCCGGCGGAAGCGGCGCCCAGGCGATTTCCGAACCGGTGCCGGGCCAGGGCCTCGGCCATGATACTACGGCAGGAATTGCCTAGACAGATGAAAAGGACCTGGGGCCTCATTAGTAAACCTGCCTCGGAATGAAAAGATCATAACATTTTTATGAGCCTCTTGCAAAAATCTCTTCTTTTGTCATTCTGAGGGAGCGCAGCGACCGAAGAATCTCATTAAAAGGCAAAAATACGAGATCCTTCGCTTCGCTCAGGATGACAGAAAAAGATTTTGCAAGAGCCTCTTATATAATAAAATTTAGATGCCGAATTCACCATCCATCACAACTAACCTGGTCCTCGCTTCTTCGCCTCATGTCAAATAATGCCGAAAATTGCGCTGGGGATCGTGAAGGCTATATTCCAGTCACCGGCGGCCTAGTCTGGTACCGCATGACTGGCCCAGCTAGGCGAAGAGTGCCTCTCCTGACCCTGCACGGCGGACCGGGGGCTCCACACGACTACCTGGAGCCCCTTGAGGACCTGGCGGACGAACGTCCAGTCATTTTTTATGACCAACTAGGCTGCGGCAAATCGGATCGCCCTGATGCCCCAACCCTCTGGACCGTGGGGCACTTTATCGAGGAATTGGGGCAGGTGCGCCAGGCCTTGGGGCTTGAGAGGCTGCACCTGCTGGGGCAGTCCTGGGGTGGCATGCTGGCGGTGGAATATCTGCTGGCCCGGGGATTGTCGGGGGTGGCCAGTTTGATCCTCTCTGCTCCTTTTCTTAGCACCTCCCGCTTTGTGGCGGACCAGCGAGCCTACCTGCAGGAGATGCCCGCGGCTATCCGGAGGGTCATCCTGGACAAGGAGGCGTCGGGCGATTTCGACTCACCGGAGTACCAGGAGGCCATGGCCGCTTATTACCGACGCCATTTGTGCCGTCTGGATCCGTGGCCTGATTGCCTGAATCGGGCCTTTGCGGGGCTGGGTGTGCAGGTATATCGGCAAATGTGGGGTCCCAGCGAGTTCACCATGACCGGGAATCTGGGGAAGGCTGAGCTGGTCGCTTGCCTGAGAAAAATTTCCCTTCCTGTTCTCTTGACTTGCGGCCGCTATGACGAGTCCACCCCTGAAACCACTGCCTATTACCAGAGCCGGTGGCCGGGAGCGGAGATGGTGGTCTTTGAAGAGGCCTCTCATATGCACCATTTGGAAAAGCAGGAACATTATTTGGACATGGTGCGTGGTTTTTTGCGCCGGGTGGAATCAGCCGCCGCCCCCTAATGCAGATCGCCGAAATCACTGTTAAAACTGCTTTGGTAAAGTCCGGCATTCCGGGAGTGGAGTATGTCATCAATCCGTATCTGGGCTGCGGGCACGGCTGCAAGTATTGCTACGCGGTCTTCATGAAGAAATACGCCCGCCGCTTCCAGGGGCAGCCGTGGGGCAGCTTTGTGGAGGCCAAGGTCAATATCGCCGAAGTCTTGCGCCGGGAATTAGCCCGCAAGCGGCAGCGCGGCCGGGCCATGCTGTCCAGCGTCTGCGACCCCTATCAGCCGGTGGAAGGCAAATACCGGCTTACCCGGCAGATCCTTTCGGCGCTCAAGGAATTTGGCTGGGGGATAGATATCCTGACAAGGTCACCCTTGGTGACCCGGGACCTGGATATTTTGGCGGGGGCGCACGAAGTCAGCCTCGGATTTTCCATCCCCACGGATGATGAATCGGTGCGCCGGGTGACGGAGCCTCAGGCCCCTCCCATCCCGGCGCGGATCAATGCTCTGAAACAGGTGAGGGAGGCTGGGATTAACCCCTGGGTCTTTATCGCACCGCTGCTTCCCATGAATCCGGCCCGGCTGGCGGAACTCATCGCCCCATATGCCAGTCGAGTCATGATGGACCCCTTGAATTACCGGCGTCAGGTGCAGGCGCTATTCCTTAATCAAGGCTGGGATTATGCCTTAACGGATGAGTATGCCGCAACCACCCGGGCAGAATTGGGTCGACGCTTGGGCGAAGTCGCGGAGGATCAGAGCTCGTGACTGAGATGATGGGAGCAATTCCAGCGGTCCTCGACAAGCTGGCCTGGATGCGGGCTCAAGGTATCTGGCCGAACGGCCGGCGCTACCTCTGGACCGACGCCTTCGGGTTGGTGCTGCTGGTGTCGTTCTATCACGAACTCCGGGACGAGCGCTATCTTGCCGAGGCGGAAGGGCTGGCGGCCGAAGTGGAAAGAGTGCTGGGCCGGCCCCGGGGCCTCCGCATCGGCGAGGCGGCAGACAGGGACGGCCAGTATTTTCACTACCTGGCCATGTGGCTCTTTGCCTTGGGGCGGTTGGGCAGGATAAAACCGGCTTACCGGGAAAAAGCGCTCCAACTGGTGCGGCAGATCCACCCCGCGTTCGTGCGGCCCGGAGTGGGAGTCGTCTGGAAGATGCGGGAGGATCTGAGCGGGCCCTATCCGGGCTACGGCCTCGGCCTCCTGGACCCATTCCATGGCTACGTGGTTTACCGGACTCTGGACTCAGAAGGCCTGGCGGCGGAAATCCGGGAAATGCGCGAGTTGGTGGAGCACAGCTATTCCATTTTATCCGTGGACCAGGACCTGGGGCTGGGGATGATGCTCTGGTTCAGCCATTTTTTCCCCGAGGAAGACTGGGCCGTGGTGCAACGGCAGCGCTCGCTGGCAACACTTTCGCAGATGTGGATCGAGCCGCCCGGCTATTTTTGCCGCCATCCGGGGTTGCCGGAGGTGAAGTTTGCCTTCACCAACTATGGGGTCTCCCTGGGGCTGCAAGCGGTTAAGGCTCAGCCGGAGCGGGTGCGGCGCCTTAATGAATTTTTCCGCACCTACCATTCCGGCGATGAATACGATCGGGAAGCCATCACCCATGTCATGGCCTGTACTTCTTATTTCCCGGGGGAGTTCATTTTGAACGCCTAGGCTTTCAAAAAAAATCGGCCCGGTGTGGGGGAGTCACACCGGACCGGCCAAAATGGGACACATGAGGCGCACCCCATGCTAAAAATTAATTTAATCATGTTTTGCAGAAAAGCAAGAACATTAAAAGGTTAAATCCGTTTTTTTCGACTGTAACCTGGTGAGGAGAGAAGATGTTCCATTAAGCTGTGCCTGTGTATAAGCTTTGATGACCTCACGTTCATAGGCTGCGGTGCAGGTAGCATTATATACATGCAAAATTTTATGGATATCCCCGTCGTATTTTTTCATCAGCCGGGCCAGGACCGCCGCCCCGCCCATGATATTGTCCCGGGCGTTGAGGGGGTTTGTAATCCCATACTTTCTGGCAGTGTCAATGTGCAATTGCATCAGGCCAAAGCATTGTCCGGAATGGGCGTACGGGTCATATCTTGACTCGATGACGCAGACCGCCTGGATGAGATAGGGGGAAATTTGGTAGCGTTGGGCTGCTTCCTTCATGTAATTCCAATACTCTTGCTTCAATTCCAGCCTCCCTATTTTAGGGGGCGTTTCAGGCCAGGGGCCCGCCCAGGCTGCCGTAGCTGCGGCAGTTAACCAGAGAAAGGCAATAAGTATTTTCATGGATAGACTACCTCCTAAGGTCTGATCTAATGAGGGTTGTATGTTGAAAAATTGGGGTGCTGCGTTCAGAAGGGCGTGTGGCCGGATTACCCGCTGAAATTAGATTGTGGAGATTGTAACAAATAAATTGTGAAGGGCAAATAAAATCGACAATACTCAGTTAATTTAATAAGTTACTGATACTGAATACGGCGGCGCCGTTTCCAGGCATAACAGAATAATCATGATTCCAGAGGGGTAAGCAGGGAGGTTATGCAATTGGCGACAAGCTGAATAATTCTAAGTAAATAAAACTGTTGTAATTTTCACATATGGACTTGGGTTTCGGCCAACCGCCCCCTCACGCTGGGGCTCTACTCCATCACCAGCACCGCGGCCCCATGGATCTTGCCGGAGCGCAGGCGATTCAGGGCGTCATTGGCCTGTTCCAAAGGAAAGGTTTGAACTTCGGTTTTGATGGGCACCTTCGGGGCCAGGGCCAGGAATTCTTCGCCGTCCCGGCGGGTAAGGTTGGCCACCGAGCGCACCACCCGTTCGCCCCAGAGAATGTCATAAGGGAAGGAAGGGATGTCGCTCATGTGGATGCCGCCGCAGACCACTACGCCGCCCTTGCAGGTGGCCTTAAGCGCCGCGGGGACCAGTTCGCCCGCCGGGGCGAAGATGATGGCCGCGTCCAGTTCTTCCGGGGGCCTCTCATCGGAGCCCCCGGCCCAGACCGCGCCCAGACGCCGGGCAAATTCCTGGGTTTCGGTGTCACCGGCCCGGGTAAAGCCGTAGACCTGTTGGCCCCGATGCACCGCCACCTGAATGGTGATATGGGCTGCGGCCCCGAAACCATAAATACCCAAACGCTCCACGTCTTCCCCCGCCTTGCGGTAGGAGCGGAAGCCGATGAGGCCGGCGCAGAGCAGGGGCGCGGCCTGGGCGTCGGGAAAGCCCTCCGGCAGATGAAAAGTATAGTGCTGGTCGGCTACGGTGTATTGGGCGTAGCCGCCGTCCAGGGTATAGCCGGTGAATTTCGGGTCATCGCACAGGTTTTCCCGTTCCTGCCGGCAGTAGCGGCACCTGCCGCAGGTGTGGCCCAGCCAGGGAACGCCGATGCGGTCGCCCGGGCGGAATTTTTTCACCTGATCTCCCACCGCGGCCACGGTCCCGACGATTTCATGGCCGATGATCAGGGGCAGTTTGGGCTCGGCCAGTTCGCCGTCGATGACATGCAGGTCGGTGCGGCAGACGCCGCAGGCGTGGACCTTTATCAACACCTGTTCGGGGCCGGGACGGGGCACCGGCATCTCCAAATATTTAAGCGGAGCACCCGCTTTCTCCAGGACCATAGCCTGCATGGTTTCAGGAACTTGCATAAATTTCCGCTCTCCACATAGGGCTTCTCTGATAGATAATTTTCATCGCAGACGGCTTTGGCAAGGGAGAGGCGTAATTTTCTTGGCAAAGCAATAGGGCGGACACGTGGGTCCGCCCCTACCAACCCGCTTTAAATTTGGGAGGCGGGATGGGCTTCACTTTCACGCCCTACGCCCTAATTTCGGCGGATTAATAAAGTCGCACCAGTGGGGCCTGGCGGCCGTGATAGGGGTGGCCGTCGATGGCCTCGATATAGACGTGGGTGGCCCGGAATTCTATGGGGCTGACCCGGCCGGAGATGGTGACGTACTTACCGCGGCGGGCCAGGCCGCCCAGGACCGCAGGATTTTGGTTCAGGATGATCTTGTTGCCGAAGCCGTAGCGGGGATTGTTTTTGATAAAGTAGCCGCCGAAATCGCGGTTGTAGCCGATCCTGGCCAACAGACCGATGGGCTGGTAGGCGCCCTTGATCTTACTGTAGACATCGGGGTCGGGGATATACTTTTGGGCGAAAGCGGTGCCGGCGAGACCCAGCATCAGGAGCAGGAATAACAGGGAGATAGAGATTTTGCGCATGGCGCCTCCTGGCAATGATTTTTACCCGGCCATTTTACAGCAAAAGGCTAGGGTAAATCATGCCTATTTTCGAAAATATTTCCGGAGCGTCCGGCGCAACATTATTCCTGGAGGTACCCTTGCCTGACACACCCTTGCCTGGCAGTTGTGGAGGGGGAAAATTTGTGTTAAGAAATTGCCAGAAACTGAAAGCATTTCACTGATATGGAGTTTCTATGGGCGATTTTCAGACCATTTCCCAAGACTTGAGCAAGATGCTGGGCCTGAAATATGAGGCGGTGGGCGTGACCCTGTATAAAGAGGGTGAGGCGCTGCCGGAGGGCGTATCATTTGCCCAGGAGAACCTGAAGAGCTACTGTCAGGCCGTGGTCCTGGCCGGGCAGGGGCGCACCTTGCTCTTGGCCAAGGAGCAGATGGGCTGCAAGCTGGGCACCACCGCCCTGGGCTTTGAAAAGGAGGCGGAAG
>JAMCQY010000129.1 GCA_023381945.1 Deltaproteobacteria bacterium
GCCCACCATGCCGACGTCGGCCACCTGGAAGATGGGGGCCTTGGGGTCCTTATTGATGGCCACAATGAAGTCGGAGGACTGCATGCCCACCAGGTGCTGGGCCGCGCCGGAAATGCCGGCGGCCAGATAAATCCTGGGGGCGACGGTCTTGCCAGTCTGGCCGATCTGATGGGGATAGGTTATCCAGCCGGCATCCACCGCGGCTCGGGTGGCGCCCACGGCCGCGCCCAAGAGATCGGCCAGCTCCTCCAGGAGGCGAAAGTTTTTGGCGTCCTTCAGCCCGCGGCCGCCAGCAATGATGATATCGGCAGCGGAAAGCGGCACTCGCTCCTTGATCTCCTCTACAGTGGCGACGAAACGGCTGCGGCCGCCCTCGTCCAGGAAGGCGGTGTCCACCGGGATCACCTCGCCTTCCGGAAAATCGGCCGGAGTCCGGGCCTTGAAGACTCCGGGCCGGGCCGTGGCCATCTGGGGAAAAGTGCGCGGGGTGATGATGGTCGCCATGATATTGCCGCCAAAGGCCGGGCGGGTCTGGAGCAGCAGCCGTTTTTCCGGGTCGATGGCGAAGGCGGTGCAGTCGGCGGTCAGGCCGGTTTTTAGGGCTGCGGCCACCCGGGGAATAAAGGCCCGGCCGGCATAAGTGGCTCCGGCCAGGATGATTTCCGGCCGATACTGCCGGGCCAACTCCGCCAGGGCCGCGGCATAGGTCTCTTCCAGGAAATCCTTGAGCCGCGGGTGCTCAGCCAGGTAGACCTTGTGGGCGCCGGCGGCCAGCAGGGTAGGGGCCAGGGAGGCTACGTCGGCCCCAAAGAGCACCGCGGCTACCGGCACTTGCAGCTCTGCGGCCAGACGCCTGCCCTCGCCCAACAACTCCGCGGTCACCGGGGCAAGGACGCCGCCGCGCTGCTCAACAAAGATCCAGACGCCGTCCGGGGGCACCTGGGGGCGGAGAGTGGGACCAGCGGCCGCTTCAATAACCAGGGCCTTCATCTCGCAAACTTCGGTGCAGGCGCCGCAGAGATTGCAGCCCTCGCCGATCACCAGGGTCTCGCCCTCCAGCCTAAGCACCCCGAACGGGCAGGCATCGACGCACTGGCCGCAGGCAATACATTTTTCGGGGTAGAAAGTAAGACTCATGTTAATAAAGTTTCGAGTTTCAAGTTTTAAGTTTTTGGTTTTTGGTGGCGCAGGCGTCTCGCCTGCTAAAATCGCAGGCTAAAGCCTGCGGCTACATCTGAAGATTATCGATCTGACGTATTCAATAGTTGGGTCTTTTTCTTCAAAGTTCTGAGAGTCAGATAAACAGCCAGACCAAAAACAAAAATCATTAGCCAGGTTTGATCGAGCGTAATTCTCCCGGCCTGCAAGCTATCCCTGATGATTGCCAAGGCCGTAAAAGAGGCGATCATGGCAAAAAAACCGGAATATTCTCTCTTCAAGGCCGACTTCCAGGAAAAAGAAAGCTCCGGAGGCCGCCAATTCTTGAATTGCGGAATAATGGCAGGGGTATTTTCGGCCCAATTTACAAAGGCAGCCCCGAATTTTTCCCGCAAATATTTTTCTTCGGCAAAGATGATTCGTTCATAAAACAGGGTGAAGCATAAGACGACGATGACCGCGCACCACCAAACTTTAATAAATAGCGCCAACCCCAGCCACATAAGAAAGTTACCCAAGTAAAGGGGATTCCGGACTATGGAATACATGCCGCTGGTGTTCAGGACCTCCGCCACCTGACCCCGGGTGTTGCGTCCCGAGGTGCCTCGAGGGGCAAAGCCCACGGTATAGAAGCGCAAGAGCAGGCCGGTCACCGAGACCAGCAGGCAGCCCATCTGCCAGGCCGGGCCGGGTCTGGGCGCGGCTTCCGGATGGCGGTAACTCAATAAAGCCGCAAGAAACAGCGCCCCCATGAAGAGCGGCAGGTAGCTGCGCCAGCGGAAAAACCGGTTGCCGATGGTTTCGAACTCTTCTTGCAGGGGCATGGCGCCATTTAATGTAGGGGCGACCCGCTGGGTCGCCCTTACGAGATAATAAAGCTAATTCGAAATTTGGCGGCCACAGGCCGCCCTATATCTGCACAGGCTGGAAAGCCTGTGCTACCTTTCTAATCTTTTGCGTCTTTGCGCCTTGGCATCTTTACGTGAGATATCACTCGCCTACGCCGCACCTTTTGACATTGCCTTCAGCCGCTGCCAGAGGCGGCCGGCCAGCTCCGACGGCTCTCCGGTCCAGACCTCGGATTTGCCGCGGGCCGGCGGCGGAAAGACCTTCACCACCTGGGTAAAGGAGCCGTTCAAGCCCACTTGCTCGGGGGCCAAACCCAGGTCGGCAACGCCCCACACCGGGGTCGGTTCTTTTTTGGCTCTCAGTTTGGCCTTGAAAGAAGGCACCCTGGGTTCGTTGATCTCTTTGACCACGGTGATCAGGGCCGGGAGCTGCACTTCCACCGCATCATAGCCGTGGTCCAGCAAGCGCTCCACGGTCAGCAAGCCGTCTTCGCCGAAAGTGAGCTTCCTTGCCCAGGCGGCATAAGGGATGCCCAGAATAGCCGCCAGCATGGGCCCTACCTGAGCGGTGTCGCCGTCGATGGCCTGCTTGCCGGTGAAGATCAGGTCCGCGCCGCCCAATTTCTCAATGGCTTTAGACAATGTCAAGGCCGTGGCCCAGGTGTCGGCCCCGGCAAAGGCGCGATCAGAAAGCAGCACCGCAGCGTCGGCGCCGTAGCCCAGGGCTTCCCGCAGGGCCGCTTCGGCCTGGGGCGGACCCATAGTGAGGACGGTGACCTTGGCCTCCTGCGCGTCTTTAATCCGCAGGGCCTCTTCCAGGGCGTAGAGGTCAAAGGGATTGATGATGGCCTTGACGCCCTCGCGCTTTAAGGTATGGGTCACCGGGTCCAGGCGGACTTCCTGGGTGTCGGGGACTTGTTTGATACAGACGATGATGTTCATAGTGGTCAGTGGTCAGTGCCCAGTGGTCAGAAAAAGGAAATGGTGGGCAGTGCCCACCTTACATCTCATTTCTAATTTACATTTGGGAGTTATAGATTTCATTAGATCTTGATCATTGCCTGGGTGAAACTGGTGAACCAATTGTCTCGCTGGGAGCCAAGTGATTTAGGGGCAACGATAGGAGCAACTGCCACTCCGCCAAGAGGCTTCCATCCTTCTGAAATGTGCTCGTTTACTATCTTTGCCAGATTTCCAATTGCGACATTTCCCGGTGGGTTTTCCTCACCAACAGAGCGAAGAATTTTATACTCCATTGAAGGCTACCTCTATTTTGGATCCCAAGCCCAGCTTTTGGGCACCAAAAAAAAATGGAGACTTAAACTGGCCACTGATCACTGACCACTGGCCACTTTTCTCCGGCTATTTCCTCTTCGAATATTCTTTATTCAAGGCCAACCCGATGATATTGCGCATAATCTGGTTGGTGCCTTCGTAAATCTGGAGGATCTTGGCGTCCCGCATCATCTTTTCCACCGGGTATTCCCGCATGTAGCCGTGCCCGCCCATGACCTGGACCGCGTCCACGGTCACCTGCATGGCCATGTCAGTGGGGAAGAGCTTGGCCATGGCCCCTTCCTTGGATTGATCTTTGGGCTTGGTGTCGACGAAGCGCGCCACGGCATAGACCAGGGCCCGGGCCGCCTCTATTTTCGTGGCCATGTC
>JAMCQY010000156.1 GCA_023381945.1 Deltaproteobacteria bacterium
GCCACCAAGTCGAGATATGATTTGAGGTTGGGCTCTTTATGCCTGGAAAACCAGCCCTCGGAGCGCAATTCGGCCCGCACTCCCAGGGCCAGAAGCAGGGCCACCCCGACGCCGGCCAGGTCTCCGAAGGGATAATCAGCGCCGCCCCGCTTCGGGTTGACCACCGCGAAAGCCGGCGGCAGTTCCGGCGGGATTTCGTGGTGGTCAGTAACGATGACCTCCAGCCCTTCATGTTGGGCCCAGGCCACCGCCTCGGCGTCGCTGACGCCGCAGTCCACCGTCACCACCAATTTAGCCTTGGGGGCCAACTCCTTCAGCCCCCCCACCTTCAGGCCGTAACCTTCCGTGAGCCGGTTAGGGATGTAGTTGCAACAAGTCAGACCCAGCTCGGTGAAGAGCTGATGCAATACGGCAGTGGCGGTAATGCCGTCGGCATCGTAGTCGCCGTAGACCGCCACCGGCTCGCCCCGGCGCACTGCCTGGCCCAGGCGGGTGGCGGCCTTCTCCAGGTCCGCCAGTCCGAAGGGAGGGTAGAGCCGCTCCAGGCTGGGGTCCAGAAAAGCCTCGATCTCCTCGGGTTCGTTCAGGCCCCTGTTCACCAGCAGGCGAGCCACCAGGGGCGGCAGCCCATGCCGGGCGCTCAGCTCCTTCACCTGCTCCGGCTTCTCCGGCTCCACCTGCCAACGCTTTTTACGACGCAATTTTCCTCCTTGGCTAAAGCTGTCAGCTTTCAATTATCAGCGCTCAGCTCGAATTATTGTTTGGTGGGGGGGGCCTCCGTGCCCGCCGTGTAGCCGCAGGCTTCAGCCTTCGCAAGCTAAAGCCTGCGGCTACATTTTAAAACCGATTCCATTTGGAGCTTTTGATTTTTTAGCTGAAAGCTAACCGCTGACCGCTGACAGCATTTTTTTCATACCAGTTCGTCCGCCACCCGATCTAGTACGCGCGCCAGGTAATCGGCGTACTCCGGGTCTACTGCCAGAAACCGCTCTTCGATGACGCTTTTAATCAGGAAGAACCCAATCCCGCAAAGCGCCAGCGCTACATTCGTCGGCGAGTAAGCGCGCAACATAAACGAGGTGTAGGAGATGAAGATGCCGGTATAGATCGGGTGGCGGACGAACTGGTAGGCGCCATGGGTAATGATAACCCGCTGGGCCGGAACCAAACCGATGCTGCGCCCCAGGCTGAGCCGGGCATATACCACTACCAAGATAGAAAGGATGGAAATGCCGTTGGTGACCATGCTGGGCACCAGGGCCGCTCCCGGCTTGGCGAAGGCTGCGACCAGTAGACCCCAATAAGTCGCCACAAAAGCCAGTGCCCAAAACCACGGATTAGGGGTGACCCTAACCGGCGCGGTGCGCAGAACCATCGTGAAAATAACTACCAGGAAATGAATCGCCAGAACGGCCCGAGGGATGTTCATTAGGCCGTGCATCAGCATCCTGACCAGTTCATAAGCGAAGGGCAGGACCGCCAGAACCGCAATGGTCTTATCCACCCAGGGGATCATCAGTGCATTAAAGAGGCGTCGCCGGAGACTGAGTTGTTGATCGGAAGCCATAATTTCGATTCCTCCTAAGCAATTTGAGTTGGAAATTAACCTAAAATCCGGGACTTACCTCACTGCTCACTGCTCACTCTCCTTGAATAAGCTGTCAGCTCTCAGCTATTCTTTGCCTTTACTGACCACTGACTACTGGCCACTGACCACTATTATTCCACCGTCTCTCCCGGCTTCATCACAATCACTTTGATCTCCGGCACATCTTTCAATAGCGACATCAATTCCGCCGGCGTGCCGGTGAGCACCGGAAAGGTGCCGTAGTGCATGGGAATGACCCATTTGGGCCTGAGCATCCGGCAGGCCAGGGCCGCCTCCTGGGGGTTCATGACGTAATGGCTGCCGATGGGCAGCAGGGCCAGTTCCGGCCGGTACAACTCCCGGATGAGCTCCATGTCCCGGAAGACCGCGGTGTCGCCGGCATGGTAAACGGTAAAGCCGTCCGGGAACTGCACCACGAAGCCGCCGGCCTCCCCGGCCGGCACCATCTTGCCCCCCACAGTCATGGTGGAGGAATGTACCGCCTGGGTCATGGTGACTTTAACCCCGGCCACGGCCACGGTGCCCCCTTTGTTCATCCCCACGGTTTCTTTAACTCCCTGGCCCGCCAAAATCTGCGCTAACTCATTCATGGCCACCACCGTGGCCCCGGTCTTTTGGGCCAGCGGCACGGTCTCGCCAACATGATCCCCGTGACCGTGGGTCACCAGGATGATATCCACCTTCCCCACCTTCTCCACCGGAGTACTGAGCAGCGGGTTGCTCAGCCAGGGGTCGATGACCACCGCCACCCCGCCCCCCACCAGTTTAAAAGCTGAATGGCCAAAATAGGTAACACTCACCCCGCGTCCGACGATTTTTTGGGTCATGGCGTCCTCCAAAACCTGTACGGTAAAGGCGGACCTTCTTGTCCGCCCTCTGAAGAGCGCACATCTGGTGGTGCGCCCCAACGAACCTTGGCCGATAGATTGCGGCAATAAGGCGGCCTGCGGCGGCCAAAATTCAGCGGGCACGGCCCGCCCTAGATGTTTCTATAATTTCTTGCGCCTTTGTGCCTTGGCGTCTTGGCGTGAGATCTCTGGTTCTTCTTTCTTTAAGCTGAAAGCTGATCGCTGACCGCTATTTCACCATCTCTTCCAGCCTCTCCAGATTATGGCGCATTCCCAGGGCGATCAGGGTATCGCCCGCCTGTATCCGCGTCTCCAGGGTGGGGTTGAAGAGCATTTCGCCGTCGGCCCGTTTGATGGCCACCACGATGAGGTCCAACTTCTGGCGGATGCCCGAGTCTTTGAGGGCCACCCTTGCCAGGGAGGACCCCTCCCCTACCCTGACCTCCTCCATGCTCCACTCCACCCCTTCGGTCATGGCCAGTTCCATGAAGGTGGTCACAGTGGGCCGCAAAATGGCATGGGCCATCTTGCGGCCTCCCATCTCATAGGGAGATTCCACCCGGTCGGCCCCGGCTCGCAGCAACTTCTTTTCGGCCCCGATCTCTTCAGCCCGTGCCACGATGTAGAGATCGGGGTTGAGGCTGCGGGCCGTCAGCACAATGTAAACGTTATCGGCGTCCGAAGAGACTACCGCCACCAACCCCCGGGCCCGGTCAATCCCGGCCTCCTGTAAAATCTCTTCCCGAGTGGCGTCGCCCGCAACGAAGTAATAATCCGACTCCTCCAAATAGCTCAGGTTTTCGGGCTTGTTTTCGATGATCACCACGGGAATACGCCGCTCTTTGAGCTGGCGGGCGATAATTTCCCCAATGCGGCCGAAACCGCAAATAATATAATGGTTCTTGAGTCCTTTAATTTTCTTAACCAATTTGCGCCTTCCCAGTGCTTCTTTGATCTCCCCTTCCACCACCACCCGGGCCAAGGCGGTAACAATATAAAAGAGCACCCCCATACCCGCCAGGATCAGGGCCATATTGTAGACCCTGCCGATTTTCGAAAGCGGATGCACCTCTCCATAGCCCACTGTGGTGAGAGTGGTCACCGTCATGTAGAGGGCGTCGAAATAATTCCAGCCTTCCAGCCAGACAAAGCCCAGGCTGCCCATGAACAGCAGGACGATCAGGATAATGACTAGAAATACAAGCTTACGGA
>JAMCQY010000098.1 GCA_023381945.1 Deltaproteobacteria bacterium
TTCAGCCAGGCCATCTTGGAGGTGCGGAAATACCAGGCTATCGGCGATACCGGGGTGGTCTTGGCAGGGCGGGTTAAAGGCGGCCTGATCGAACCGATGCAAAGCACCAGCCAGATTCCCATTGTGCGCCGCTTATTCAGCGGCGGCGCCAACAGTGTGCGGGGCTATGAGCTGAACTTTCTCGGCCCCCGGAATTCCGCCAATGACCCCATTGGCGGGGAGGCGGTTTTAGAGGCCAGCCTGGAACTGCGGTTTCCGCTCCCCATCTATGAAAACCTCGGAGCGGTGGTGTTCATGGATGCGGGCAACGTCTTTTTCAAAATCCACGACTTTGACCTGGGCCAGTTAAAATATTCTCCCGGATTCGGCTTGCGTTACCTCTCTCCCATCGGGCCGGTGGGTATCGATATTGCTTTTCCGACCAACCGCATCAATTATCAGCAGGATGGCCGCTACTATATCCACTTTACGGTGGGTTACGCATTTTAAGGAAGATTATGAGGCGATGGTTAACCATAGTCCTGCTTATCCTGCTGGTCTGCGCGGGTCTGGCCGGCCTGGGACTTTACGCCCTGGCACATTGGAATTGGGGCGGCCCTTATCTCCTCAGCCTATTGCAGGCCAGGGTTAACGGAAAAGTTACCGCCGGGGGCATCTCAGGAAATCCTTTTACAGGCATAACTTACCAGGATTTCGCCATCGAGACCCATGACAAACAGGTATTTCTAAAAGCGGATGCAGCTAATTTGCGCCTATCGGTGGAGTCCTTTTTTGTGGGGCACCTAGTGTTAAGCGATGTGGGGCTGGTCCAGCCCCTGATCCATGCGGTCGAAGTTTCCGGACATTGGAATACCGAAAAGCTTCTCAAGACTCAGCCCCCGGTGACCAAAGCTCCCAGTCTCACCGAAAGAATCAAGGCTGCTTTCCTTCGAAAGGTGGACCTGACCAAGGTTACGATCAAACAGGGGGAAATCCTGCTAATTCGAGACGGCGTATTGACCGATTGGCGTGATTTAAACTTCGAGTCAGACCTTACCCTCATAGAACCGGGCGAGCCGAAACAGGAAATTCAAGTAAAAAGAGCCGAATTTGGGGTTGCCACCCCGCAGGGACCGGTCCATTTCACGGCTAAACTGAGATACAGCGTCAGGGTGGTCAAAGTCGATCAATTTGAACTCAAAATGGCTGGGAAGACGGTCCTGTCCCTGCAGGGCGATCTATGCCAACCTGCTGCCGGACTATCCTGCAAGGCCACGGGCTATCTTGGACCCGTAAAGGCCTCTTTAATCCGGGAATTTTGGAACAATTGGCCGGCCGAATGGGATTTAGCCGGTAAATTCGCCTATCAGGGCACTCCCAACGGAGCGAGGCTCCAGACCACCGGCGATATCGGTCAGGCCAGGTTTGACCTGCAGGGGGAGTTTGACTCCAAGGCCAAACCTGCGACCTTTAGCCTCAAGGGCTCTTTACAGAATCTGACTATCGAACAATTTAAAGAGGTTCGAGGGCTTCAGGTTGCAAAGTTCAAGGGTTTGAGCCCGGTGAACGCCCGGCTGGAGCTTAAGGGGACCGGGCTGCCGTGGAATCCGGAAACTATGGATGGCGCCCTTAACCTGGAGCCTTTCCGCTATAAGGACGTTAAGGTTGGCAAACTTTTTGTCACTTTAAAAGGTGACGCAGAAAGGCAGGATTTTAAAGGTCTGGCAGAGGGCAACTTTGGCAAGGTGGAAGCCGCCTCCAAGGGCCACCTGCTGCCCCTGGGGAAAGACGGAAAAGAGATTCGGGGTGAATTGACCCTGCGGACGCAAAACTTCCAGCCAGCCCTGCTGGGATTAAAACAATATGCCGGCACCGATTTAACCAGTTCTTATACCGGCAGGTTCCGCCTGCCTCCCGGATATTCGGCCAGCCAGCTTTACCTGGCTGGAGATCTTACCGCCAATGGACGGGTCTATAACGAACCCCTGAAAAGTTTGCAGGCAAAATTCGTTTTAAACCAGGAAAGATTGGAAATAGACAGGGCCGAAATGAGGCTGGCTGCGGGAGATGCCGCTGTAAAAGGAACGATTAGCCGCTCAGGGGCGAACTTGAGTTTCACTGCCGCGGTTACCAGTTCCCGCAATCTGCCGGTAAAGACCGGGGGAAGTTTTTCTGCTCTCACCGCCCGCGGCACCATCCGGGGACCCTGGAGGTCTCTGCAAATCAATCTGACGGCACAGGCGCGGCAGCTTTCTTTCAACGGAGTTGCCGTTCAGTCGGCCAGCCTGAAGGCTGATATTATCGGCTTGCCGCCGCAGGCGGGCAATCTGGTGCTTCAGGGGACCGACCTGCAGACCAAACTCGGCACCTTCTCGCGCTTCAATCTGAACGCCCAGGGCCAGGGAGGCGGCTGGGACTTTAATCTGGCCGCCACTTCAGCCAAATATCCCCGCCTGGAACTGGCCGGGAGCGCGAATCTCAGAGGAAGGCCTCTCAGTTTTGATATCCGGCAGGTTTCTTGGCAGAGTCAAGACCTGAATATTAAGAATAAGGCTCCTTTTCAGGTTCGCATCCTGCCCGGCTATGAAATATCGCCCGCCACTTTTCAAGTAGACGGCGGTACGGTGGCGGTGCAGGCAACCGCCCGCGGCAACGAACTTGCCGGCCGGTTGGAAATACAGAATTTAGATACCACCCTGGTGCAGCCGTCTGGCTATGAAATGAAGGGGAAACTTAACGGCAAGGCGACTCTGAGCGGCACTCCGCGGGCGCCCATGATCAATGGTAAATTCAATCTGGTCTCGGCGGAAATTCAGCAGATAAACATCAAAACCCTAACCACTAATATAAGTTATAACTCCGGGAATTTACAGCTTTCAGGTTATCTGGAGGCAGGTTCACAACCGTCCCGGCTCACCTGGAAAGGGACGGTGCCTCTGACCTTTTCCATTACTCCCTGGCAGTTCGCCCTTGGTAATCAAGGGCTCGATCTCCAGGTGCGGAGCGAAAAAATCAACCTGTCTTTATTGAAGACCCTTACTCCAGAGATTCAATCCGCCGAAGGCCAGGTGGATATGATGGTGTCGGCCAAAGGAGACCCGCACCGCCCGCAACTGACTGGATCAATTCGCTGGGGAGCCGGCTCGGTGCAGCCGCGTCAAGCGGGCCTGGTTTACAGGCTGAATCCGGGAGAGGCTCGCCTGCAGGGGGACAAAATTGTAATTCCGGCCATAACCATGGAGAGTCAGGGCACCATTACCGTTTCCGGAAATCTGAACTTGAAGGGGGCTTCCGCGGTTGAAACGCGGCTCCAGGGGTTCCAGGTGATGAGCCGGGGCGGCAATCAAATCTGGCTCGATGGTGAGGTTTACGTGAGCGGCCCGGTATCGCATCTGGTGGTTAAAGGCCGGATAACGGTGCCCAAGGCTCTGCTGCGTCCCACTTTATTTAGCGGCGGTCTGGACCCGGATGTGGTCCTGGTGGATAAACCCCCTGCCAAAAAAAAGACCAGCGCCAAGCCCAGCCCTTATCAGAATATGCAGATAGACTTGCCCATCACCAGCCACGGTAATGTCCGCCTCAAAGATCCCCAGGGCCAGGCGGAATTGGCAATAGCTCTCAGGGCAACCAAAAAGGCGGGGCAGGAACTGGCGGTGGGGGGAACCATCCGGGCGAT